>CAZHID010000239.1:1258-1511 GCA_964532445.1 uncultured Planctomycetia bacterium | reverse complement strand
GGCTCGCGCCCGCCGGTGCGGCCTCGTCCGTGACCCCGGCCCGGCAGACCGGCGACCTCATGCGCGCCGTGAACGGCTTTGTTTTTCTCACGTGCTCCTGCGGTCTCAAGCTAAAGCTCCCGCCGGAATTCCATCATCCGACCGTCCAATGCCCCAAGTGTTCCACGACTCACGCCGTTCCGGGGCAAACCCGAGGCGCTACCGGCGGCACAGCGCCAACTCCGACCGCTAGCACATCAACCGCGCAAACGGG
>CAZHID010000239.1:0-1248 GCA_964532445.1 uncultured Planctomycetia bacterium | reverse complement strand
AACGGTCGCCTGCGGCAAGTGCGGAGGAGCGATCACGCTCTCGCCGGCCTTCAGCTCGCCCTACGCGGTCTGCAGGGGATGCGGGGCCAAAGTTCCCGTCAGAACCGCTTTCTGACGACGAATATCCACCCCCTTGATTTATGTACCAAAATAGGGTACATTAGTACTCAATATGGGTACATACGTTAAATCATCTCTATTGAGTTCCTTTTGCGATCGGACCACGATCGGGGTGCTCAACGTCCTTTTTGTCCGGCCCGCGGAACCTTTACATTTGCGGGAGATCATTCGCCGCGTTGGACGCGGGCAGGGTGCGGTCCAGCGTGTTCTGGACCGGCTCACTCAAGCGGGGGTTCTGGCCGTTGAAAAAAAAGCGCGTCTCAAGCTTTACCGTCCCGACGAACGCTGTCCGATCCATCACGAGCTTCAGCAGATCGTCGACAAAACCGTCGGTCTCGCTCCCGCGTTGCTGCAAGCGCTTGAGCCGCTGCGCTCCAGGATCCGATGGGCTTTTGTCTTTGGTTCGATGGCTGCCGGCCGGGAACGTTCGGATAGCGACATCGACCTGGCGGTGGTCGGAGACGTCGGACTGGATGAAGTCTTGGACCGGGTCGCGAAGACCGAAGACCGGTCTTCCCGGCCGGTCAACGTCACGCTGTACGCGCCCGCTGAGTTCAAAAAAAAGGCCCTTGAACCCCGGTCGTTCCTGTCCAGGGTCATCAGCGGCCCCGTCAATGTGATCATCGGGGATGAAGATGAGCTTAAAAAATTGGCTGGATAACGGCTGGCTGGCCGAGCACCAGGCTTCCGACGCTGAGATCGCCGACCTTTTCAGGATCGCCGGTCGCGATTTGAAGGACTGCCGCGTTAAAGCAGTGTCCCCGGACTGGCGGTTCAATATCGCCTACAATGCCGCGCTCCAGTGCTCCAGGGCGGCCCTCTTCGCCTTCGGCTATCGTGCGGCGAGAGAAGCTCATCACCACCGAGTGATCCAAAGTCTTGGCCTCACGTTGCAGCTGGCCGCGCCGGATATCAAGAAGTTCGAAATGTTCAGGACCAAACGGAATTTCAGTGATTATGAAGCCGCAGGAGCCGTTTCTGAGAACGAAGTGCTCGAAATGACCCTTTTGGCCGAAAAGATCCGTTCCGCCGCTGAAGCGCATATCAAAAAGATCAGGCCGGGGGTTTCTCTGTCATGATCACCGCGCCGATCCCCCCCCGCGCCGAAGTGTCGGACGTGGCGACGGC
>CAZHID010000238.1:0-1553 GCA_964532445.1 uncultured Planctomycetia bacterium | reverse complement strand
AAGTCCGTGTCATAGACGTGCTCGATCACTTCCGCCGCGGTGATCGTGTCGAAGTGGCCGTCATCGAACGGGAGGCGCTTTTCCATGTCCGCGGCCTGCGCCAGCACGCCCTTCCCGACCGCGCGCTGACAAGCCGCGAGGTTGCCTTCGATGCCGTAGCACTCGCGCTCCCCCATGAACTGGGCCACGAACGTGCCGTCCCAGCAGCCGATGTCGAGGATCCGGCCCTTGGGGTTCTTGGAGAACTTCCTGACCGCGGTGACCAGCTTGGTGTAATAGACCTTGCCGAGGTCGATCTGGTACTCGTCGTAGCCGACCTTGTACTTGAACTTTTGAACGGACGCTTCGGAACTGATGTCCATGAACGCTGCCTCCAGCCGACGGTGTCAGGCTTCGATGTTGTAGATCAAATATCGGTCCGAAACGCTCACCGGCTTGCCGTGCTTCGACAGATGCCGGGCAAAACCCTCGCGGCGCTTCAAGTCTTCAGGGGTCGACGTCACGTAGTACCGGGCGCCTTTGAGCCGGAGCTCGTCGAAACGCCGGATCAGCTGATCGTCGCTCTGAGTGACGAGGTCCAGGATCCAGCCCCGCCGGTCGCAATAATACAGGAGCGACTCATTGGTCCAATGCGAGGCCAGGATCAAGGCGTCCTTCGGGATGCGCTCGCGGGCTTCCTGGGCGGCGGCCAGGATCGGCTGCCGGTCCTCCGGGACGCTGTACAATCCTCTATAGAGATAGCCCGCCAAGAACAGATGGGACATTATACCGAGAACGGCGAACCCCCGGCGCAAAACGGCCCATTTTTTAAGGGAGGCCCACAGCTCCACGGCCCCCCAGCCCGCCAGGAGGGCCGCCGGAAAAAGGACCGGATATTGGTAGTACGGATGGTCGACGGCCGTCTTCCAGATCACGAGCATCAGGACCCCTGACCAGAGCATCCACTGACGGGCGATCCCCACCCCTTCGGCACCGCTTACACTTTTTCGTGTGAAGGACCAGACCCACAGAGCCGCGGCGACCGGGGACAAAAGATGAACGGTGAAGGACTTGACCATGCCGATCAGGTAATGCGGCGTCATCAGGACCTGCAGGTAACTTTGATCGGCCGGTCCGCGGTTGGCCGAGAACTGGAACGGGTTGTAGAACAGGTCCGCGTGACGGCCCGCGTTCCACATCATGACCGACCACGCCAGGGCCAGGGCGAGACCAGCCAGCACCAGACCGGATGCCGCAACCCGCTTCGCCGGGGCTTTGAGCTCCGGACCCCAGAACCAGCCCGCTGTGAGCGCGATCAAGTACCCGTTGTAGAATTTGGCGCCCACCGCGAGGAACAAAAAAAGCGCGGCCCACGCGGCGTCGCGCATCCGGGTCTTTTGGCGGTAGCGAAAAGCGAAATAAACGAAGCCGACCGAGGCAAAGCCCATGAAAGCTTCCGGCTGGAGGGTCCGGGAAAGGGCCACGGCCAGCGGCGAGAAGGCAGCGACGGCGGTCGCCCACACGGCCGGAACGGGACCCAGAAGTTTCTTGGCCAGCCGATGGAAGATCCAGAG
>CAZHID010000237.1:0-1571 GCA_964532445.1 uncultured Planctomycetia bacterium | reverse complement strand
ACCAGCACATGACGCTTGTCCGCCGTCGAACGGGCATGACGGGCGATGCCTTTGACCGCCAGGTTATTGGCCTCGGTCGCGCCGGAAGTAAAAACGATTTCTTGGGGATGCACTTGGAAGATCGAAGCCAAGCCTTGCCGGGCATCATCCATCCGATGGCGGGCCGACTGACCATCCAGATGAACGCTCGACGCGTTGCCGACAACTGATGCTGTTTCGGCGAAAGCCTTGAGCGCTTCCGCGCAAACCGGAGTGGACGCGTTGTAGTCGAGGTAAACCCGCTGCGTCACAAACAATGTCTCGTCAGTGGGGCGCACCGGCGGCTCTGCGCCGGAAGGAACACCGTCACCGGCAGGCTCATTTCTTGGGCGCGGGGGGTGTCGCCTTGGTCGCGGGGGCGGCGGGCATCGCTTTGGACGCTTCGGTTTCGCGCCGCGGGAAGACCGGTTCGCCTTTGCGGACAGGGGTCGGCTGACGGAAGTAGTTCCAGCGCACGGAGCGGAACGTGG
The DNA here is from genome assembly GCA_964532445.1 of uncultured Planctomycetia bacterium. Taxonomy (GTDB): domain Bacteria; phylum Omnitrophota; class Gorgyraeia; order 2-02-FULL-51-18; family JAGOUK01; genus JAGOUK01. The sequence continues at coordinate 1,062 of CAZHID010000237.1, read as the reverse complement.
GTGCGACGAGGTCTTTTTCCTCAAGTCCGAGCTGGTGCCAGATCTTGGCGGCGGACGCGGGCATGAACGGATAGACCGCCTGAGCGACGACGCGCAGCGCCTCGCAAAGGGACGCCATGACGACCTTGAGCTCGGCGTCCTTTCCCTGCTTCTTCATCGCCCACGGCGCGGAATCGTCGATGTAACGGTTGGCGAGCGTGATCACGTTCCAGATCTCCGCGAGACCTTCGTGGAACATCATGCGGTCACAGGCGGCTTCGAGTTTTTCGGACAGCGATTCGGCCGCGGAGCGCAGGGCGTGGGCCGCCGGCGCGGCCGCGTCGGGCTCGATCGTGCCGCCGAAATACTTTTCCATCATCGAAAGGGTGCGGTGCGTCAGGTTGCCGAGGTCGTTGGCGAGGTCGACGTTGTAACGCGACGTGATGGCCGCGTCGCTGTACGTCCCGTCCTGGCCGAACGGCACTTCGCGCAGGAGGAAGTACCGGTACGCATCGATGCCGTACTCGTGGACGACGTCCACGGGGTTCACCACGTTGCCGAGAGACTTGGACATCTTGGCCTGGTCCACCATCCACCAGCCGTGCGCGAAGACCATTTTCGGCGGCTCGAGGCCCAGCGCGTGGAGCATGATCGGCCAGTACACGGTGTGGGGCCTCAAGATATCCTTGCCGATGAGGTGCACGTCCGCGGGCCAGAACTTCGCAATGCGGCCGTCCATCGCCGGGTAGCCGAGCGCGGAGATGTAATTGATCAGGGCGTCGAACCAGACGTAGGTCACGTGCTCGCTCGAGATCGGGACCTCGATGCCCCACGCCAGACGCGCCTTGGGGCGCGAGATGCAGAGGTCGTTCAGGACGTTGTTCTTGAGGAACGAAAGGGTCTCGTTGCGCCGGGACTCGGGGAGGATGAAGCCCGGATGGGACTCGATGTAGCTGATGAGCCACTCCTGATGCTTCGACAGCGAGAAGAAAAAGTTGTCCTCCTGGATCTCCTCGAGCCCCCGGTTGCACTGGGGGCAGGTCCGGGACGCGGCCGCGTCGTGGCCGAGCTCGCGCGCGGGCC
>CAZHID010000236.1:0-1628 GCA_964532445.1 uncultured Planctomycetia bacterium | reverse complement strand
GGGTCGAAGCGGCGTTGTCCAGGTACGCTAGCGGCCCGCCGTTCATCCGGACGGCCAGCGTCGGGAAGTCCCGACGGACATCCTCCACGCGCTTCATCGGGCGATCCCGCTTAAACGCTCGTGTGCGCGGCGCTGGAGACCGGCCGCGGCGGAAGAGACCGGGATCTCCTTGAGAAGATCGTCCACGAACCCTTTGAGGATGAGCGCCGACGCGGAAGCCGGGTCCACACCGCGGGTCCTGAGGTACAAAAGCTCTTCCGTGCTCATCTGCCCCACCGTCGCGCCATGATGGCACTGCACCTCGTCGGTGTGGATCGCCAGCTGCGGCCGGGCGTAGGCCCGCGCGGCGTCCGAGAGAACGAGGTTCTTGTTGAGCTGTTCGCTGGAACAATGCGGGGCTTCCGGATGGATCGTGACCAGGCTGTCGTACTCATAACGCGCCTCGCCTGATAACACGCTCTTGAAGATCTGCTGGCTCTGTGTGTGCGGGACCCGATGGTCCACACGGTAATGATGGAATGCCCGCGAGGCCTCGCCAAGAAGGGCCAGGCCGAAAAGGTCGGTGGACGCGTTCGCCCCTTCGAGCGACGCGGACAGCTCGACGCGGTCCTGGCGGCCGCGGGTCTCGAGACAGAAGAACCGGAACACGCTGTCGCGCCGCTGAGGGACCGAAATGTCGATCAGGCTCAGGATCCGGTCCGTGTCGGCGCCGGCGATCACCAGGTTCAGGGCGGTCTGCTCACGCAGCTCGATGTCCATGACCAGGTTCACGAGGCCTTCCGCATCCGGAAGTCGGCTCAGGTCGAGAACAATGTCCAGCCGGGAACCCGGCTCGAGCAGCACGCTCGCGCGCGGGTGGATCATCCAGCCGGAAGCGGTCTTGGCGGGAAGCGCCGGGATGAAGTTGATCGGTTGAAGACAGCAGACGTTACGGGGTGCGCGGACGCTGATGGCGCGGGTCAGGAGCGCGGCATTGAGACGCGCGAACGGTCCTGAAGCAGCGCGGGTAGCCGAAGCCTCGGGAAGACGGCCTAAGTCCTCCCAACCCTTGATCTCGATGCCCGAACCGGCCGGCAGCTCCATCCGGGAAAGATCTTCCGCCGGCTTCCAAGCGGTCTTGAGCAGCGCGTCAAGGCCCATGTGACGCCAGGCGTCCTCGCCCGGCGCGGGAAAGCCGTCCGCTTCAAAAAGTGCCAGCGCGTCCGACCGGAAGTGCCGCATCCACGAGGGTTGGGATGCGATGCCCAAATTCCGCGCCGCCTGGGCCCATGCGCCCAAAGTGTGCTCGGCGGGATCCGCGGCCAACGGTGACATGCCCTTAAGCCCGGCCCGCGGCGGCGTTCAGGTCCGCGACCGCCGCCTCGGCCAGCACCCAGTCGTACCCGCGCGCTTCCAGCTCGAGCGCGAGCTGCTTGTCGCCGGACTTGATGATGCGGCCGCCGGCGAGCACGTGGACGCGATCGGGCTCGATGTAGTTCAAAAGCCGCTGGTAATGCGTGATCATCAGGATGCTTTTCTCGGGCCCGCGAAGACGGTTGATGCCCGCCGCGACGATCTTGAGCGCGTCGATGTCGAGGCCCGAATCCGTCTCGTCCAGCACGGCGAGCCGCGGCTCGAGGAGCGCCATC
>CAZHID010000235.1:0-1634 GCA_964532445.1 uncultured Planctomycetia bacterium | reverse complement strand
TCGCAGGATCGGGTGGTCCATGAAGCCGCGCCCGACCGCCGGAACATCGGCGACATCCACCACGTCATTATAGCCCACTCACAAACCGTCGCGAACCAGCTGCGCGTCTATCAGACGCTCCTGAGCGGTCTTATGAGCCTTGCCGCGTTCACGGGCATGATGCTGTGGATCTCCTGGAAACTTTCGCTCGTAGCGTGGCTGGCGCTCCCGGTCTTTCCGCTCGTGATGAACCGGCTCGTCGCCAAGGCCCGGGACGAGAGTTTTTCCTGGGACCGCTCGATCGCGCAGGTGAGGCGGATCATCTTCAACCTCATCTCGTGCATCCCGCTCGTCAAAGTGAACTCGACCTACGGCGCCGAAAAGGAACGGTTCGCCGGCGCGGTGCGGGAGGAAGCGGCGCATCAGGACCGGATCGACCGCGTTCAGGCGATGTCCAAACCCCTCCAGGACTTCGGCGCCTTCCTGTCGCTCCTCTTCATCGCCTTCGCGATCAACTGGATGATGCGCGCCGAGCAATCCGCCGACCTGTCCCATTACCTGGTCTTCTTTTACCTCGTTCATTTGAGCGTCCCGCGATTCGGGGTCTTCCATGAGTTCGGGATCGGATCCGTACAGGCACAGCTTTCGCTCAAACGGCTTGAGGACGTGTTGAGCGACGAGGACAAACACATCGTTCCCGAAGGGTCGGTGCGGTGGACGGGGCTCCGTGATGCCCTCCGGGTCAGGAACCTCAGCTTTGGCTACCGTCCGGGCGTTCCGGTCCTCAAGGGCCTGAGCCTGGACTTCCCGCGCGGCACCACGACCGCGCTGGTCGGCCCCACCGGATCCGGCAAAACGACCGTCGCGCACCTGCTGCTCAGACTTTACGATTGTCCGCCGGGGACGCTTTTTGCCGACGGCACGGACCTGAGGGAATTCACGGGCGCCTCGCTGGCGGAAGCGTTCGCGTTCGCGGGACAGGACACCCTGCTCTTCAATGACACGCTCCTGGCGAACCTGACCTACGGCCTGGGGCGGGAGGTGTCCGAAGCGGAGTTGAATGAGGTCCTCACAAGCGTCCGGCTGGACGGGCTCGTGCGGCGTCTTCCGGAAGGTCTCAGCACCCGGATCGGCGACGGCGGCGCGGGACTCTCCGGCGGGGAAAAACAGCGCTTCTCGCTGGCACGCGCGCTGCTCAAAAAATGCGAGGTGTTGATCGTGGACGAGGTGTCGAGCTCCCTCGACACGTTGACGGAGGAAGCGGTCCAGGAAGCGATCGAACGGTCCGCGCGGGGCCGGACCTGCATCGTGATCACACACCGGGTCGCGCTCATGCGGGCGGCCGACCGTGTCGCCGTTCTACGCGATGGGTCGCTGGAGGTGGTGGGCGGCTTGGACGAGCTCGCAGCGCCGGGCGGCGCGCTGCACGGCGTTTTGAAGGCTCACGCCGCGGCCGGCTCGATGATGACGGAGGAGAGGCTGAACCCTTTAAGCCGGCGGTCATCCGCACCGTTCAGCTCGTGATGCGAAACGGTCGCCGGGACCGAGAACCTTAAGGATAGATACCCGTTCCTTTCGGCGGCGTCCGCGGGGACCTTGAACCGCGCAAGATGCCCGTCGTCCTTTTTGATTTCCAGCCAGATGTCCACCGGGCC
>CAZHID010000234.1:548-1741 GCA_964532445.1 uncultured Planctomycetia bacterium | reverse complement strand
CTAAAGCCTTCACTTCTTCCGGGGTCGAGGCGACGGTGATGTTGGCGTCGTAGATGAGCCTGGTGTCGGTGTAATGGGACACCGGGACCTGGGCGACCTTGATCGAGATGGCGATGTTCGTCCTGAACAGGTAGATGCCGCCGTCGGGCTTCACGAAGTAGACCTTCCCTGCCGCGTCAGTGAAGTACTTCTCCTGGGCGCCGCGGAGGTTCAGCTGATCGCCTGAGGGGTTCACGACGAAGTTGAAGAGGGCGTCCAGGGCTTTTGAGTCAGCGGCGGTCGTGACCGTCACGATGTTGGCGTCATACAGGGTCGAAGCGTTGGTGTGGTACGACACCGGGACCTGGGCGACCTTGATCGAAGCGGCGATGCTCGTCCTGAAGAGGTAGATGCCGCCGTCGGGCTTGATGAAGTAGGTCTTGCCGTCGGAGCCGGTGAGGTATTTTTCCTGGGCGCCGGCTTTGTTGAGCTGTTCGCCGGTGGTGGGGATCGTGAAGCCGAACTGGGCGTCTAAAGCCTTCACTTCTTCCGGGGTCGAGGCGACGGTGATGTTGGCGTCGTAGATCCTGGTGAGGTCGGTGTAGAAGTCCGTGCCCGCCTGGAACAGCCGGACCGAGAGCGCGACCGACGTCTTCCAGAAATAAACGGTGCCCGTCGGAAGGATGAAATAGAGGTTGTTCAGGGCATCGCGGAAGTATTTTTCCTGGGCGCCGCGCAGGTTCTTCTGCTCACCCGCGGGATCGTTCACGAAGCCCATCGCGAGGTCCGCGAATTTCACTTTTTCCAGATTGAACGCGGTTTTGAGCGCCTCTGTGGCGAGATACTTCGCGATCTCGTTGGTGACCATGTCATAGGCGGCGAAGTTCGTCTGGATGGACGCCGCGTCCTTCTGGACCCGGAGCGCTTCCTTCACAGAATCCAGCATACGGGCCAGGACCTGCAGGTAGGCGTTCTTCTGGGCGGGGTCGGCGATCGTGGGAATTTCTTTGGAAACGCGGTTTCGGAGGGCTTGGAGGTCTTCCATTTGCTGCCGTTCCGCGAGGCGCATGGCATCGAGCGACAAAAACGCGTCGAGGTCCACTTTGAGGTTTCGCTTGGCGATGGAATCGCGGATGAGCTCGGGATTGGAGCGGAGGATTTTGATATCGATCATGGACGGAAAGGATAGGTGAATGCTGCCCCGTTACGGGGGA
>CAZHID010000234.1:0-538 GCA_964532445.1 uncultured Planctomycetia bacterium | reverse complement strand
CAGATAATCGTCGCCGGTGGAGACCGAAATGGAGCCGTTCGCGAGGTTCAGACCGTAGACGGTCACGTCCTGGCGGTCCTGGTCGACGACCCGGATCGAAGCGTTCGGCGAAGAACCGGTCACATCGACATCGAGCGTGCGGGTGTCCGCCGCGTTCGCGGTCGTTGTCTTGCCGGCCCAGTAGGCGATCGTCACGTTGTCGTTCGCGATCCGCGCGCCGTTGGAGCCGTACAGCAGGAAGGACGCCGATCCGCCAAGGATCTGGATGTCGCGGAACGAGATCCCGTCCAGGAGCGAAAGGCCGAACCACTTCTTGAAGCTCGTGTCCGCTTTATCGCGGACGGTGGACGCCGCGAGCGCATCCTTGAACGTGAGCACCGCGTGGAAGAACGCGGTCTCCAACAGGTAGTTGACGCGCGCGCCGCTCGCCTGATACAGCAGCCCCTTGGTCGGGTCGGTGAGATTGCGGAACGTTTCCGGCGAGATATGGTCCGTCGAAAAATCCACGCCGTACGCGGGGATCAGGACCTCGTTGATG
>CAZHID010000233.1:777-1762 GCA_964532445.1 uncultured Planctomycetia bacterium | reverse complement strand
ACGTGTACCGCTTGGAGGCCTGGATGTGGTACTCGCGGTTTTTCTCGAGGGCCCAATCGTTCGGGAGCGCCAGAAGGCCTCTCCCAAAACCCATCACCCTGCCGCCGATGGGGTCCTTGGGATCGTTCGCGCGCGCCTGCGCCGCCGCGCGCAGCCGGGTGATCACAAAGTAGCAGAGCTGCGACCGCCGCGCGATCGGGTTCGTAAAAAGCAGCTCCCGCAGCCGCCCGTCGATCCGCAGCGCGAGTGTCTGGATCGGCTTGCCGTAATTGACCTGCATGCCCGTGTAGTAATTGTCGCTCGGATGGTCCATCGAAAGACCGTGACGGTTCCAGATGTGGTGCGCCTCGTTGTAGCCGTCGAGCACGATGAGCGCGTCGATCTCGTGCGCGTGAAGCATGACGTTGATGAGCTGCTGAGGCTGCTTCCACGCGCCGTGGGCGCGGTTCATCACTTCGAACCGCTTGATCGCCCCGCCCGTGTACCGCGCGTTCAGGTCCCTCTCCAGGAGGTTCTTGTCGACCCGCTGAGCGCCGTACCCCGTCGCGACCGATCCGCCCGTGATCATGACCCTGAAGACACCCTCTTCTTTGACACCCGCGAACCGGCGGCCAAAAAAGCCTTCCGTGTTGATGAACGGGATGCCTTCCGGGGGCATGCTGTGGCGCACATAGCCGAGATAAGGATGCGGGAAAAGCGTGTCCGTTTCCACGCGCTTGCGGTAATGCCCGGTCTCAGGATCGTACTCCTCCTGGTAGGCGTTGTACTCCCCGAGCAGCTTTTTGCTCACCGGCACGAACTCACCTTCCTTGACGCGGTCGTACAGGATGAACGCGCCCTCGAGCGCGAGCAGTGTCAGAAGGACCGACAGCGCGGCGAGACCGGCCTTCGCGAGGAACGAACGGAGCCGGCCGATCATTTGAACCACATCAGATCGCGGTAGCCGAGCTTGCGGTAAAAGGTCTCGAACTCCGTGATGCGGCGG
>CAZHID010000233.1:250-767 GCA_964532445.1 uncultured Planctomycetia bacterium | reverse complement strand
GTCCGCCCAGGGCCGGATGACAGGATGGATCTTTTTCCTGCGGACCAGAAGGTCCCTTGCTTCGCGGAGCTGTTTGAGCACGTCCTCGTCGAGCGCCGGGTAGAGCTCGTTGTGCGGTTCCGGCACATTCTCGCTGCCGGCCTGCATCCGGCTCACGGGCTTGCGGATCAGCGCGTCCATCACGCGGTGCGCCGGCGTGTTCGACTGCGTGTGGTTGATCACCGGGTAGGTCTTGAGGTACTGACGCGCCGCCCCCGGAACGTCCAGACCGAGGTAGTCAAAGACCCCCAAAGCCTTCTCCGGCTGGTCCTTCCAGAGGTCCGTGCAAAAGTGGAACACGTTCGTGAGCCGCGAGGTGAACAGGATTCCGCGGAGGATGAGCGCGGATTTTTCAACGCCCTTGGGCGTCCTGCGGAGCGCGGAGATGACCGACAGGAGCGGGTCGCGCACGGCAGTGACGATCTTGATCCTGTCGAAGTTGGCCATTTCCATCCTAAAACCCCGGTGGACATACGGC
>CAZHID010000233.1:0-236 GCA_964532445.1 uncultured Planctomycetia bacterium | reverse complement strand
TCCTTGTGGACCGGGAAATTCCCGGCCGCCAGGCACGGGGAGATCCGGGGATGCGTCTCCAGCAGCATCCGGCAGAAGTGCGTTCCGGTGTGCTGGGGCGTCATGAGAAAAACGATCTCCCGCCGGTCAACGGCGGAGCTCGGGGCGATGGGATGGGGTTCGATCGGTGTCATGCGCGCTTATTCTACTTCACTTGAGCCGAAGCATACAGACCCCGGCGACGATATTCAGGATCG
>CAZHID010000232.1:392-1780 GCA_964532445.1 uncultured Planctomycetia bacterium | reverse complement strand
GCGGCTTGATCCCTTTCCTCCATGAACTCCAGACGAGCCGGCCGCTCAGGACCGCGCTCCTCGTGTCGGCCCTGTGGCACCTGGTCTGGCTCTTCGTGATCTTCATCGACATCGAAGCCCCCGGCGCCAAGCCGCGTCTGGAGCCGTAGATCTACTTCGTCGGTCCGATCCTGACCGACGACGCCTTCAACATGATCCTGGCGTCCAAGCCCGAGCTCAGCTCGACCGTTTATCGGTCGGCCGCCGAAACAGCCCCAGGCCTTGAGCCCCAAGCCCAGGAAATGGAACGGCCGGACCCGGGCGATCTGGTCAGTGTGCCGCTGGGACAGTCCACCTGGAGCGCGCTGCGCGGCCGCCTCCGCGAGGAGAAGCCGTACCCCGAAGCCGTGTTCCGCAAAAAGCTCCAAGTCGCCCTCATTCCCTGGCCGTTCCCGGTGGAAGGGGAGGAACTGGCGGACCGCGGCCTGCTCTCGGCGCCCGTTTTTCCGGCACTGCCCGACCGTGCGGACGCGCCTTGGGTCGACCCGGAATACGAGATCACGGTCGTCGGCACGGGCAAGGTCAGCGAGGTGCGGATGCTCATTTCCTCCGGCGATCCCCAGACCGATCTCCTGATCGGGCGTTACCTCGAGCAGTGGCAGTTCATCCCGCTGGATGAGACCCGGCAGGGTCATGATCAGCGCGGCAAGGTCCGGATCCCGGATCCCGGGGCGGATACGTCCCGATGATCCCGGTCGACATTTCGACGGCGGTGCTCATCTACCTCAGCGCGACGCTCCTGGCCGTCATCATCGTTTGGGTGCGCTTCGAGCGCGGCGGTTCTTTCAAGAAGTATCAGGTGCACCCGAAAGAGGTGTGGAACTGCTCCGTCTGCACCTACACTTACGTGGATTCATTGCACCGCGAACTTTCGCGCTGCCCGCAGTGCAAAAGCTGGAACCGCCGTCCGGCGGAAAAGGAAGACTAAAGCCGGGTCCGCCCCACCCGCGCAGCCAAAGACCCGGGGCGTTCCGGGTGGTTTGGGTTCGGGCGTCCCTTGTGCTAGAATATTCGCTCTTTAGGAAGTGTCCGATCGGCCGGCCATGCTCTTTTTGAAACGGAGAACCCTATGATCACAGAGATCGGTATCGTCGCCGGCGAGATCTGGCATTATTTGGACGAGAAAAAAGAGAGCACCTTGTCCTCGATGGTCGCCGGCATCGGCCGCGACCAGGACATCACGCTGATGAGCCTGGGTTGGCTGGCCCGCGAAGGTCACGTCATCCTGAACAAAGAAGGCAAGGATTACCGGATCGTCCTTAGGTTCTAGTCCATGACGGACGTCCGGGTCGTTCTGGTCACCTGCAAGGATGATGCTCAGGCCGACCGGATCGCCCGGGACCTGCTGG
>CAZHID010000232.1:0-382 GCA_964532445.1 uncultured Planctomycetia bacterium | reverse complement strand
CTGGAAAAGCGTCTCGCCGCGTGTGTGAACCTCGTTCCGCAGATCCGTTCGTTGTACGTCTGGCAGGGAAAGCTCGAAGAATCCCGTGAGGTCATGCTGGTCGCCAAGACCCGGCAAAGCCTCGTGAAACGTTTGGAAGAGGCGGTCCGCGCCTCGCACTCGTACGAATGTCCTGAGATCGTTTCGATGCCCGTGGACCAGGGGTTCGAGCCTTATCTCGCCTGGGTCCGCGAAAGCACTTCATAAAAACACCTGTCTTTTTGGGGCTGTAGCTCAATTGGTAGAGCGCTTCGTTCGCAACGAAGAGGTCAGCGGTTCGATCCCGCTCAGCTCCACCACATTTCCGTTCTAACCCAATGTTATAAGCGGGCGGTGTGGGGTT
>CAZHID010000231.1:1434-1810 GCA_964532445.1 uncultured Planctomycetia bacterium | reverse complement strand
TTACGCCCTTCGACCGACGGAGCCAGGACGGTCAGGTGCCAACCGGGCTTACCCTGCTTGAGCACCGACTCAACGACCTCTTGGGCGCTCTGGCTGGCGATTCGTTTGCCGCACTTGTGGCAATGCGGGATGCCGATGGAGGCGTAGAGGAGACGGAGGTAATCGTAGATCTCGGTGACGGTGCCGACGGTCGAGCGGGGGTTCGACGCGGCGTTGCGCTGCTCGATGGAAATGGCCGGTGACAGACCCTCGATGAGCTCGACGTCCGGCTTGTGCATCTGGTCCAGGAACTGCCGCGCGTAGGCGGAAAGGGATTCAACGTACCGGCGCTGTCCTTCAGCGTAAATGGTGTCGAACGCGAGCGACGATTTCCCCG
>CAZHID010000231.1:0-1301 GCA_964532445.1 uncultured Planctomycetia bacterium | reverse complement strand
TGGCCGCTGAATGATCCCTTTCGCACGGTCTGGTCTGCCGCGCCTCCGCCGCCGGAGGCGACCCCCTCCCGCTGAGTCGGGACGACGACGGCAAGACCGGATTTTACCCTCTTATCTTTAGCGCTCACTTCGGAGAAACCTCACCTAATGGTCTCCCCGCGGAGGACCGCGGGGATGGGTTTGGCGTCGATACGAAGACCGCCGTCATGCTCGATGCGGATGTCGTAGAGCGTGCCCGGCACGAAGACGGAGCCGGGGGCCTCGATCTGGGCGTTCTTCACGCCGACGCCTTTGCGGGCCTTGGGATTGAGGACATACGACCAGAAGTGGGCCCAGATCTCCTTCTGCATCTTGGACGGCACGCCCTCGACCTTGTAGCCCTCGGGGACGCCTTGGGTCGGCGTGATCACGAATTCCTGGGTGTTCTTGCCGTCGAGGACGAAGGCTTTGAGGAACAGGTAGGCGCTTTTCCCCTTCATCCGGTGGCCGCGCTCGATGTAGCCGTCCTCGAAGCGGACGACAAGAGCCTGGAACTGGATCATATTGCCCCGGAACGTGAAATACCGGGGCGCGAGCGGCTGGCCCTTGTAATCGTATTCGAGGAATTTGATCGTCGTCGTGAAGCTGCCGGTCGACTCGTCGAGACTGGACTCCGTGACAAGCACTTCGGCCGCGCGCGAGTCCGCCTGGAGCGCCGTCACCACTTTTTTGAAGTCGGAATGCTCCTTGAACTTCAGAAAAAGGATGAGCGACAGCACCGCGAGGACGCCGAAGAGAAAAGTGCCTATTTTTTTACGGATGGAGTCGAACATGAACGGCTAATTTATCACATTTTTATCACGGGCGGGCGGGCAAAAAAAGATCCCGGAAGAACAGTGTCTTCCGGGATCTTTGGAACGGAGCGGAGCGTTACTCGAGCGTGGTCGTCGCGGTCGCCGGAGCGGAAGCGGAGCTCGTGTAATACTGCGAGAGCTTGGCCCAGGTCTGAGCGCCGGCGACGCCGTCCGCCTTCAGGCCGTTCTGGGCCTGGAAGGTCTTGATGGCTTCGCGGGTCTTGGGACCGATCTTGCCGTCGACATTGCCGACGTACAGGCCGGCGTTCTTGAGCGCGGTCTGGATCTTCTTCGAGTACTCGACGGTGCCGGGTTTGACTTCGGCAGCGACCGACTGAGCGGTCGCCGTCGCCATCTGTCCGGCCTGCTGAATGCCTTGCTGCATCATCGTCTGCGTGGAGTCCGCGGTGCTCTGGAAGGCGGCCTGGGACTGGGGCACGGGAATGATCTCGACCGTGTTCTGCGCGC
>CAZHID010000230.1:1454-1834 GCA_964532445.1 uncultured Planctomycetia bacterium | reverse complement strand
CGCGGCCCGGCAGAAGGTCTTGATCGAGATCGTGCAAGGCGAGCGCGCGGCGGGCGCGCCTCCAAACCAGGACCGCGTCAACAAGCTCGCGGCGATCATCGAAGCGCAGCCGTTCACGTTGGTCGACGGCGGCGTGCCGATCACCATCGAAGCGGTAGAAAAGAAGCTCGCGGCGGTGGACGAGTGGCGCGTGCAGCAGGGTTTGGGTGTGCTCCCGGGCGGCGTCGGTTCAACCGAGCGGCTCGCGTCGGACCGTGCGAAGGGCGGCGACGAAACCGGGGCGCTGGCCAAGGTCGAGGCGGCGGAAGTGAAGGCGCCTGATGATGTCCCGACAACACAGCGCGCCCCCGGTGTTGTGCCGGAATCGACAGGAGCCGCTG
>CAZHID010000230.1:631-1444 GCA_964532445.1 uncultured Planctomycetia bacterium | reverse complement strand
CGTCTGACTACATTCGAGCTCGCGTTGCTGCGGGAGCGACTCGGGCGGACATTCAGCGCGAGGCCGCCGCGGTGCGCGCGCTGGAGAAGGAAAACGCATCGTGAGGCTTCTAGCAGACGCGCTTCGAGACGTGCGTTCCGGATACAATCCAGATCAGCCGCGCGACGATGACGGAAAATTTGGAAGCGGCGGGGGTGGTGGTGGGTCTGGAGGCGGTGGCGATCGAGGACCGTCGGCGGATCGTCAGGTGCGCACCAAGGAGGCGGCCCGGAATGTCGCGGACGCGAAGCGGGAGGAGGACCGCATGGCTTCCAAGGTCTCCAAAGCTGAGACGAAGCTCGCAAAGGCAGTCGAGAAAAACGAGACGCTGGAGCGGGAGCACGAGGCCGCTGAGCAAAAGGTGACTGACGCGGAGGAAGCGCTCAGCGAAGCCGAGCAGAAGGCGTCTGATCTCGAAGAAGACGAGGACGCGACGGATGAGCAGAAGGCGCTCGCGAGCGCCGAGGTAGAGCGAGCGAAGAAGGAGGCGGCAGTCGCGGATCGTGCGGCGGCTCGGGCGGAGGAGAAGACATTGGCTGCTTACAGGAAGATTCGCGAGCGCGAAGATGAGCTGAACGAGGCCGACGAGGACCACAACGATCGAAAATCAGAGACGCGCACGGCGGAGGATTGGCATGCGCTGCACGAGGCGCACGAGATCGACGACGAGGCCGCGCGTGCTGAAGCGATCGACGATCACAAGACCAGCGCCGAGCGCGATCTCCGACACGCCGAAGCAAAGGCGGACGTCGCGCAGAAGAACATCGATGCTGC
>CAZHID010000230.1:0-621 GCA_964532445.1 uncultured Planctomycetia bacterium | reverse complement strand
GGCGAGAGCTTGGGAGAGAGACGACGCAGAAGAACATTGCCGCGCATGAGGCTCGCCAGGCTGGGGATGTCGCCAAGGCGGACGAGCTGAAGGCGGACGCGGCGCGCGCATGGGACGAACGAGCCAAGGTGCTTGAACAGCGTGACGCGGCCCAGGAAGAGGCCGATAAAATGCGGACAGAGGCCGTCCCGAAGGTGGCCAAGGCTGAGCGGGATCACGCCAACGCAAAGGCTCGCGTCGATCGCTGCGACAGCAGCGTTTCTTTTTGGAACCATCCCCGGCGTCGTCCAGCGGCCTAGGACGGTGGGCTTTGGCCCCGCAGACTGAGGTTCGAATCCTCACGTCGGGACCATCAAGGCCGCCCGTGCTAGGCTCGGCGCATGAGCCAAAAGACGCGAGAAAAGTACGGTCTTCCTCCCCTCCGCGTCTCGGCGCCCGCTCCCGCGGCGCCTCCCGTCGGCGCCGTGTGGAACAACATCTCGCGGCTTTGGATGGTTGCGACGGACGCCGGCATGGTGCCGTGCGATCCGCAGCCGGCGGCGCCGCAGATCGCGCCGGTGGCCGCGGGGGCGCGCGTCCAGCTTGTCGGGTTTGTTCCGGGCGTCGCGGGTGTTCTTCCCT
>CAZHID010000229.1:0-1875 GCA_964532445.1 uncultured Planctomycetia bacterium | reverse complement strand
ACAACGGGCGTCAGTTGCTCGTCGCCGAGAGGGGAGAGGGAATCGAACTTCACTGCGCGCTCGCTTCGGCGTGGACTCGCGCCAGATCCGCCGCGGAGGGGATCTCCGAGAGCATCGCCGCACCCGGGACTCCCATGCCCAGCGGACAAGGACCCACGCCGTGGAGCCACCGCCCTGTTTCGATGGTGTTCCCGGCCGGATCCAGCGCGTAGGACATGATGATGTGGTTCGTGCCGTCTGCGCTGGTCATGACTTTCGTCAGGCGGCGACCATCGTTGATCGGGTCGGGGTAGTTCACTGCATCACCTTGGCCGGAGGCGCGGGCGGCTTGGGTTTGCGGCTCCCGTTCTGCGTCACCGGACGCACCGGGCGAGCGGCAACCTTCGGGGGCGGAGCGGCAGCCGGCGGCGGCTTCTGCGCGGCCGCGGCGAGCGCTCGCTGCGAGGCTTGGAGCGATTCCGCCTTCTCGGCGTCTTCCTTGTCCAGATCCTCGGCATACTGCGCGGGGTTTTCGATCTCGTAGACGCCGTTTTTCGCGAGCGTCATGATGCCAGTGGCGCGCTTGATCAGGCCCGCTTGAACGTCGGCGCGGACCGTCTCACTGATGGTCTTCTTGTCGGCTTCGTTCGGCGTGAAGTACGGTGCCCAGTTGACCGACAGGCGCGGCGTCATCCACGCGCCTTCTGCCTTCTCGTCGTGGAACTTCGAGAGGATGTCGGCCATCACCTCGAAGCCGGGCAGGTACAGCGACTCGCCGCGCTTCTTCATCGTCACGATGAGGCGCAGAAGCATGTCGACCACGGGGAGCATCGCGCCCTCCGCGAAGTCCGCCCGCACGTCGTTGCAGTAGGTGACCTGATCGGTGAAGAGGATCTCCAACGCGCGGCCCGACAGCGTGGCGCCGCTCGACATCTCTTTTGGGTCGATCGGATTCCAGCGGAGCGCCGCGCAGATCGTGTCCTTGAGGTCGCCCGCGTTCACCTGACAGGCTTGCACCGCGTCCGAGGGGAGCGTGAGCAGCCCCACCTTGGCCTCGTGACTCGGGTACTGCCACACCGACCCGGGACCGCGGCGGCGTCCCGACTTGCGGTGACCGCTCTGCGGGAGCCTGTACTGCGCATTCTCGGGGGCGTCGCCGGGGCCGTAGTAGGCAGTCGACGTGACGGTCTCTGTCGGGACGTATCCCTCCATCACGCCCGTCTCGTAGGTGATCGGGTCGGCGTTGTAGAGCACCGCGCGGTGACGCTGCGAAACGGCGAAGTCCAGCGCCACGATCTCATCGAGGATCGTCGCGTGGATCGCCTCGCCGTCAATCTCGTGCGTCGGGGCCCACGAGCCCATGAAGCGGTACCAGTGGACGGGGCAGAACCCGAGGTTGTGGTCAACCGTCTTGGCCTTGTCCGCGACCCAGATCGGCTCGATGTCCGCGCGGTCCGGCGCCTCGACAGGCACATAGGTCATGTCCCGCGTCCCGTCGATCACGCGGCGGAACAGCATGACGACCTTGTACCAGCGGCCGTTCGTCTCGTCCTTCCTGTCCTGCAAGAACGGGTAGCGGATCTCCAGACTCTCGACCTTGCGCGGGTCGTCCTTCGAGAACGTCGGCTTGCACCACTTGGCGCTCATGACGTCCACGGCGAGGCGACCGTTGCGCACGACGGGGATTGCGACAACCGACGAGCCGCCCATCGCCTTCGCCAGCATCGCTTTCAGCGACGGGATCAGGCTCGCATGCCGCATGACCTGTACGAGCCCCGCGTCGAGCTTCTTGCTGACGTCCTCGCCAAGCCCGAAGTCCGGATCGATCTCGGTTTCGTCTTCGTCGGGCGCGCTCGTGATCACCGGCGCCTTGCGGAAGATCATGCCGACGTGCGA
>CAZHID010000228.1:928-1929 GCA_964532445.1 uncultured Planctomycetia bacterium | reverse complement strand
CGCGGCACCATGCGTTGAATAACGATGGTGTTGCTGTCAATGACGCTGGTGTTAATCAGCGATTCATTACCTTCGTCATCCACCGAGTAAATCGCCGGCATGTCGCGGTTGTTGCTGAATACCAGATAGATGAACCGGCCATCATCGCGGGCCGCGGTCGGGCTGATTTCCTCCGACCCGGCTACCCAATAATCCGTGTTCTCTGTCGAGGTGACGCCATCCTTGAGCTTGCCCTTGGACAGGAGGATCGGCAGCGTCACAAGCACATAGATGGATAAAATGAAGTCGTAGATCAGCGTCATGTGAGAGGCGCCTCAGGCGCGCGGGTGGGTTTTTTCATAAACTTGTTTGAGACGCTCCGTGCTCACGTGCGTGTAGATCGCCGTGGTCGAGATGCTGGCGTGGCCGAGCAGTTCCTGCACCGATCTCAAGTCCGCGCCTCGGTTCAATAAATGCGTCGCAAAGGAGTGACGAAGTGCGTGCGGCGAGATCCGGGCGCGGAGGCTCATCTCTTCGACGCGCAGCGTGAGGATGCGGCGGACCGAGCGCGCGGTGAGCCGCGACCCGCGGGCGTGCCTCGAGTGGTTCAGAAAAAGCGGGCCGCGCGCGGAGATCAGACCCTTTTCGCGCGATCTCGCCTCCACATAATCCCGCACCGCCGTGAGCGCGCGGCTGCCCATCGGGCACAGGCGTTCCTTGCGGCCCTTCCCGAGCACCCGGATCACGGCGCCGATCGGGTCCACATCCCGTTCGTCCAACGCCACCAGCTCCGAAACACGGCAGCCGGTCGAAAAAAGCGTCTCCAGGAGAGCCCGGTCGCGCGCGGCGAGGCGACCCGCGTGGCCATCGCCATGGCGATTGCCGGCGAGCCCAAGCTGCTGATCGCCGATGAACCCACCACCGCCCTCGACGTGACCATCCAGGCGCAGATCATGGAGCTGCTGCTGAACCTGCAAAAGGAGCAGGACATGGCGCTGATCCTGATCACCCACGACCTCGCC
>CAZHID010000228.1:0-918 GCA_964532445.1 uncultured Planctomycetia bacterium | reverse complement strand
GGTCGAATAAAGCGTCTCCAGGAGAGCGCGGTCGCGCGCGGCGGAAAGGTCCTTCGCGGGAAACGCGAGCAGGCGGTCCACGTCGGTCTCGGTGAGGAAATTGGGGAGTTTTTTTTCGAGCTTGGGACTGCGGATGGACGACATCGGGTTCTTGGTCATCCGGCCTTCGCGGACGAAGTAACGGTAGAAGGACCTCAGCGTCGCGAGCTTGCGCGCCAGCGTGCGCTTGGCGTACCCCTTCCCCGCCGCGTGGGCCAGGTAGGAGCGCATCTTGAGCCGGTCGGCGCGCTCCGGCGGCGTCGCGTCGGCCTTCAGGAATTCAAAAAAATCACGCAGGTCGATGCGGTAATTGAGACGGGTGTGTGCCGAGTAGTTCTTGTCCCGGTCGAGGTGCTGCAGAAAGGCCTCTGCCGGCTGAGGGAGACGCTCCACCCGGGAAGACCTTAGGCGGCGGCCGGCGCGGCGGGATCGGCGGGATCGGCCGGCTTGGTGTCGGACCCGTCAGAGCCGGGAGCGCCCGGAAGCTTGTTGGAAATGTGCGTGCATTCGGGGTAGCGCGAGCAGCCGTAGAACGCGCGGCCCTTGCCCCCGCGGGAGCGGCGCTGGACGAGCATGCCGGTGTGGCAGGTCGGGCACGGCACCTTGGTCGAGATCGACTTGGCGTTGCGGCATTCGGGGAACGCCGAACAGCTCAGGAACTTGCCGCGTCGGCCCCACTTGATGACCATGGGCTTGCCGCACTTTTCGCAGATCTCGTCCGTTTTTTCCTCGACGCGGCGGACGGGCTGGATGTCCGTGCTCGCGGCCGCCAGGCTCTTCTTGAACGGCGTGTAGAATTCCTCCAATACCTTCGTCCACAGAAGCTCGCCGTCCTCGATCCGGTCAAGATTTTCTTCCATGCGCGCGGTGAACTCGAGG
>CAZHID010000227.1:0-1953 GCA_964532445.1 uncultured Planctomycetia bacterium | reverse complement strand
AGGCGTCGGCGGGCAGGCCGTCGCGGCCGGCGCGGCCGGTTTCCTGGTAGTAGCCTTCGATGTTCTTGGGCATGTCCATGTGGACGACGTAGCGCACGTTGGATTTGTTGATGCCCATGCCGAACGCGATCGTCGCGGCCATGACCTTGGTCTCGTCCTTCAGGAAGAGGTCCTGGTTGCGGTCGCGCGTGTCCTTGTTGAGCCCGGCGTGATAGGGCAGCGCGCTGAAGCCGTCGGCCTGCAGCTTCTCGCAAAGCGTCTCGACGGATTGGCGCGAGAGACAGTAGATGATCCCGGATTCTTCACGGCGCTTCTTGAGAAAAGTGAGGAGCTGGCCGTAAGACTGGCTCTTGGGCTCGACCCGGTAATGGATGTTCGCGCGGTCGAAACTCGCGATGAAGGTCCTGGGCGAGGGGAGGTGCAGCTTCTGCAGGATATCCCCGCGGGTCTGCGCGTCGGCGGTCGCCGTGAACGCCGCGACCGGCACGCCCGGAAAATTATCCTTGAGGATCGAGAGCTTGAGGTACTCCGGCCGGAAGTCATGGCCCCACTGCGAAATACAGTGCGCCTCGTCGATCGCGAACAGCGTGACCTTGAGCGACATCAGGAACTGCAGGAATTGGCCTTCCTGGGAAAAAAGCCGCTCCGGCGCGATGTAAAGGAGGCGGGTCGTTCCGGACCTCAAACCCTCCATCACGCGCGCGTACCCGGCGGTGTCGAGCGTCGAGTTCAGGAACGACGCCTCGACGTCGAGGAGGCGCAGCGCGTCCACCTGGTCCTTCATGAGCGAAATGAGCGGGGAGATGACGACCGTGAGCCCGTCCGACAGGATCGCCGGGATCTGGTAGCACAGGGATTTGCCGCCGCCGGTGGGCATGATCGCGAGGAGGTCCTCGCCGGCGAAGATCGAGCGGAGGATCTTGTCCTGTTCCAGCCGGAAGTCCTGGTACCCGAACCGGGTTTTGAGGACTTCCGAAGCTTTGAGCATCATGGCGGCCGTGTCGCTGGAAGGGGAGGTCTGCATCTTCAAGGTTTTGATAGTACAATAACTCCCGTCGACATTCTTCAAAAAAATCCGACGTTTTGGAACGACCCCCGGAGGACCCTGAATGAAACCCGCGACCCATATCTTTCTCGTGACCGCCGTTGTCATTGCCGCCGCATCTGCGGCAGCGCCCGCTCTGGCGGGCTGGCAGGATTGGCTGTCCACGGCCGCCTCGGCGAACAAGAGCACCACGCTCAATCAGACGCCGGCCGCCGGAGCGCTCAAGGAGCTGCTCAAGATCGGCGTGAACCAGGCGGCCGCCCAGCTCGGCAAGGCCGGCGGGTACGCCGACAACCCCGCGATCCGCATCCCGATGCCCGAGAAGCTCAAGGCCTTCGAGTCGGTCCTGCGCAAGGTCGGAGCCGGACCTCAAGTCGACGCGTTCGTGCTCAACATGAACCGCGCCGCCGAAAAGGCCGCGCCCCAGGCGCGCGACGTGTTCATCGAGTCGCTGGCCAACATGTCGGTCACGGACGCGGAGGCGCTGTTCAAGGGCGGGCCGACGGCTGCGACGGATTTTTTCAACAAAACGAGCCGTCCGGAGCTCAAGAAGCTCTACGAGCCCATTGTGAAACAGAAGATGCAGGAGACCGCGGTCGGTCAGACGTACCAGACACTGCAGAACCGGTTCAAGCAGATCCCGATGATGTCGAAGCTCACGCTGCCGCAGATCGAGCCCTACGTCGTCGACCGGTCGCTCGACGGCCTGTTCAAAGTGATGGGGGAGAAGGAAAAGCAGGTCCGCGAGAACCCCAAGCAGGTCGCCTCCGACGCGCTCAAGAACATCCTGATCAAGTACCAGAACCCCGCCAATTGATCAGAACGTTCCTGTTGGCCGCGCTCATCGCGGCGTTCGGCGCGGGCTGCGCGACGACCCAGAGCGCGCAGATGAAGGGGATCATCGCCTC
>CAZHID010000226.1:1106-1979 GCA_964532445.1 uncultured Planctomycetia bacterium | reverse complement strand
CTTCCACGGCGGTAAGGCCGAAGTCCTCATCGACGGACGCGGTGATGAAGCCGCGGCAGCGCGCGTAGAGGTCGGTCAGCTCCTCGATAGGGACCGCTCCCCGGACCTCGACATTGGCCGGAGCCTCCCGCAGCATCCGGCGCCGGTAATCCCCGAAATGATCGGCGCCTTCATAGGCACCGACCAGCACCAGACGCTCGGACGGCATTTTTCGGAACGCGTCGAACTGCATCTCCAGCCGCTTGTGCTGGATGGTGCGGTTGACGCTGAGCCAGAAGCCGCCGCTCTCCTGGAACCGGAAACGGGAAGTTTCGACCGGCGGATGCACGACCCGGGCGTCCCGGCCGAAGTACCGGCGGACGCGGCTTTGGGTGTTCTTCGAATTGCAGACCAGCCGCCCCGCGCGCCGGGCGCAGGCACGGAATGCCGGGCGCATCGCGGCGGCCCACAGATCGAACGCCGGGCGCGCGAGCGGCGGAACGATCCGGTCCCGGGTGAAGCCCTTCAAGTCCCATATCTCCCGGGCCGGCGAGTGCACGTACCAAAGGTTCGGGCGGTTCCGGAGCGCGGCGCCGACCGCCCAGTCGCCGGCGATAATGTGGCAGTCATATTTTTCGCGAAGGCGGAACGCGGCGAACCGCGCCAAAGCGGCGGTCTGACGCCAAGGGGCGTTCCTCGGAAGTGTCCCTATCGACCGGGCCTTCACGTCGAACCCCATGAGCCGGATCTTTTCGGGATCACACGCGGCGGTGATCACGTCCGCCGGAAGGTCCCTTCCGAGCGTCAGCGCCCCCCCGTCCGCGCCGCCCCACGGATATAAATCGTTGTGTAAAAACGCGACATTTAAAACCCCACGCAATACACGTTAACCCC
>CAZHID010000226.1:0-1096 GCA_964532445.1 uncultured Planctomycetia bacterium | reverse complement strand
AGCGCGACGCGTTCCGCGCCGCCGATCGTGTCCAATGCGTTGTGAAAAACCGCTACTTTCAAAGCCCCTCTCATTCCAGGTTCACCGGGTCCAAAGGACAGCCGGCGAAAAGTTCAGTTTATGTAGAAAAAACAGTGCTAAGCCGGTAGAATCATACATAAGTATGCGACGACCCACGAACCTTAGCCGAACGATTTGAATTATTAAATGCTTTTATCCCTAATTCTCCCCTGCCGCAACGAAGAAAAAGGTCTCCGGCACTGCATCGAGCAGGCCCGGAAGGCGCTGGCTCCCTACGAGCACGAGATCATCGTTTCGGACTCCTCCGTCGACCGCTCACCCGAGATCGCCCGCGAGATGGGCGTCCGGCTCGTCAAACATGACACGGTCGGTTACGGCAGCGCTTATCAACACGGCCTCCGTCACGCTTCCGGCCGATACATCCTCATGGCCGACCCGGACGGGAGCTACGACTTCAACGACCTCATCCCGATGATCAAAAAGCTCGAACAGGGCCACGACGCCGTGATCGGCGACCGCTTCGTCCAGCGCGCCAACCGGGTCAACATGCCGGCCGAGCGCTGGTTCATCGGGAATCCCCTTCTTACGGGTCTCATCCAAAAACTTTTTGCGTCCCCGCTCTCGGACACTCAGTGCGGTCTCCGGGCGGTCCGCCACGACGTCCTGCTCGGACTGGATTGCCGCGCGGCCGGCATGGAATACGCTTCCGAAATGGTCATCAAGCTCGTCCGCGCCGGCGCGTCGGTCTGCGAGCTGCCGATCCGATATCACGCGCGGCTGGGCGAGTCCAAGCTGAACCCCGTCGTGGACGGCTTGCGGCATCTGGGTCTCATCCTGTCATCCCGCTGCATCGAGCTCTTCCCGCATCTCGCGCACGAACCGGTCAAGTCCGAACCGGGCCGCGCGCTTCTGGCACGCGTCGCGGAAACCCGCGGCGGCAGCCCCGACCTCGCGGACCTCGTCCGCTAGCTTTTCCGCGTCGATCTCCCGGATCAGAACTCCCGTCTCCCCCGGCACGATCGTCTCCAGATAACCGCCTTCCGCGGGCGCGATCACGGGCTTGCCGGAGGCCATC
>CAZHID010000225.1:0-1998 GCA_964532445.1 uncultured Planctomycetia bacterium | reverse complement strand
GGGCGGTCGCTGGACCGCCCGGCTCAGGACCGGGAACGAAGTGATCCGGGCCCGTCACCGCGTGGATGCGACGGGCCGCCGTCCGGCAGCGGCGGGCAAGCGCCAGGTTTTTTTCGCGTGCAAAGCGGTTTATCGGGGTGTTACGGGCCTCGCCGACGCGGTGGCCCTGCACTTCATCGAGCGCGGACACGTGGGTTTGAACCCGGTCAGCGCCGAGGAAACAACGCTTTGTCTCTGTGTGGACGGCCGGTATTTGCGCGAAGCGCAAGGGGATCTGGACGGGATGCTGCGGAGATTCGAAGAAAATAACCCATCGCTCCAAGATCAGCTGAGATCCGCGCGCCGCATCGGTCCCTGGCAGACCTGCCAGGCCGAGCCTGACGGCGACCCCGTTTTTTACACGGACGGACAATTCCATATCGGGGACGCGCTTTCGATGGTGAACCCGGTGATCGGCGGCGGGATCCCGATCGCGATGCAGTCCGGCGCGCTCCTCGCGGACCTATTGGTCTCCCTGTCCGAACGGGACGCAGGCATAAGCATCCGGACCGGGGAAGCGGAGGTCGCCCGCGCGTTCGAACATGTGTGGCGCAAAGCTTTTTCCACAAAGTTCGCGTTCGGCCGCTGGCTCGGCGCCGCGGAACGTTCGTCGTTCGCTTCCAAGGCGGTGATGAACACGCTGGCGCTGGCCCCCGCGCTTCTGAAGCCGCTGGTGCGGATGTCCCGTCCCGCACCGTCCGGCGAGGCGGCCCGATGAGCCTCGAAGGCCCCAAGCTCATCGACCGGCGGCCTGATACGCTGGTCCGCGCTCCCCGTTGGGCCGTCTGGCTCACGCGTTTGCGCTGGCTCCCGGCGCTTTTGGCCGCCGTGCTGTGCGCCGCCGCGTGGCCGGCCGCCCGGCAGGTGCCTGTGGACGCGACGAACGACGCATTCATCATCCGCGACGACTTCTCGTGGTATGAGTACGGCCGTTTCAACCGCGTCTTTACTCCGGAGGAGTCGATCGCGGTCGGTATCAGATTCCCGCGGCCTTTGGACGCGTCTTCCGCCGCGTTTTTGATCGCGTTGGAAAAGGAGCTCGCGGATATCCCCGGGGTGACCGCGGTCCATGGGTTGGGCGGTTTGGAGCGCCACCGGCTTAAGTGGTTCGGCCGGATCGAGGAAAAACCGCTTTTCGAAAAACTCCTGAACGGCAAGGAAACGTCCGAAGTCTTTTTAGCCGCCCGCGAGCATTGGCCGCCGCCCGCCCCGCAACTGGTCTCGGACGACGGCCGGACCGCGGCGGTGATCCTGACGCTCGCGCCCCCGCGAGCCGATACCGCGGCGTCCACCGCCGGTCCCGCGGCCCCCGGACCTCAGACCGCCTCCGACCCCGGCGCGGTGCTCGACCACACCCGCCGCGTGCTCGACCGTCTGCTGCCCGCCGGAGCGGAGACTTTCCTCACCGGCACCGTGCTGGAGCAGCGCACCTTCGGTCTTCAGATCGACCGTGACCGGGAGACCTTTGTCCCGCTGTGCATCGCGGTGATCGTCGGGCTCCTGGCCCTGTTCCATCTGGACCTGAGGACGGTGCTGTACAGCCTGGCCGTGATGGGCGGGTCGCTCGCGCTCACCGAAGGAGTGATGGCCCTCACCGGCGGACGGATGCACGCGATGACGGCGCTTCTGGCCCCGGTGATCCTCATCGTCGCGGTGAGTTCCACGATCAAAGCGTGCGGAATATTCGACCTGACCCGCGAAGAGACCGACCGCGCTCTCCGCGTCGCCAAGGCGATGCGCGGGATGTTCACGCCGTGTTTCCTCGCGAACCTCACGACCTTCATCGGCTTTCTTTCGCTCCTGGTGAGCCGGGTACCCGCCGTGCGGGACTTCGGCTTTTACGGCGCGGTCGGGACCGCCTCCGCAAGGGGGCTCACGATGCTGGGCGCGCCGCACATCGCCGCATGGCCCCCTCCCCGGCGGACCCCGTGGCGATGGCGGCGGGCGGGCGCAGGCCGG
>CAZHID010000224.1:852-2018 GCA_964532445.1 uncultured Planctomycetia bacterium | reverse complement strand
TCGATCAGATGCGCCAGTTCATGCGCGACGACGTAGTCGATCAAGTGCAGCGGCTTCTTAGCCAGCTCCAGCGCCAGCCAGATCCGGCGCGCGCGGGTGTTGCAGGTGCCCCATTTGGTCTTCATGCGCTTCACGCCCCAAGTGTGCGTCGCGGCGCCGACCAGGTCTTCCCAACGGGCCAAGCGCGGCGGAATGAGCCGGATGAGCTCGGCGCGGTACCAGGCCTCGAGTGTCTTTTGCCGCTCAGCGCGGGTCGAGCCCGCGGCAACGGTCAGGTCCATCACAGCGGCTTCTTCATGAAGAGTCACCGGGGCGGCTCCGCGCTTGGCCGCGCGCGCCGCGCCGCCGGACGCACCCGTCTCTCCGGCTTCGATCACATTGAGCCGGTAGACCCGGCCCAAAAAAGTATGCCCCTCGCCCGATACATATTCGAGTCTCATTGGCGCCGGGAGCGAACGGGCCCGTACGCGCTGGCGTTCGATCCATTCCTTACGCGCCGCCACGAATCCGCGGATGTCCTGGAGACTGGCGCGCTGCGGGGCGGCCACGCGGACCCGGCCGTCGGGCGGATAGACCGTGAGGTTCAGGTAGCGGACCCGTTTTCGGACGAGTTCCAGCGGGATCCCTTCGATGGTGACCTGCTCAACAAAAGAGTTCGACATGAAAAAAGATTATACCTGCAAAAAAATGAAAAACCCCGGACCCGCATGTGCGAGCCCGGGGTTTTTCAAACAAGTTCAGGTAGCGGACCCCAAACGATCGCTCAAAAAGCGGTCGTTTAGTACATCCCTCCGCCGCCCATGCCGCCCATTCCGCCCGGAGCACCGGCGCCGGCGGGAGCTTTGTCGTCTTCCGGCAGGTCGGTGATGACGGCTTCGGTCGTCAGGAGCAGCGACGCGATCGACGCGGCGTTCTGCAGCGAGGTGCGGACCACCTTGGCGGGGTCAACGACGCCCGCTTCCATGAGGTCCTCGAACTCGCCCGTCGCGGCGTTAAAGCCGTACGCGCCTTTGCCTTCTTTGACCTTGCTCATGACCACGGAGCCTTCGAAGCCGGCGTTCTCGGCGATCTGGCGCAGCGGCTGTTCGATGGCGCGGCGGATGATCTCGACGCCGACCTTCTCATCGCCCTTGAGCGTGAGCTTGTCGCGCGCGGCCTGGCCGCGG
>CAZHID010000224.1:0-656 GCA_964532445.1 uncultured Planctomycetia bacterium | reverse complement strand
CGGCGGTCTTGCCGGCACCCTGGATGACGGTCGTGTTCTCTTTGTCGATCGTGACGCGCTTGGCGCGGCCGAGGTCCTTGAGCGCAACGGATTCAAGCTTCACGCCGAGGTCTTCGGAGATGAAACGTCCGCCGGTGAGGATCGCGAGATCTTCCATCATGGCCTTGCGGCGGTCGCCGTAGCCCGGGGCCTTCACGGCGCAAGCCTGGAAGGTTCCGCGGATCTTGTTGACGACGAGGGTCGCGAGGGCTTCACCTTCGGTCTCTTCGCTGATGATAAGGAGGGGCTTGCCGGACTTGGCGACCTTCTCGAGGAGCGGCAGGAGGTCCTTCATCGAGCTGATCTTCTTCTCATAGATCAGGATGAACGGATCTTCGAGGTTCACGGTCATCTTCTCTGCGTCCGTCACGAAGTACGGAGAGAGATAACCCTGGTCGAACTGCATTCCCTCGACGACGTCGAGCGAGGTCTGGGTGGACTTGGCTTCTTCAACGGTGATGACGCCGTCCTTGCCGACCTTTTCCATCGCTTCGGCGATATGACCGCCGATGGGCCAGTCTATGCCCGTTCCCCCTTCTACAGCGCCTTGACCGCCGAGGTCGGCAAGATCGCCGCGAAGTCTCAGCCGGCCATGGGCTGGGCCATGAACATCAACC
>CAZHID010000223.1:409-2023 GCA_964532445.1 uncultured Planctomycetia bacterium | reverse complement strand
AAGAAGTTCGTGCACGAGTCGCAGTTCATCATCATCACGCACAACAAGCGCACGATGTCGGTCGCGGACGTCCTTTACGGCGTCACGATGCAGCGGTCGGGTGTTTCGCAGGTGGTTTCGGTGAAGTTCAGCGGCGACGAGCCGGAACTGGCGAAGCAGGCCAAGTCGTCCAGGAGGGGTGAGACCCAGCAGATCGCCCAGGAAGATCTGGAGGACGTGAACCTGACCGAAGCCCCCACACGCCAGCAGATGATCTCGGAGAACTTAAGCTAACGCTCTCAGAGGCCGGACGGGCCGGAGGAACTCCGGGCCGGGAAGTATCCGGGAAACATCCGGGAAGCTTTTAGATCTTTGAAGCGGTCGGGTGGTAGTAGCGGACGCGGTTCTTGCCGGCGTTCTTGGCCTCGTAGAGGGCCGCGTCGGCGCAGTAGATGAGTTTTTCGCGTTCGAGGGCGTGGTCGGGGAACGTGGCCACGCCGATGGAGACGGTGATCGTCTTCAGGGTCTGCATGTTCAGGACGCCGGCCGACTTCGTTTCGACCTGGGCCCGCAGTTTTTCCGCTATTTCGACCGCTTCCTCACGCCCGGCTCCGGGCAGGATCACACCGAACTCCTCACCCCCGTAACGCGCCAGCACGTCACTTTTGCGCAAGCTCCGGAAGGCCGTCTCGGCGACGAAGCGCAGGGCGCGGTCGCCCTGCTGATGTCCAAGCTGGTCGTTGTATTTCTTGAAGTCATCCACGTCGAAAAAAAGCACCGAGACCGGCGTCTTCTGCAGCTGCGCCGACTGAAGGGCCCAGAGCAAAAGCTCCTGGAAGCGCGCGTGGTTCCAGAGACCGGTGAGGGGGTCGCGGCGCGAGCGGTCGACGGCGCTGGTGTAGGCCATCGCGTTCTCGATCGCGAGACCGGCGTGGTCGCCGAGCATGCAGAGGTCGCGGATCTCCTCGCGCGTGATGGGCTTTTTGGTCGAGACGTTGTCGACGAGCAGGACGCCGATCACGTGGTCCTTGCCCTTGAGCGGCACCACGGCGAACTCCTCGCAGTGGATCTCGCTGAGGAAGGCGTCGTTGATCTGCGCGCGCGACTCGGGCGAGAGGACGGCCAGCGGCGCGTCCTCGTGGATGACCCGGGCGAAGAGGTGGTCCTTGGTCAGGAGCGCGCGGTAGCGGCGGACGGCGGAGTTGAGCTCGGTGTCGATCTGGCCTTGGGCCTTGCGGTAAATATCGAGGAAGCCTTCGAGCTGGAGCTTTTCCTCGTCGATGTGGCGCCAGATGCGGGCGGCTTCTTCGGGGGTCTTGGGGCCGATGGCCATGACGCCGGTCAGCGCGTCGGCCGTTTCGTTGAGGAGGAAGATCATCCCGCGGTTGAAGCCGAGGCCTTCATGGCTCGTGACGGCGCTCAGGATCAGAAAGTTGAGCTCGTCGAGCTGGATCGTCCGGCGCATCAGGTTTCCGATCTCGTACAGGAGGAGGAGCTGGCGCCGGACCTTGCGGAGTTCGGCTTGTAATTTGGCTGCTTCCACCGTAGACTACCTGCTCCGGCCGCGGCGACAGGCGGAATGTTTAACAGGTTTTAATTTGTGCTTAAAGCTCACATCAAGATTACACATAATTG
>CAZHID010000223.1:0-391 GCA_964532445.1 uncultured Planctomycetia bacterium | reverse complement strand
CGGCCTTGTGAACAAACTGTTAATTGCAATGAACCGACTAACATCTTTTGATAACTTCCTAAAAAATGGACCAATATTACACAGTCCTTACATAGTGTACCCCAACGCATGACATCCGTCACACCTTCCTCAGTAAAACCCAAAGCCGTGCCGCCCAGTCCGGAGACGGTGCGCCGCCTTTTTGACGCGATCGCGGCCAGGTACGACCGGTTCAACTCGGTCGTGAGCTTCGGGCGGGACGGGGCTTGGCGGCGCAAAGCGCTGGAGTTCCTGAAGCCGGGGATGCGGGTGCTCGACCTAGGGACCGGGACGGGGGACATGGCTTTTGAGGGGGCCGGACGGGTGGGGCCGACGGGCGCGGTGACGGGGATCGACATTTCGGAGCCGATGC
>CAZHID010000222.1:859-2027 GCA_964532445.1 uncultured Planctomycetia bacterium | reverse complement strand
GTCCTCCAAAGGGATCTCCGCCGAACGCGTCCGTCTTGTCAGCCGCGGCAAGTTGGACGCCGCCGCGCCGGTCACGGACCTTGTCGGTATGCAGAAGGACCGTAACGCCCAATTCGTGGTCGCCGAGGTCGAAGAGGTCATGCTTCCGTACCAGGGTCCGCCCCAGGGCGTGGACGCGGTCCAGATCCAGGATAATGTTTACCTGACCCAGGAACGGAAGAGCGTCGAGTCCGAGGTCCAGGTCTCAACCCGCGAGTACGTGGTCAAGGAAGGCGACTCGCTCGCGCGGATCGCGCAGCGTGAACTGGGCTCCCAGCACCGCTGGCAGTACCTCTACGAGTTCAACAAGGACCGAATCAAGAACCCCGATAAGCTCCGGCCCGGCCAGAAGATCCAGATCCCGGTCGAATGAGCCGGCCCGCTTCCGCCCGACCGGTCCGAACGCGGGTGATCTGCCTGGACCTCGAGGGCGTTCTCGTCCCCGAGATCTGGATCGAGGTCGCCCGCAGGACGGGGATCGAGGCGCTTACGCGCACGACCCGCGACGAACCGGATTACGGCAAGCTGATGCGCTTCCGCATCGGCATCCTCAAGAAAGCCGGCATCCGTCTTCGCGACATCCAAAAAGTGATCGCCGGGATGGGCCCGCTCCCCGGCGCCTCCAAGTTCGTTCTCACCGCGCGGGAACGCCATCAGGTCATCATCCTTTCCGATACCTTCGCTCAGTTCGCCTCGCCGCTCATGAAGCAGCTCGGCTGGCCGACGATCTTCTGCAATTCCCTGGAGACCGACAAGGCGGGTTTCATCACGCGGCACGTGATGCGTCTCGACAACGGCAAGGAGCACGCGGTCCGGACGCTCAAGGCCCTGAACTTTGAAGTGTATGCGGCGGGGGATTCGTTCAACGACATCACGATGATCCGGACAGCGCACCGCGGCGTATTCTTCTGCCCGCCCGCCGCGATCACCGCGAAGTATCCGGCGGTCCCGGTCTGCCGGACGTACGCTCAGCTCGCGAAGGCGCTTCTCTAAGATGATCCGCCCCGACCTGCAGTTCACACTGCTCTGCGACGACCTCCGGGTCGAGAACAACGGCAAGTTCATCCTGATCGGCCTGTTCGACAACATCGCCGCCGCCGAGACCCCGGTCGTCCATAAGAAGTTCGTC
>CAZHID010000222.1:0-809 GCA_964532445.1 uncultured Planctomycetia bacterium | reverse complement strand
GGGGAGCTCGCCCGCAGTTTTAACTTTTACGTCCGCCAATCTCCCGCGCCCAAAAACCCTGAGTCGAAGGCCTAATCAGACTTGTTCGGTCTGATTATGGGACCGGTTTTTCCGCTCGCTTTTCAAGTTTGACCCGACCCCCTCTTACGGCTATAATAATCCACTTTCTGACCCTTAGGTCGGCTGTTCGCGTTCCCCACACCGCAATAGAGAGGTAGTCCCCATGGCACGTATGACTGGCGCCCAGGCAATGGTTGAATCCTTGCTGCGTGAGGGCGTGGACATCGTATTCGGACTGCCCGGCGGCGCCTGCCTGCCGTTCTTCGACAAACTTTATGACGCCAAGCTCAAGACCGTCCTGGTCCGTCACGAGCAGGGTGCCGTCCACATGGCCGAAGGCTACGCCCGCTCGACCGGCAAGGTCGGCGTCGCGATCGCGACCTCCGGTCCCGGCGCGACCAACTGCGTGACCGGCATCGCCGACGCGTACATGGACTCGATCCCCATCGTGGTCATCACCGGCCAGGTCAAGAGCTTCATGATCGGCAACGACGCGTTCCAGGAAGCCGACACGACCGGCATCACGCGTCCGATCACCAAGCACAACTACCTGGTCAAG
Organism: uncultured Planctomycetia bacterium; assembly: GCA_964532445.1. Lineage (GTDB taxonomy): Bacteria > Omnitrophota > Gorgyraeia > 2-02-FULL-51-18 > JAGOUK01 > JAGOUK01. The sequence continues at coordinate 190 of CAZHID010000222.1, read as the reverse complement.
GACGCCCAGCAGATCCCGCGGATCGTCAAAGAGGCGTTCTACCTCGCGCGAACCGGCCGCCCCGGTCCCGTTCTCATCGACTTTCCCGTGGACATCAGCCTGGCGGAGATGGACTTCTACTGGCCCGAGCAGGTGAGCCTGCGCAGCTACAACCCGGTGGTCAAGGGCAGCTCCAGCCAGATCCGCAAGG
>CAZHID010000221.1:0-2038 GCA_964532445.1 uncultured Planctomycetia bacterium | reverse complement strand
CAACCTCCTCCTGCTGACCCTGCTCGCGGCGTTCGCGTGGAGGGTCCATGATCTGCGCCGGGGCAAGGCCGTTTCCCGGGCCGGATGGGCCCTGTTCGGTCTTGCGGCCCTGGCCCTGTGCACGCTGCCGCCGATCTTCTCGGGAGACCTGCATGAGTACGTGATGCGCGGACGCATCCTCGGCGTATATCATCAGAATCCCTACCTGGTCCCGCAGGAATTCCCGGACGACCCGTTCTACAAGCTCACCGTCTGGGTGGCGCTCCACAAATTGCCTGAGAACTACGGGCCGGTCTGGGCTTTGATCCAGGGCATCGCGCCGACCCTTTTCAAGCATTCCTACTTTTGGAGCATCTTCGGGTTCAAGGCCGTGTTACTGGGGTTCTGGGCCGGCTCGGTCTGGTGTTTCGACCGGATCGCCCGGACAGTAGCGCCCGACAAGTCAGTTTGGATGACGCCGCTTTTCGCGCTGAACCCCATCGTGGTCGACCATTTCTGGCTCGACGGACACAACGACATCGTCATGGTCTTTTGGATGCTGGCGGCGGTCTACATGCTCATCCGGGGACGCTGGGCGGCAGCGGCGGCTTTGACCGCGCTGGCGGTCATGATCAAATTCACGATAGCGGTCATCGCGCCCGCGGCCCTGATCTACTATGTCCAGAAGCATCGCCCGTCGCCGGTTCAGCTCCTTCGGATGATAGTTGTGGGCGGCGGCATCTTCGCGGGACTGATCGTCGCTTTTTATGCCCTGTTCTGGACCGGTTGGGGGACCGTCAGTTATTTTTCAACATTTGGGGAGTGGTTCGCGACCAATTCGGTGCCGTACGGGGTCCATGCCGCTCTGAACCGGATCGGCCTTCCCGTGTCGGAAGCGGCGGTGAAGATCGGCTTCAAGGTCTTTTTTGTCGTGAGCTTCCTGGCGGCGTTGAAATGGCTGGTCTGGCGCGCGGGCTCCGGCGGATCCATAGAGAATAAACACACGACGCAGCGGCTGGAACGGCGCTGGTTCGGCGTGTGCGCTTGGACGCTGGTCGCGATGTACCTGAGCTACACGATTCCGTTCTACGGACATCACCTGATCTGGGCCCTGCCGTTCCTGATCCTGGCGGAGCTGCCGGGACCGATCCTCTGGAGCACGCTCTACTCGGTGACGGGACTTTTCTTCTATTTCAAGCGGCCGTCGGCGCTTTTCGTGGCCGGGATCGGGATCTACGCGGCGTTCGTGGTGTTCCGGATGCTGACGAAGCCTAAGGGTCCGCAGTCCGCCGGCCGGGGCGCGCTCGCATGAACCGCCGCATTCTGACGGCCGGCGCGGTCGTTCTGCTGCTCGGCGCGCTGGGGGCACAGGCCTTGTTGGCCGCCCGCACCAAGTCGCCGACCTGCGACGAGTTCGCGCACCATCTCGCCAACGGGTATTCATACCTCATGACCCGGGACTTTCGGATGAACCCGGCATCGCCGCCGCTGTCGCGCATGGTGCCGGCGATCCCGCTGGTCTTCATGGGCGCCAAGCTGCCGCTGGACCACCCGTCCTGGGCGCAAGGGGACACGATCGAATTCGCCAAGCAGTTCTTCTACCACACCAACGGCGACTGCACGACCCGCTACGTATTCTGGTCACGGGTGCCGGTGGTCCTTCTCTCCATGGTTTTCGCGTTCCTGGTCTTTCTGGCCGCCCGGGTCCTTTTGGGCACGCTGGCCGGCGTGATGGCGCTTTTTTTCTACGTCTTTTCGCCGAATTTGCTGGCCCATTCGGAGCTCGCGACGGCGGATCTCATGGTCGCGTTCTTTTTCTTTGTGTGCTTCGGGGCGGGGTGGGGGTTTCTGACCAAGCCCCGCGGGGTGCGGCTGGTCCTCATCGGAGCCTTCGTCGGCGGGGCTTTTCTGTCCAAGTACAGTGCGCTCGTCCTGCCGCCGATCCTTTTTCTCGTGACACTCGCCGCGGGTAAGATCGGCCAGTTCAACTTGAAACGCTATTTTCTGATGGGCACGGCGGCGCTCCTGACGATCTGGGCCGGTTACTTTTTCGAGGTCA
>CAZHID010000220.1:921-2044 GCA_964532445.1 uncultured Planctomycetia bacterium | reverse complement strand
AGCTCCTCGGAATGGACCCGGTGGGCCATCCAGCTCCAGATCGCGAAGCCTGCGAGCGTCCAGACCAGCTGGCGCAGGCGCTTGAGCAGGCTCACCGCCACGCCCACCGGCCCCGCGTAGCCGAACCAGGAGCCGAAGTAGGCCAGACCCGCCTCCTGGGCCCCGAGATTGCCCGGGATGAAGAACGAAGCCGTCTTGAGCAGCTGGAACAGCGCCTCGATCATGATCCCCTCCCACACCGTGAGCTCGACCCCGGTGACGCGGAACATCAGCCACGTCTCGATGCCGCCGGCGACCCAGCCGACAAAGTGCAGAACGAACGTCGCAACGTTGCGGCCCGGTTCTTTGGTGCAGAACTGAGAGATCCGCGCGTCCACGTCCTGGATCTTGCCCTCCAGGTCGCGCGTGAGCGACTCCTCGGCCTTGACCCAGCGCTTCACGACGTTCACGTAGAAGGAGGCGAAAAAGCCTTTGCGCGTGATCCAGTACAGCGCGAGGACGACCGGCACCGAAACGGCCGCGGCGGCGATCCACGCGGCGCGCGCGTGGCGAACCTCCGGAATAAAGGCCAGCGCGGCGGCCAGCCCCAGGAACCAGAACACGACCTCCGACGCGAGCAGAGCGACCCGCTCGATCACGACGGTGGGGATCACGGCTCTTTTTTCGAGGCCGAAGCGCTTGGCCGCGAGCGCGACCTTGAGGAATTCCCCGCCGATATCGACGAACGGCGTCACGCCGTTGACGGCCTCGCCGGCCAGACGGATGAGGTAGAGGTCGAAGAACTTCACGCGCGCGCCGGCCGCGCCGAGGAAAACCACGCGCCAGCCCCAGACGTCCCAGAAGTTCACCGCCGCATAGACGAGGAAGACGGTCCAGCCGTAGCCGGACAGCGCGGCGGCGGCGATCCGCACGGGCTCGGCGCCGGTCGACCGGAACACGCTCACGATCGCCGCGATGCCCAGCACCCAGCAGGCGATGCGAATGATGCGGTGGCGGGAGGGGTTGCTCAAAGAGGTGCTTTCTTGAGTTGGCCGGGTCCGGCCTGGGTCCGGTCAGACACGGAAGCGGTAATCCTTGCCCGCCTCGCGCTCGAAGTCAGGCGGAAAGTTCTTCCGCTTCTCGG
>CAZHID010000220.1:0-911 GCA_964532445.1 uncultured Planctomycetia bacterium | reverse complement strand
GGCGAAGTACCGCTCGCGGTGATCGCCGCCGGCGGCGCGGTTGTACGTGAGGTAAAGGTTGCGCCGCTGTTTGGAGGTCAGGTTGGGCGCCGACTGGTGCGGCACGAAGCAGTCGAAGAAGGCCACGTCGCCGGGCTGCATGGGGTACTTCACGAACTCGATGCCCTTGAGCTCCTCGCCTGTCATGGGCTCCCACTTGCGGCCGATCATCCCGCGCTTGTGATGCCCCGCGGCCAGCTCCAGGCACCCGTTCTCGATCGTGCTCTCGTCGATCGTGACGAGCACCGAGATGAAGTAATCCGCGAACTCGTCCCAGCCGGGCTGGATGTCCTGATGCGCCTTGAACCCGTCGCCGCCGGGCATCTTGAAGTTCACTTTTTCCTTAAAAAGCACCGCCGGAGCGCCGAGCATCTGCCCCACGCGGCCGGTCATCCGCGGCTCGCTGACCAGGCGGCCGAAGCCGTCGTGGAATTCGGCGAATTTTTCGAGGCGCGAGACGATCCGTTTACCGGGCTCGAGCTTGGAGTCCTCGTAGTAGAGCATGGTCTTGCCCTTTTCGAGGGGCCGGGCCAGGAGCTCGTCGATCCAGCCGGCCATCTCGAGCGCCTCCGCCGGCGAATACATCTGCCGGACGATGACAAAGCCGTCCCGCTCAAAATCGGTCATCTGCTGAGGGGTTAAAGTGGATGCTTGAAGGCGGGTCATGGCCGATATTCTATCGCAGCCGGGGATGCGCTTGGAAGAATTGCCAGATGAGGTCGGTGGCCTTGGGCTCGGGATCGGGATCGTCCGCGTTGCCGTAGCGCAGGCCGGGGCGGCCGCCGGGCCAGACATGGGCTTGGTCTTTGAGCGTGTACAGGACGACTTCACTGCCGCCGCGGCCGTTGGCCCAGGACTCGCGGGTCCAGGCC
>CAZHID010000219.1:0-2058 GCA_964532445.1 uncultured Planctomycetia bacterium | reverse complement strand
CATCGACCCGGGCTCCATTTCGAAGAGCATCCCGGTGGACATCCCCATCGTCGGCGACGTGAAGGAAGTGCTCCAGGAGCTGATCCAGCTCGTCCACCCGCTCGAGACCAAGGAATGGCTCGCTCAGATCGCCGGCTGGAGAAAAGAAAGCCCGTTCCGCTACAAGGACGACGGCTTTTCCATCAAGCCCCAGTACGTGATCCAGCAGATCTGGGAAGCGACCAAGGGGAACGCGCTCATCACGACGGACGTCGGCCAGCACCAGATGTGGGCGGCGCAGTACTATCACTTTAACGAGCCCAACGCGCTCATGACCTCCGGCGGTCTGGGCACGATGGGCTACGGCTTCCCGGCGGCGATCGGCGCCCAGATGGGCCGTCCCGACAAGGAAGTGTGGTGCATCTCCGGTGATGGTTCCATCCAGATGAACATCCAGGAGTACACCACGGCCGTCATCCAGAAGCTGCCGGTCAAGGTCGCGATCCTGAACAACGGCTTCTATGGCATGGTGCGGCAGTGGCAGCACTTTTTCTATAAGGACCGTTTTTCGAGCTCGACCATGGACTGCAATCCCGACTTCGTGAAGTTGTCGGAGGCGTACGGCGGCGTCGGCATCCGGGTCACCCGGAAAGAGGATGTCCGCCCGTCCATCATCAAAGCTCAGTCCATCAAGGACCGTCCGGTTTTCCTCGATTTCGTCTGTCCGAAGGACGAGAACGTGATGCCGATGATCCCATCAGGAGGGTCCATGGAACAGATCATGGACATGGCATAAACATGGCCTACGTCAAAGACACCAAGATCTACCGCCGTTTATTTTAGGTCATCGTCGAGAACGAACCCGGCGTGCTCGCGCGCGTCTCGGGGCTTTTCTCGGCGCGCGGCTTCAACATCGTTTCGCTGGCCGTCGGTGAGACCCAGGACCCCACGATCTCCCGCATCACGATCGTCGTGGATGGGACCGCGTCGGTCCTCGAGCAGGTGAACAAGCAGCTCAACAAGCTGATCCCCGTGATCAGCGTGCTGCCGATCATCGACCAGGACATGCTCGCGATCGAGCTCACGCTCGCGAAATTCCGCCCCGGCCCGCGCGTGCGCGCGGTCGTCGAGGACGCCAAGCGCAAGGGGGACGACATCGAGATCATCCACGACGGGCCCGCGGGCGTGATCGTCCGCATCCTCGCGGCGGTCGAGAAGGAGCCCGCGATCTTCAAGGAGCTCGGCGAGCTCGAGCTCATTGAGATCTGCCGCACCGGCAAGGTCGCGCTGTCCAAGACCCGGACCTTCGGGATCTTCGACAAGAGCCAGCGCGAAGTGGAAGTCGAAGAAGCGAACTGATCTTTTTAGAAAAAATCGATATCAAGGAGAAAAACATGGCCAAAGTTTATTATGACAACGACGCGGACCTGAACGTTCTGAAGGGCAAAACTGTCGGCGTGATCGGTTACGGCATCCAGGGCCGCGGCCAGACGCTGAACCTCCGCGACAGCGGCATCAAGGTCATCGTCGCCCAGCGCCCCGGCGGACCCAATTACGACGCCGCGATCAAGGACGGCTTCAAGCCCGTGACCGCCGAGGAAGCCGCCAAGCAGGCGGACATCCTCATGATCCTGGCGCAGGACCCCCTGCAGAAGGACATCTATGAGAAGGCCGTGAAGCCGAACCTCAAGAAGGGCGCCGCGCTCGTCTTCTCGCACGGCTTCAACATCCACTTCAAGATGATCGTGCCCTCGAAGCACACGGACGTCTTCATGGTCGCCCCCAAGGGCCCCGGAAGCCGCGTCCGCGCCCTGTACCGTGAAGGGAAGGGCGTTCCCGCCCTCTTCGCCGTGTACCAGAACGCGACCGGCAACGCCAAGAAGCTGGCGCTCGCGTACGCGAAGGCCATCGGCGGCACCCGTGCCGGCGTCATCGAGACGACCTTCAAGGAAGAGACCGAGACCGACCTGTTCGGCGAGCAGGCCGTGCTGTGCGGCGGTGCCGTCGAGCTGATCAAGATGGGTTACGAGACCCTGGTCGAAGCCGGCTACGCTCCTGAAATGGCCTATTTTGAATGCC
>CAZHID010000218.1:0-2058 GCA_964532445.1 uncultured Planctomycetia bacterium | reverse complement strand
AGGAAAGCCCAGCTGTCTTCCCCGCCCGTCCCCGCGAACGACCGTGCCAAAAAGACTGTACTCCCGGCCGAGAAGCCGCCGGGCCTCCGCGAAACGGCCCGCCGCCACAGCTGTCCGGATCCGGCTGGACGAAACAGGCCCCGGACCCGAACGAACCGGAGCGACCGCGCGGACGGTGTAGCCGGCAAGAGCCCCTTCTTTTTGGAGAAAAGCAGCGTCGCCTTCCGCGCCCCGACCGAAGCGAAAATTCGTCCCGATAAAAACGGCCTTCGCCCCCAAACGCTCGATCAGGATCTTTCGACTGAAGTTCTGCGCGCTCATCCGTGCCATGGCGCGGTCAAAACGCAGGATGACCGCGGTGCGGATACCGGCCGCTTTGAGAAGTTCCAGCCGGTGTTCCAGGCTGTAAAGGAGCGGTGTCTTGGCGTCAGGCCTCAGAACGCTCGACGGATGCGGGTCCATCGTGAGCGCGATCGGCCGAAGTCCCCGGCGCCGCGCTTCGGCCGCGGCCGCGGCCAGGATCGCGAGGTGCCCGCGGTGCACACCGTCAAAGACGCCGATGGCGACCGCGGTGCGGCGAAGAGAATTTTTTTTGCGGTCGCGAAGAACGTTCATGAACGGAGCTTGGGCGCGGCGGCCAGGAGCTGCCGCTCCAGATGAAGGGAGACCGCTTCGGAATTCATCGCCTTGAGCGCCTGCAGCGTGACCGCTCCGGAAATGTCGAAGGGTCCGCAGGAAGTCCGGCGCAGCGAGGTCAGCGTCGCGGGCACCCCGAGCTTGGCGCCGATGTCCGAAACAAGCGTCCGGATGTAGGTCCCCCGGCTCACGCGGCAGGTGAAAAAAGCGTCCGGCGCCGCGAACGCGTCCAGCCGCAATTCCCGCACATGGATCTGTTTACTGGGAGGGACGAACGTGGCGCTCAGGCCCCGGCGCGCGGCTTCGTAACCTTTGCGGCCTTTGCTCTTGGCCGCGGAGTACAGCGGAGCCTGCTGCAGGCTCTCACCGATGAACGCCCGGAACTGTTCCCGGATCGCCGCCTCCGATATCCCGTCGGGATCGCCGGAACCGGTGATCACCCCTTCGGTGTCCTGGGTCGCCGTCGAGTATCCCAGCGTCATCACCCCTTGGTAGGTCTTGTCGTCCCCGCTCAGGCGGTCGAACAGCGATGTGGACGGCCCGATCATCATGATGAGAAGACCGGTCGCCATGGGATCGAGCGTTCCCGCATGTCCCACGCGCCGTTCGCCAAGCACGCGGCGCACCACGTCCACGACATCGTGGCTCGTGAACAGGATGGGCTTGTCGATGAGCAGGAGGCCGTTGAGCATTCCGCTTGGATCAGGCGGCGGGCGGCTGCTTGGGTGCGGGTTTCTCTGCCGGGTCGGACGCTTCGGGAGCTTGGGACTCGCGTTCCTTACGGATCGTGCTCAGGATCTGCTCGACCCGGAACGCGTTGTCCAGACCCTCCTCGCGCACGAACCGGATGTCGATCGCGTACCGCAGCTGGATACGGTCATTGACCAGCCGCTTGATCTCCTTGGCGGATTTTTGGATCGCGAGGTCCGTCTTGAGCTTGTCGTCTTCGCTCCCCAACACACTGTAGTAGATCTTCGCGTTCCTCAGGTCCTTGGCGACATCCGCCCGCAGGAAGGTCACGAAGCCGATGTTGGGGTCCTGGATGTCCTCGCGGATCACCTGACTCACTTCCTTGATCAAAAGACTGGCGACACGGTCTGAGCGTTGCTGCATGGACCTTCCTCCGTTAAAGTTGTCCGGCCTGCTAGGCGCGCGGGTGAAATTGCTGATGGATCCGCTTGAGCCGTGCGCGGTCCACATGAGTATAGATCTGGGTCGTCGTCACGTCCGAATGTCCCAGCATCTCCTGGAGCACCCGCAGGTCTGCCCCGCTCTCGAGCAGGTGCGTCGCAAAAGAATGGCGGAACAAATGCGGGTAAAGCCCTCGATCCAAGCCTGCCTTGTCCGCGCAGCGCCGGACGAGCGACCACAGCTCCTGGCGCGTGAGATGCTTCCCCTTACTCGTCATAAAAAAGTAGGGCG
>CAZHID010000217.1:729-2078 GCA_964532445.1 uncultured Planctomycetia bacterium | reverse complement strand
ACTTCACGAACTTCATATAATCGTGGATGCCGTTGTCATGGACGTCATTCAGGCTCGAGTCGCGCCGGTAGGTCCGGTCAAAAGGCCGGTCGTACAGCTCAAAGCCATACAAGTCGATGATCTTCTGCAGATGCTCGTTCTGGCGCCAGCCGAAATAGTTGGAGAGGAATATCCCGCGCAGGCCGGCTGCCTCCACCTCTTCGTCGCTCGGGTACTTGGCCCACATGAAGTCCTGTGAGGTCAGCTCTTCCTGGCCTATAAAGTCCGTCCAGTCATACCCGCGGCACATGTGCTCCGTGCGGTAGCGGCGCGTGAACTCCACCACGTCGTTGTACGAGTGCATGCCGCCGAGGTTCATGAACCCGTGCTCGCCGTAATTGAACAGCTTGATCCCGAACTTGAGCGCCATGAGGATCGGAAGCGTCATGATGCCGATGTGGGTATGCCAGTTCATGTCGCCCATCCGAGTCATACCAAGCCGGTTCAACCGTTTCAAAACGTCGATCTCGGGCGTGAAGTACAAGAAGTCCGCCTTGAAGTGGTCGCGCATCCGCTGGATGTTCCGCAGACCCACTTCCGTGTGATTGTTCTCCGCGTAACAGACGAACAAGGCCTTCAACCCGTATTCCTTGCAGAACACGTGAGCCTGCCAAAAAGAATCCTTGCCGCCGCTCACGGCGATGACGAGATCGTAATTGGACTTGTCTTTGGATCGGTACTGGTCGATCAGACGCTCGAACATCAACCGCCGCTTTCCCCAATCGATGCGGTTTTGTTCATCGTGGGTGCGGCACCCGCTGCACACGCCTTCTTTATCGAAGGTGAGCGGTGTCGCGGCCACGCCCGGATACACGCAGCGAACGCAGTATTGCATCTTAGGAACTTGAAGCATCGTCGTCATTTCGCTTTCTCCTGGATCTGTTTGGGTATCCATCGGCGCACCGGAAGTCCCTGTTTTTCGAGGTGACCTTTCGCGCGACGATAGGCGTTCTCTGTGAAGTTAAAAATATTTCCGGCGGCGACCGCCGATGCGGCCGTCCGCGTCATCACGTCCTCAAAGTCCTCGAACGCGCCCGCCCCTCCGCAGGCGATAAGGGGGATCCGCACCGCCCGGGCAACCCGGTCGATGATGTCCAGATCGTACCCCGAAGCGGTCCCGTCCCGGTCGATCGAATTCAGGAAGATCTCGCCGGCGCCCGCGTCTTCCGCGCGGCGGGCCAGGTCCTCCGGCGTGCCCTCGATCGACTCGGCGCCCTGACGGACCTTGACCCGGTGCACATCCCCTTGCTTCAGGACGTCCACGCCGACCACCACGCATTGCGAGCCGAACTGCCGGGCGATCTCGGTGA
>CAZHID010000217.1:0-641 GCA_964532445.1 uncultured Planctomycetia bacterium | reverse complement strand
CACGATCACCTTATCGGCGCCGTTGGTGATCAGCGCCGCCGCGTCGTCCAGCGTGCGGATCCGGCCGCCGAACGTCAGCGGCATGAAGCTTTTTTTGGATATTTCCTTGAGGATCCCGACGATACCGGTCCGCTCCATCCGGAACTTCTGGTCGTCGCGCTTCAGATCGTGCTCCCCTTCGCGCGTGATATCGACGTAGATCAGCTCGTCCGCGCACCAGTCGTTGAGACGCTCCAGCTGACTGACGACATTCCCCATCTCCCGGAAGTCCTCAAAGGACTCGCTCCGCACGATCAGGCCGTTCTTAAGGAACAACACCGGGATCAGACGTTTCTTAAGCACACGCTCTCCGCAAAATTCTCGAGGACCTTGAGGCCGTACTGTCCCGACTTCTCGGGATGGAACTGCACTCCGTAGACGCTCCCCGACTCCACCGCCGCCGTGAACGTCACGCCGTAATCACAGACCGCCGAGACCGCTCCGGCCTCTTCGGGCGCGAACGCATAGCTGTGCACAAAATAAAAGTCCGTCTCCTGAGGCACGCCCCGGAAGAGGCGGCTGCCGGAGTCGGGCCGGATGCTGTTCCAGCCGATGTGCGGAAGCCTTAAACTTCCGGCCTCGAGCCGGGAAACGCTTCCGGG
>CAZHID010000216.1:0-2122 GCA_964532445.1 uncultured Planctomycetia bacterium | reverse complement strand
CCGCGAAGGGGCCCCCCAGCATGACGCAAACCCGGCCGATCCCGGAACCGGAACGCGAGGAATCGAGGAGAAGAGGCCGGCGCGACGCGCGCGCGGCGGGCTCGAAGAGGACGCGGGCGCTCTGACGGCAAGGCCGGGCGAGGACGAAGGAAACCCCCGAGCCCGACCTTCGGGCACGGTCAAAAAAAGCGCGGCTTGGAAAAACCGGACGGGTTTTCATCCGGTTATTGTATCGGATACGGGAAATTTACTTTAGAGGTATTTGAGCTTTTTACGCTTGAGGGACGCGAGGGATTCGAGCGCGGAGATCTCGGCGTCGAGGGGGCCGAGGCGATTCTGAAGGTTCTCGATGCGGGCCTGCCACTCGCCGATCTCCTTGCCGGTGATCGCGAGCTTGTCCTTCTTGGCGACGACGCCCTGAGCCTCACGGATCGCTTTTTCGATATCGGCGCGCATGCGCTTGCGGGAGTCGAGGAGGGCGGTGGTTTTTTCATAACCGGCCTGGAAGTCGGTCTTCTGGGTCTTGAGCAGACCCTGATACTCGTTGATCACCTGCTCTTTGGCCTGGCGGTCGGCTTCGTACGTCTGACGGAGCGTCAGGACCTTCTGGTCCATGTCGCGCTTACGTTCGGCGAGGCCTTTTTGGATGCCGGCGACTTGAGCCTCCAGATTTTCCTTGGTCCGCACCAGCTCGTGGAACACCGGGTCCTCGTTGATCAGGAGGTCGAGCTCCGCCTGGTCCGCTTCCTCGCCGCAGCCGGCAAGGAGCACGATCAGGGACGCGCCGGCGATGGCGAGCCCGAGCGATCGGAACGATGGACGGAATGGCATGCGGTTCACTTTAGGTTCCGGTAGGAACAAGAACAGGGTTATGCCGCGTCGGGCATAACCCTGTTCTTTTCAACATTGGCGCGTACCGGGTTACTTCTTGAACCCGTCGACGAACTGCTGGACCGAACGGCCGACAAGGTCCTTGCAGCCGAGGCCCACCGCGATGGCGAAGCCGAGCGCGATCGCGAACACGATCGCCTGGATCACCATCGTGAAGATGGAGACGTCCAGATGCAGCTGCTTGAGCGCTTCGAGGGTCGAGAAAATGATCACGATGACCTGGCTGGTCTTGGCGAGACCCTTGGCCTGGGAGATCCCGTAGTTCGACGCCGCCGTGCGGACGCTCGTCGCGAGGACCGAGGCGAAGAAGATCCCGAGGACCAGGATGAAGATCGCCGCGATCACGTTCGGGATGTACAGGATGACGCTGTTGAGCAGCTCCGCCGCGACGTTCAGGTTCAGGATGTTCACCGCCGCGAGGATCACGACCAGCATGAACAGCCAGTACATGATGACGCCGATGAGCTCGGAGAGGGTCTTGTGGATGTCCCCTTTAAGCAGCACGTTCGCGATGCCGGACTTCTCACTGATGGTGTCGAGACGCGCGAGCTTGAGGAAACGGACGACGAGCTTTTCCACCGTCATCGCGACCACCCATCCGAGGATGAGGATGATCAGGACGCTGAGCAGGGTCGGGATAAAGCCGACCACTTTGGTCACCAGCAGCTCGAACGGCTGGTAGATCGCGGCTCTTAATTGGTCAATAAATTCCATGGGGCCTCCTTAGTCTTTGGTATCATCCCTTTATACAGGGTTGTATAAATATAGCAATAGTTAGCAGGTTTTGTCAAACACTTCACTTTAGGGGGTCCGGGGAGGCCCTGGCCTGGGGCGCTTGCGCGGGGAACGAATCCGGCTATAATAGGCGTTTTCGCGAACCAACCTTCACCGTAGAGGAAAAGCCATGTCCACCTTAGTCCTGCTCCGTCACGGTCAGTCCCAATGGAACCTTGAGAACAAGTTCACCGGCTGGGTGGACGTCCCCCTCACCGCGCTTGGCGAGCAGGAGGCCCGCGGGGCCGGCGGCAAGCTCAAGGACATCCGCTTCGACAAGGCCTACACCTCGGACCTCCAGCGCGCTCAGAAGACCCTCGCCCTGGCCCTCGAAGTCTCCGGTCAGCCGAATGTCCCGGTGACCCGGCATCAGGCCCTCAACGAGCGCCATTACGGCGACCTCCAGGGTCTGGACAAGGCCGAAACGGCCAAGAAGTACGGCGACGAGCAGGTGCTG
>CAZHID010000215.1:0-2157 GCA_964532445.1 uncultured Planctomycetia bacterium | reverse complement strand
CCGATGAGCCGGACGCGCTCCCCCGTGTCGAGAACGAGCGTGTCGCCGTCGAGCGTCTCGCGGACGGCCAACGCGAAGGTGTCACCGCATAGCATGACGGCAAAAAGAAGGACAAAAATCGGGGCTCGGGACATTTTCATTGCCGACATTGTACTCATTTTGAGCGCGTTTGTACCCAAATCGCTCCCTTTCGCCCCGGGATCGATCGACACGCCGGCCGGCCCCAGGATCGGTCCGGCACCCCGTGTTATAATCGCCCCTATGACAACCACCCAATACGCCTCCGGGGTCCGCTGGGACCTCACCGATCTCTACGCTTCGTCCGAAGCCCCCAAACTCACCGCCGACCTGGACCGCGCCGAGGCCCTCGCCAAGGATTTTGAAAAAAAGTACAAGCCCGCGCTCGAAGCCTTCGCCGCCTCCGGGACGCCGTTCGACGCGGCCGCGCTGCTGCGCGACTACAAGGCCCTGCTCGCCCCTGAGACCACGGCCGGCGTCTTCGCGCATCTCTCCTTCGCCGAAAAAACCGACGACGCCAAGCGCGGCGCGTTCATGCAAAAAGTCTCCGACCGGCTGACCTCGATCCACGAGCACCTGATCTTTTGGGGCATCCTCTGGTGCAAGGCGCCCGAAGCGGCCGTCCGTTCGATGCTCGCCAAGCCTGAGCTCGCCGCCGACCGTCACTACCTCGAGGACATGCGCAAGTACGCGCCGCACACCCTCACGGAACCTGAGGAAAAGATCCTGTCGCTCAAGGACAACACGGGCGGGAGCGCTTTTTCGCGCCTGTTCGACGAGACGGTGAACCGCATCCCGTTCTTCGTCGAGGAGAACGGCAAGCGCGTCCAGCGCACGGAGACGGAAGTGCTCGCGCTGCTCCATTCCCCCGACCGCGCGGTCCGCAAGTCCGGGTCCGTGTCGCTCGCCGAGGGCCTGGCCGCGAACACGCACCTTTTGACGTACATCTACAACATGATCCTGGCCGACCACCGTTCCTCGATGAAGCTGCGCGGCTACACGCACCCGGCCCAAGGGCGCAACCTCGCCAACGAGACGACGCTCCCGGTCCTCGAGAACCTCATCGCCAGCGTCAAAGCCGCGTACCCGATCGCCCAGCGCTACTACAAGCTCAAGGGCGAACTGCTCGGCCTCGATCCCCTCTACGATTACGACCGCTACGCGTCGCTCTCCGCCAAAGAAAGCGGCCTGCCGTTCGAAGAATGCCGGCGGATCGTCCTGGAAGGCTACCGCGATTTCTCGCCTGAAGCCGCAAAGATCGTCGAACAGTTCTTTGAGAAAAAATGGATCGACGCCGAGGTCCGCGCCGGCAAGCAGGGCGGCGGCTTCTGCTGCCAAACGACGCCGGACCTGCACCCGTACATCCTCGTGAACTACACGGGCCACCTGCGGGACGTCCTGACCGTCGCGCACGAGCTCGGCCACGGCCTGCACCAGTACCTCGCGCGCAAGGTCGGTATCCTCGAGTCCGACGCTCCGCTCACGATGGCGGAAACGGCGTCCGTCTTCGGAGAGATGCTGATCTTCGACCGGGTGCTGGGAGAAGTGAAAGATCCCAAGGAGCGTCTGGCGCTCCTATGCGGCAAGATCGACGATAACTTTTCGACGGTGTTCCGGCAGATCGCGATGACCGAGTTCGAGCTGAAGGCCCATCAGGCGGGGATCAAGGACGGCGAGCTGTCGGAAGAAGTCCTGAACGGGTTCTGGATGGAAGCGAACGGCGAACTTTATGGAAAAAGCATCATCCTGACCGAAAATTACCAGCACAGCTGGAAGTACATCCCCCACTTCGTCCACACGCCGTTCTACTGCTACGCCTACGCGTTCGCCCAGCTCTTCGTCCTGACCCTCTATCAAAAGTACAAAGAGACAGGTCCTGCCTCATTCGTTCCCAAATACCTCAACATGCTCTCTCTCGGCGGCTCGAAAAAACCCGAAGACCTCGCCTCGGGCATGGGCCTCGATCTCACGGACCCCGCCTTCTGGCGCTCCGGCCTCAAACTCCTCGACGACCTCGTCAAAGAAGCTGAAGCGCTCGCTCTCCAGGTAAAGAAGTAGTCCGGCTCCGGGCATAGCCGCTCGCGCGCTGTCTAAGACGAAGCGCGCTCGCTCCTTGCTCCTTCGTCGGCGGGGACGCCT
>CAZHID010000214.1:0-2160 GCA_964532445.1 uncultured Planctomycetia bacterium | reverse complement strand
CGGGAGCTACGTCGCCGTCACCACCGCTTCCCGCAACCTGCCCGTTCTTTCCCGCTGCCGTCATGTCGATGAGGTCCGCGCTTATGACGAGGTCCCGTTCCTGCTGGGATTGGGGGACCAGTTCCGTTTGTCCCGCTGGATGTCCGAACGGCGCTTTGACACAGCCCTTTTCCTTCACCGCTCCTTCACGCGGACCCTCGCGGCCGCCCGCGCGCGCGTTCCTCAGCGGATCGGGTTCAGAAACAATCCCAAGCGCGATGGGCTCCTGACCACGCGTTTGGAGGTGCCGGCACCGTCGCTCCATCGCGTCGACGCCTATCTCGCGGTCCTCGCGCCTCTGGAAGTCCCCGCCGATGGCCGCCATCCCGAGATACAAGCGCGGCCGGAAGACCTGGCCGAATGGCGTGATGCCGCGGCGCGGCACGCGGGCTGGGCCGCGGACGCGCGTTACGTCGTCTTGCATCCGGGCGGCAATTGGGACCTGAAGCGCTGGCCGGCGGAACGCTTCGCGGAACTGGCCCGCCGTTTCGCGGCGACCGGGCGTAAGGTCGCCGTGTGCGGATCGGCCCATGAGGCTTTTTTGGGGGATCGGATCGTACGTGACGCCGCCGCGGCGAACGGGTCAGTGGTGTCCTTCTGCGACAAGACCGGCTTTGGCGGGCTCGTCGGGATGCTGGCCGCCGCGGAAATGACCGTGTCGAACGATTCCGGGCCGCTGCATTTGGCGGCGGCGCTCGGCACACCGGTCACGGGCCTTTTTGGACCGACGCTCGCTTCCGTCACGGGGCCTATCACGCGCGGCCGGTCCGCGGTGGCCTTCAAGGATTGGGGTTGTGAATTGCCCTGCTATTTCGACCGCTGTGTGAACCGGGTGTGTCTGGACCATCTGACGGCGGACGATGCGGCCGCGGCCGTCAACGCGGCATTCGGGTCGGCGGTGCTGGCGTGACGGCCGCCGCGGGGGCGCCCGTGAAGCGCCTGCTCTTCGTCAGTTTTTCGAATTTGGGCGACGCGATCCTGTCGCTGCCGGCGCTGGAAGCGGCGGTCAAGGCGTTCCCGGACGCCGCTGTGGACGTCGTGTGCGGTCCTGCCGCCGCCTCCATTTTTCAGAACGACACCCGGGTGCGCGCGGTCCATGTGGACGTCAAGCGCCCGCTCGGCCGCCGCCTCCGGCTTTTTAAAAAGATACATGCCGAACGCTACGACCGGGTGATCGACTTGAGACGTTCGATCTTCGGCTGGCTCGGCAAGACCCGATGTCCCGTCTGGTCCGGCGGCGCGGAGCACATGAGGGACCGGCATCTCAACCTGGTCCGCGCCTTGGGCGTCAACGTGGAACCGTTCCGGTTCAGCCCGGTCCGGTCCGCGGACCCCGGATCGCTCAGCGGCCGGACGGCCGTGATCGCGCCCGGCTCCAAGTCGTCCACCAAGGAATGGCTGCCCGAGCGCTTCGCGGCGCTGGCCGACAGGCTGATCCGGGACGAAGGGCTGGACGTGATCTGGATCGGGGATGAGCGGGAGCGCGGGAGGATCGACGCGATCCGTTCGCGAATGGGCGAGCCGAGCGCGAACCTCGCGGGCCGGGTGAGCTGGGCCGATTCCATGGAGCTGATCCGCGCCGCCGCGGTCACGGTCACCAACGACTCCGCGCCGCTGCACGCCTCCGACCATATCGGTAAAAAAACCGTCGCGATCTTCGGTCCCACCTCACCGCTCAAATACGGGCCTCAGCGCTCGGCCGCGGGGGTCGTATTCAAGGGCGTTTCCTGTTCTCCTTGCGGTCAGGCGCAGTGCCGTTACGGCCACCGCCGTTGCCTGACCGAGATCACCGTCGAGGACGTCTATCGGCGGGCCAAGGACCTTCTGGATGACCTGCCCGAGCGTGTCGGGCCCAATGTCCTGATCGTGCGCCTGGACCGGATCGGTGACGCCGCGCTTTCGTTCCCCGCGGTGGCCGCGGTCCGCGCCAAGTTCCCGAACGCGCGCATCACGTGGCTTGTCCGGCCCGCGGTGCGCGAACTGGCGGAACGCTGTCCCGATTCGGACGAAGTTCTCGAATACGACTATTCCAAGCAAGGGAGGCACCGGGGTTTGATGGGCTGGCTGAGCCTCGCTCGCCAGCTGCGCCTCCGCCGGTTCGACATGGCGTTCGTGCTTCAT
>CAZHID010000213.1:0-2179 GCA_964532445.1 uncultured Planctomycetia bacterium | reverse complement strand
TGCCTGTCAGGTCGCCTGCGAAGTGCCGCGGGTGAACGGAATCGGCGGCGGCGGTCCCGACATCGAAGGCTCCTTCGATCCGGATCAGACCCTGTCGCCCAAAGACCAGCGCCGGGTCGACCATTTCATCCTCTACGCCATCGCCCGCGGAATACAGCGTGTGGATCCGGAGCACCACGGCGACACCCACTTCGGAAGGGTCCCATCCGTTATGCCGGGCCATGGATTCGACCCATTCCTTGATAAGCCGCGGGAATTCCCGCTTCAAATGGACCATATCGGACGGGCGCAGTTGAAGCGCGGCGTCCGTCGTCATCAACTCCCAATAGTTACCCCGTTTGTAGAATGCGAGGCTGGGACGGCCGGGGACAGGATTGTTCAGTCCGTACGAAGCCGCCTTACGGATACCTCCGTCCTTGTTCAGCAAGGAACCCGCCTCATCGCTGTTCATTTCTTTTTCGTAGTCCAGATGCACCTCCGCCCTGAGAAGGTGTTTCACGTCCGGCAGGTGGGCGGCGGCGGCTTTATCCGCCGCGGTGTACACCGAAATGGGTGACCCGCCTTCAGGCCATAAGTCCACGATAGGGATATCGACCGATCCCTCCTCAGAAACCAAATGGCGGATCATCGCCCAAAGAGCGGGCGCGACCTCACGCTCCATTTTTTTCAGACCTGACCAGCGGAGGACCTCATAAAAGTTCGGGTCTCCGGTGTTACGGAAGGCCCCCGCCATCCACAAGCGGATGTTCATCATCAGTTGATCGTCCATCACGAACTTACCATCCGCGCCGCTCTTGTAAGCGGGATGGTCCTTCGCCCTCTTTTGCGTCCCGATCACGAGCTGGGCATACTCGGCGGCGGTCAAGGTCAGATGGTCTTCAAGGTCCTTCAATGTCCGCTCCATCTCTTCGGCGGCGAACCGGGCAAAAAGGGACCGGTCATCCGCTTCATACTCATACGCCATTTCCACCATCGACTTCATCCGATCGAGGCCGCTCAGAAGCCGCTCCCACTCCGGCGACGCGGCGGTGATAACGCGCGTTCCTTTAGGATGCGAGACGCGCAGAAGCTCCATCTCCTGAACGGCCATTTCCCATGGATTGAGCGGAGCGACAGGACCGGGCTGGGCCGTGAGGGCATCCGGCACCGTGAGGGTGGCCAGTTCGGTTTCGACTACGGTCAGTATTTCCCTCGCCCGTCCCACGGCCGAGTTGACGCGTTGGTCCATAGCCGGAGCCCAATCGGGCTTCGCGGACAAGGACGATAGCCGGCCTTGCCAATCGGTGACCGCGTCCACCAGCAATTGAATGAAGTAGACCCTGGCCCGTATCTCCCCGCTCGAGGCGAGGATGTCCGAGGCGCCTCCTTGAGTTCTTTTTTCCAGCGCGTCCAGAAGACGCCGGCCTTCATCGACGTTCACTTCCGCTTCCGGGATCGAAGTGATCGCGGGTGCCTGGCCGGCCGACGGATCCAACGCCGGCTCCACCAGAGAGGATGCCGGGGACCGGAGCATCTCCGATCTTTGTTCCAGGAACCTGTCCAACCAGAAGTAGGTCGACAAGAACGCGGTGATGGGCACGAGAACCTTCATCACGGTCCAGAACCAAGCGCTCCTTGCGCCCGAAGCCAGCCTGGCGCCGTCGACGGATTCTCTTGAACCGGCTTCAAGCGCGAGCAGATAATCATCGAGCGCGGACTTGTAGGCCCCCGAACCGTCGGGGTCCAGGAGAGCGTGGATCCAGAGCGCTGTTTCCTCTTTGGAAACTTCGAGCCCGGCCTTATCGATCATGAACCGATAAAGATTGGTCAGGCTGGCCAGGTCCCGGGCCCGCCAGGGACTGCGCTGGTTATGGGCCAACGCCCACACCGCGACATCCGCGTTGAAGTCCTGGTTCATCAGCGTCAACAGACCGTGTCGCGACATCATATCGGTGATCCCCAGCCGCGGATCACCTCTCAAAACGGCAAGACCAAAATCGGCAAAACGCACCCGGAAAGACCCGTCCCTCAACGTTTCGATGAAGACCTCGGAAGGTCCGAGGTCCCCGTGGAAGATCCCGGCTTCATGGAGCGCGCGGACCGATGCCGCGAGCGCTTCGGTCAGACGGATGGCGTCATCCTGGGTCCTGGGTGAACTGAGCCACTCGTTCAAGGAGATCCCCGGGATCCTTTGGGTCAT
>CAZHID010000212.1:1848-2204 GCA_964532445.1 uncultured Planctomycetia bacterium | reverse complement strand
TGCGAGATCATCTCCTTGGCTTCGCCGTAATGGTAGCGGCGGTTGTCCTGACGGCGCAGCGCCGCGTCGGGGTCCGCGTCCGCCGCCCGGACCAGCTCGTCGTCGGCCTCGGCACCTTCGTAATAAAAAGTCGACTCGTTGGCAAGGGTGTTCCCGGTGGACGTGAATTGCTGCACGCGGTCCGTTTTTTCCTCACCGGTATCGCCGACCAGGAAGGTCTTGGACTGGAGCGTCCCCTGCGATCCGTTCGTGTAACGGTAAGTGCGCTGTTCGCGAAGCGCGGATTCCACATCCGCAACTTCGGCGCGCAACGGCTGAGCGACGGCCTCGTCCACATCCAGTGTATCGGGATCGTC
>CAZHID010000212.1:0-1788 GCA_964532445.1 uncultured Planctomycetia bacterium | reverse complement strand
GAAAGTTTCATAGGGTCATCGGAGGTCACACGGGAGTCCCAGGCGCGCACATCCGCGGTCGCGGCGGGGTCCTCCGTCGTGGGCGCGGCCACGCGGTAAAAATTGAACGAGTAGGACTTGGCCTGGCCCGTTCCGTACTTGTAACTGATCGAATAATCCGATATCTCCTCGCCCGCGGTCGTGCCGGTGTAGAACGCCTCGGTGACGAGCAGGCCTTCGAGGTCCGACTTGAGATCGCCGTTCAATTCGAAGATCAACGCCAGGTCGGATGTCTTGTAGGTGTAGGACTTGGTCAGGAGCGCGTCAGGGTCTGCCGCGGACGCGCGCAGACCGGTCCCGTACAGGTTGACCGAAACGCTCTTGATGACCGTGCCGCCGGTGGCGTAGTTGACCGAGTAGTCCGCTTTTTCCTCGCCCTCGTCGCCGGCGAAGAAGGTGACGGAGATCTTTTCGTTGGGCGCGACAAGGGATTGAGCTCCGGGCTGACCGGGTTCCTCCGCCGTGTAGATGCCCTTGTAAGTGTCCTGATGGTGGAGCGCGAGCCCGGCGGCGTCTTCGGCGCGGGTAGTGCCGTCACCGTACCAGCTGATCGCGGTCCTCGAAATGTTGCCGTAGGTATCGAGGGTCTGGGTGTAGTCCGCTTTTTCATCCCCCTCAGTCCCGGCATAGAAGATGATCTGCTGTTTTCGGTTATCGATCACGGCCGCGCCTAAGATCTCGTCCGAGCTGAGCTCTCCTTTATAGACGTCCTGGCGACGGAGCGGCAGGTCCAGGGCGTCCTCGGCGCGCACGGTCCCGTTGTTGCCGTACCAGCTGATCGAGGTCTTCTGGACATTGCCCGTGACCTCCAGCGTCGTCGTGTAGTCCACCTTTTCCTCACCCTCGGTGCCCGCGTAATAGGCGACTGAGGCGCGGCGGTTGTCGATCGCTACCGGTGCGCCCAGGTCATCGGTGCCGCGGGCCTCGCTCACGGTGAGCGCTCCTTTGTAGTTGTCCTGATGGTGGAGCGCGAGTCCGGCGGCATCGACCGCCCGGGTCGTTCCGCTGCCGTACCAGCTGATCGCCGTCTGGGTCACCAGTCCGCTCATGTCGAGCGTCTCAGAATAGTCCGTCTTCTCCTCCCCTTCCTCGCCGCGGAAGTAAGTGATCGATAACTTGCGGCGAGTGGCGGGGTCAATGTCCTGGCCCTTGTACACATCCTGGTGGTGCAACGCGTCCGCCGCCGCGTCATCGGCACGCAGGTCAGTTTGTGCGGCGTCGTTCGAGGCGTAGTAAGAAATGGACGTCCGGGTGACCACATTCGTCAGCACCCCCGCAGCGTTCATTTTGAGCGAGTACATTTCGGTTATGTCGGTCTTTTCCTCACCTTCAATGCCGGCCAGATGAGTGATGGAAAGGACGCGGCCTCCGGTCCCCTGACCCCTGTAGGATATCTGCCGGCGCATCGCCAGCCCTGCCGCGTTCTCCGCGGAGGTGCCGTTCTCATACTCCGAAACGATCGTCCGGGTGACGGTCCCCTCGACATCGTAATTCTCGATGTAGTCGGTTTTTTCATCGCCTTCGTCGCCCTTGAAATATGAAACCGAGAGTTTGCGGCCTGAGGCGGTCGTATCGGAGCCTTTGTAGGTGTCCTGGCGCGACAGGGCCAACCCGTATCCGCTGGCGGCGCGGACGCCACCTTCGTAGTAAAAAACCGTCGTTTTCGCGATCGTTTGATCGGCCTTAAAGGCTTGGGTGTAGTCGGCGACTTCTTCGCCCTGGTCGCCTGAGTAGAAGGTCACGCTCTTA
>CAZHID010000211.1:0-2238 GCA_964532445.1 uncultured Planctomycetia bacterium | reverse complement strand
AGCGAGCGCTCGTTCTCCTCCTTGAGCCGGCGCGAAAGCACCCGGCTGATCTCGAGGGAAACGGCCGCGTTGTTCTCGACGATCTTCTTGAAGTTCTCCTTGGAGATCTCCAGCACCAGACTGTCCGAACGCGCGGCGACCGTCGCCGAATGCGGCTGGTCCGCGATGAGCGACATCTCGCCGAAATAGGAGCCTTGCTTGAGGTAGACCAGGACCTGGCGGCGCAGTCCTTCGCCCGCGAACACCTCGAACTTACCCGAGATCACGATATAAAAAGCGGCGGCGGCGTCACCCGTCTTGAACACCACCTCGTCCCGCTTCACCTCGACCAGGCGAGTGAGGCGCGCGATGGACTGGAGCTCCCAATCGGACAGCGCCGCGAAAAGCGAGCAGCGTTTCAGGAAATGGATGCGGTCGATCTTTTGATGGGTTTCGGCGGCAGGAGCGGGATTCTGGCGGCTAGGGCGCCGGCGGAAGAGGGCCATGTCGGAACGGGTCTATCCGGTTTCCGTGAGACGGTTCAAATACACTTCCAGTTTTTTACGGTGCGTAGCGCTCATGTCCAGAAAGAAAATGGCCGCGCGGGTCCCCCGTTCATCCTGTTCGTTGCGGACCACGACCCCCTGGATCTTGACCGTATCTGACTTTCCCGGAACGCCCCGGCTCGGGAGCATCAACGCCATGTCGATCTTGGACATCACGGGAAGCTCACGGGTGGTCCGGCACAGCAGGCCTGTGGCCGATATGTTGATCACCGACGCGGTGACGTCGTAACCGTCAAAACCGATACTGAACTCGAACGAGTCGACCAGACGCGCCGATATGCGGCGCTCGGGTGCGGGACGATGGGAAGAGCTCATGCTTTCAACCCGGAGGCCAATTCAGGCCCCGGCCTCCTAGTAAGTGAAAGTGCAGATGTCCGACCGTCTGCCCGCCGTCGCGGTTGCAGTTGTTCACCACACGGAACCCCGAAGCTTCCACGCCGTTCTCCCGCGCCAACCGCGCGAGCTCCAAGAGCATCGACCCTAAGAGGGGCGCGTGCTCCGGGGCTGACGCCGAAAGGTTCGGGATATGCGCCTTGGGAACGATCAGAAGATGGACCGGGGCCTGAGGATGGATGTCCCGAAAAGATATCCAAGCATCCGATTCGCTCACGATCTGAGCGGCGATCTTCCGCTGGGCTACCTTGCAGAAAAGGCATTCGGGGTCCATACCTCGGGCGGGCGGATCGGCCGGACGGGACCGCGTTTAGGACGCGGCCTTTTCGACGGGCGCGGCGGCTTTTTCGGCTTCCGCGGCGGCGGCTTTTTGCTTCTCGTCGGCCTTCTTCACAGCGTAAGCCTTGGCAGCGGCTTTGGATGAAAAATATTGACCGTTGCGGTAGTACCAGTTCTTCCGGCGGATGCGGGCATTGGTCTGCGCGCAGTTGGTCGGGAGGGTGTCTTTTTTCTTCGGCTTCTTCTCGGCGGTCTCTTTGGCGTCTGCCATTTTACTTACTCCTGTTGAGCCCCCGCCGGTGGCGGGAGCGATGGATGATCCCCAAAGACCCGGGACTAACGCCCGACGGGCCGCTGGAGGTGCTGACTCTTCAGCCAGTTCTGATAAATATGTTCCAGGATGCGTTCCTGGTCGTTGCGCGAGATCTTCGTGATGCGCACGCCCGCCTTGACGCCGTCGGCCCACGCGACCGTTCCGGTGGCGAACACGGGGAGATTGTCCCCGGGCACCGACATCTTGAGCTGGATCGTCTCACCTCGCTTGACGTCCTTGGCTTCCGAAACGTTCTGCGCGATCACGTTCCCAAAGATGGGATTCTGCGTCAGCGTGCGGTATTCGATCTCGATGGGAAGGTCGAAGCGCTTCGACCGGCGTCTCTCGTCGGCCGCCTGCTTCGTCTCACGAGCCATGATCGAAGAACCTTAGGATTTCTGTCTTGAAAAAGCGGTATTTGTCGCCGATCTTGTGGCCCGGAAGGCGGTTCGTTTTGACCAGCTTATAGAGCGTCTGACGGCTGATGTTCAGGAACTCGCACGTTTCCGCGGTCGACAAAGCGGCTTCCGGGGTATCCACGGAGCCGGCGTTGGGTGTTTCGAGTAATTTTTCCATGTTAAGGGAGGACATTACAACAAAACACAGGAGGTGTTGTCAAGGAGGGTTATTTTTGAACAGTTTTGTTAAAAAATAAAACTCCCCGATCACTCCATTCAGTTTATACAGCCCTCAAACCAATTTGATATA
>CAZHID010000210.1:0-2329 GCA_964532445.1 uncultured Planctomycetia bacterium | reverse complement strand
ACGGTAGAGAGGATTGAATTAGCCCAGCGCCAAAAGACCGAACACGGCCGCCAGGATCCAATGGCGCACGGCGAAAGAACGCGCGGCGGGCCGGCCAGGGACCAGCCATAGGAAGAGTGCCAAAATACCCAGATACCAGGAGACACGCATCAGGATCATCCAGGATGGAAAAACCAGCGCCAGCGGAAAGATCGGCGGCGCCGATCCCCAAAGCGCGAACGCGACGCTCTCGCCCGACCGGACCGACACCTGCGTCAATTCCCAGGTGAGCCGCAGCTGCGGAAAAGCGAGCGCGGTGCCGATGAGGACCGGCACCATGACCGCGAAGGACCGCAGTAACACGCCGGCGCCGAGCGGTGCGCGAGAACTTCCGGTGACGCCCGAAAACGGCTGGCTGACAGCGCAAATAATTTCGTGAAGCACAAGATACAAGATCGCGTACAAGGCACTCTGCGCCGCGCCCGCGGTCCACATGAACGTGATCATCACTGACGCGACTGCCCACCCGCCCAGACGGCCCTTGAGCGGCGCGAAGCGGACCCGCTCCAGGACCGCGAGGCACCAAGGCATCCACGCGATCGCCCGCAATCCGCCGGGACTGAAGAACGATCCGCCGTACCCGCTGCCGAACGAGAACAGTACCGCGCCCAAGCCCGACGCGTCCCGAGACAGCCCGCAGCGGCGCAGGTACACGTACATCCCGCAACCGCCGATCGCCAGATGCAGCGGCGTGCTCCAGGCGTAGGCGGCCTCGAACGGCAAGATCCGGTACCAAACGTGATGGAGCGGGTAAAACGCCCCGACCTGTCCTTCAGCCGCGAGCGGAAATCCCCCGCCCATCATCGGGGTCCAGAAGATGTCCGCGCGGCCGTGGACCCAATCGTAGAACACCCGGGCCCAAGGCAAATGCTGATCGAAGTAGTCCGCCCGGATGAAGGCTTCTTGGAGGGTCAGGACCGGCCAGAGGAAATAGAGGAAGAGGGCAACGTACAGAACGGTCGTCGCGGTGAAGTGCTTTTTAAGACGCTCCCAAGCCGGGATCACTCGCGGCCCTCGGACGCCGGTTTCAAACGGTAGACTTCCAGGTGCGGACCGAGCCGTTGACGGCGGAAGAGCTCCGCCCAGGCGTGAGGCCCGGCCGTGTTAACCCAAGGGTCCACCGATGCCCCGGCCACCCCACCCGGACCAACGGCCCCGTCCCCGTATGGGCTGAAAACCGCCGCGCGCTCCAGCCGATCGCCCAGCGTTTTTTTGAGCGCGTGGAAGTCCTCCCGGACATCAATGGAGTTGAACACAAGGTATTCAACACCGGCGGTTTCGAGCGCTGTTTTCTCAGGCGCGACCACAGGCAGCATAAAGAGCGGTAATCCCCGGTGGACCGGGTCGGTTGACAGCGCGTAGGTCCGGTACGCCGGCCGTGTTCCGCTGAGTTTTTTCAAAGCCTCGATCCGCTGGGCGCGCACGCGGTCCGTCGAAGGGTTCGACATGTAGGTCTCCGCGGCATTGGACTCGCCCGCAAGCAGCCGTTCCTTCTCCTCGAGCAGCTCGGCCGTCTGAACGAGCCGCGGACCGAAGAAACGGTTGTCGACCACGACCGTGCTGCCCGGCCGGACGTTCGCCTCGAACCAGCTCAAAGCCTGTGCCCGCGTGTCCTCCCGCAAAAAAAGTGCGTCCAGGTACACCGCCGGCAGCGCGGTCGTGACCGCGACCGCGGCGAACAGAACGGCCTTCACAGCCCCGCTGCGGACCCTGGCCGCCAGCCAGACCCAGCCGCAGCCGGCCAGCACCGAAAGGACCGGCATCAGCGGCAGCATCCGCCGCGAAAAATGCATGCCCATGAACCCGCTCCCCGCGTAAAACGACGCGGCCGCGATCAAGAGGAACAGAACCAACCGGCGGTTCGTCTTCCACAGGACCAGGACACCCGCGAACGCCAAAAAAAGCGCGGCGTAGCCGGTCCCCTGAAAGACCGAATGCGACAGGTGGAACGTCCAAGGCAAAGGGCTCTCCGCCAAACGCTGCGCCTGCATCTGCTGATAGAAGCTGGACCAATCGAGGAAGATGAACGGTGAAAAAATGAACAAGGCCGCGAGCGCCGACGCGCCGAAGACGAACATCCAAACGACCCTTTGCCCCAGGCCCGGCCTGGCGGCGGCCCCCGCCGGCGCGGCGAGCAGGAAGGCGGCGAGCACCGCCGGCGCCAGATAAGCGGCCGTCATTTTGCAGGCCAGCGCCGCTCCCATGACGACCCCTGCCGCGGCCGCGCGCCGGCGCGCCGGCGCGCACAGGATGTCCGCCAGGAGCGCCAAGAGCGCGGGGATACAGAGCG
>CAZHID010000209.1:0-2341 GCA_964532445.1 uncultured Planctomycetia bacterium | reverse complement strand
CGCGTTCCATGATTCCACGGTGGATCAGGCGCAGTCGGGTGATGAATACCTGGTCCGGCTCGCGGATGAGAATGGTCAGGGTAAGTACGAGCGCGAAGCCCTTGGGCAGGCGGCATACTGGATCCATAAGAACGCCGCCCCTGAGGGGAACGTCTTTCTTGCGGCGGAAGGACCCGGATCGCTGGCTTTGCCCTTGATGGAGGCCGGCATGGACCCGGCGCGTTTGGTGCTGAATGACCGCGATCCTTCCATGATGCGGTTGGCGCGGGAACGGCTCGAGGACGCGGGAGCGACACTATCGGATGGTCAGTTCCGCGCCGGCAGTGTCCTGGATCCGGCCGTCTGGCCCGAAACGCCCTCAGTCCTCGTGGTCGATTCACTTTTTATCAATTTCCTGTCTCCAGACGAGCGAAAAGCGTATTGGGACATCGTCCGGGCGCATTTGGCCGAGGGAGGCAAACTCGTCACGATGGTCCACAGCAGGGACCTGATGCAAGCTCGCGGCATGCTCAAAGCGTATCAGGATCGCCATCCCTCAGAGTACGAGGACGAACACCAAAAGGTCGTTCAGGACCTGATCCGGGAGTTCGAAGCGGCCGGCTGGATCGCCCGGCTGGAACCCGCCGGTACTTCCGAAATGCAGCCCGACGAAGGCGAGAGCTACACCCAGGACATCCTCGCCATGATCGTCGCCGTTCCGTCGGCGGTTCCCGCCGGCGCGCGGATGCCGGCCCCTCCCGAAGCCCAGGTCAAGTGGGCGATGAACTTCGCGGCCATGACCCGCGCGGAGGCGGAAGAACTTTATGAGCGTGACCGGCATTCGGCCAGGAGCTTGGCCGGCGAGATCCTGGGGCGGACCGACGCGCTTCTGCCGCGCTTAGCCGAGCTCGATGACCCGGCGAAGTCCAAGGTACTTCTAGCCGAGCTTTCCATCGCCGGAAAAACCCTGGCGGAACGGCTCGACGCATTGAGAAAGGCCCCGGAAAATTTTGGTCAGGCCGTCCTGATCGAGACGCTCACGATCGGCGGCGTCATCCCTGAGTGGGACATCAAGAACAAGAGCTTATCCCTTAAAGGTTGGGCGGATATGGGCGATATGATGGGAGTGGACGCGGAAACCAAGGACCAGCTCCAGAACGCTCTGAGCGCTTTTGACTGGATCGGGCGTTCGCTCGGGCTCTACGCCCAGACCGGCCGGGGCGAACTGGAGTCGTTCTTATCGGGCGACAAACCCACCGGCTACCTCGCGTTGCCCGTCCCTCCCGCAAAGCAGGGTTTACCATCCGCCGCGCGGATGAGCGTCGATGAGATCCGAGTGGCGGACGGGATCATCCGCCAGCTCCATGTTCCCGATATGGCCCTGCGCAGGAGCATCGCCAATGGATTGGCTTCCGACGGCCGGGGTCCGAGCTCAGCTTCCACGATCGCCGCGGGCGTGAACGATGAGATCCGGGGTTGGAGCGCTTCCTCGGTAGGGGAACTGATGAAAAAAGCCGAAGCGATGCTGGAGGCCCCTGAGAACCGGCCTTATTTGAACGAAGACACTGTCGCGCAGGTCCGTCAGATCCTCGGCATCTATCGCGGCCCGCGCCAACCCGGCCCACTTGCTCCGGGCTCCTTCAACAACAACAAACTGGTATCGCTGATGGCGCGGGTCGTCGCGTTCCGGTCAGCTGAACACGCCGTGAACCGGTCTGCGGCCGATGCGGATCCCAATGCCGGGTCTCCCGGCGGTTGGCAGAACGCCCAGGCCGCGCTGCAGCGCGTGATGGTGGAGCTGGAGAACCGTCTGGCCCAGTACCCAGGGAACGCCGTGACGCACGCCATCGTCTCGGGCATCACACAGTCCTTTTACGGCAACCCGGCCGATCTCGGCGCGGACGAGGAGATGCTGACCTATGTCTCGAACACCCTCATCCGTCAGATCGAGAAATGGCGCGCGCTCGATGAGACCGATCCCGATCAAAGTCAGCAGTTGATCGACGCGGCCGAGGCCGTCACAGAGGGCGACGATCTTTTTTATGTCTCGCGGAACGAACTCGCCGCCATCGGTAAGATCCTTACGGCCTACAAGCGCCAGCTCGAGCACCACAACCATCAACGCTCGCTCCGTTCGGCTACCGACAGACAGTTGGATCCCGGTCCTGGCAAGCTTCCTCTCATGGCCCCGCTGTTAAAAAAGGAACTGATCGGGATCTTGGCGATCGCATACGCGAACCGGTTCATGCGCCATCGTTTGGACCATCCGGTCGAGCCGCTCATCTCGAAGACCTGGATCGGCTCCGAAGATCCCACGCTCTGGACGCTCGGCGGCGGATCGTTCCGCATGGAGACGCTTCAG
>CAZHID010000208.1:0-2343 GCA_964532445.1 uncultured Planctomycetia bacterium | reverse complement strand
CGCTCATAGACCAGGGTTCAGGCGTCCGTCCGTCCGGCGCGGGTTCACGGTTTTTCCGATGAGGCCCGTCAAAGAGTCCTCGACCCGACTGCGGGACCGGGCCGCCCGATGACGCGGCCGATGGTCGTTTGGTTCACCGGGCTACCATGCTCGGGCAAAACGACACTGGCTGCCGAGACCGACCGACGGCTTCGGGAACTGGGGCTGGCGACCCGTCTCTTGGACGGCGACCAGATCCGCCGGACGGTGTCGGCCGATCTGGGTTATTCCGACGCCGACCGCGCCGAGCAGGCCCGCCGCGCCGCCGCGCTCGCCGCTGAGGAAATGCGCCTCGGCAAGATCGTGCTCGTGGCCCTTTTGTCCCCGCGCGGGACTTCCCGAGCGGCGGCCCGCGAGGGGATCGGGAACTTCGTGGAAGTGTATGTCCGCTGTCCGCTCGAGGTCTGCGAGTCCCGGGACGTCAAAGGCATGTACCGGCAGGCGCGGCAGGGAACGTTGAAAGATTTTACCGGCGTGGGGGCGCCTTACGAGGCGCCCGAGCGTCCGGAGCTCACGTTGGACACGGACCGGGAAGATGTCCGGGCCTGTGTCGACCGGGTGATCGCTTACCTCGGATAAGCCGGGTTTATACTTAGGCCCGGAGTGTGCTAAACTCTCGGCTTCCAAACAGGATCATCGATCTATTTTTAAGGAGCCCGTTATCACTTCCGCCAAAACCGCCGAGCTGATGGCCCGCCTCGCGCTCGAGCGCAAAGCCGAAAATGTCCTCGTCCTCGATATGACCCGCGTCTCGGGCATGTGCGATTATTTTGTCATTTGTTCGGCCTCGTCCAAGACGCGCGGCCGCACGATCGCGGAGCATATCGAGCTCGAGATGAAGAAGGACGGCAACGCGATCGTCCACCGGGACGGTCTGAAGGAGTCCGACTGGATCGTTCTCGACTACTCGGACATCGTGGTCCATATCTTCCTGTCCGAACTGCGCAAGTACTACGACCTCGAATCGCTGTGGGGCGACGCCCCGCGCCGCGCGATCGTCGACGCTCCTGAGCCGCCGGCCAAACCCGAAAAGCCCTCCAAACCCTCCAAGTCAGGCAAGTCCTCCAAAAAATGACCACCTGCCTCGAGGTCGAAGCCCGGATCCGCAAAGCGCTCGAAGCGGCCGCGCGAGCGAGCATCGGAGCGCAGGAGCTGACATCGCCGATCCTTCTCGAACAGCCCAAGGACGATCAGTTCGGGGACTTCACGACCAACTTCGCCCTCAAGCTCGCCAAGGAAGCCCGTAAGAGCCCGCGCGCGCTGGCCGATGACGTGGTCGCCCGCTTCAAGGCAGGCGATCCCGACGCCGCGAAGCTTGTCGCGGACATCAAGGTCGAGGGTCCCGGCTTCATCAATCTTTTTCTCGACCGTTCCGCGCTCACCGCCGTCGTGGAGGAGATCTTCACGGACCCCGCCTTTGGCGCCGAAAAGCCCTCCTCCCGAGGCAAGATGCTCGTGGAGTACGTCAGCGCCAACCCGACAGGACCCCTCACGATCGCGCATGGCCGGCAGGCGGCGCTCGGCGACACGCTCGTCCGCATCCTTCGCTGCGCGGGCTGGGACGCTTCTTCGGAGTACTACAACAACGACATCGGCGTGCAGATCAAGACCTTGGGCCTTTCCCTTTATGAGCGGTGCCGCGAAGCGGCGGGGCTCGAGGCGAACTTCCCCGAGAACGGCTACAAAGGGGACTACGTCAAGACGATGGCCTCCGAGCTTCTCGCCCAAAAGGGCGGGTCCGCCTGGCTTGAGCCGCGCGACCCGGCGATCAGGGTTTGCATGCTCCACGCGCGCGAAACGATCATGGCGACCATCCTCAAGGACCTTGAGGACTTTGATGTGCGGTTCGATTCCATCTTCAGTCAGGAAAAACTGGAAGGCTCCGGCCAAGTCGAGGCAACTTTGGCGGAACTCCAGCAGCGCGGCGAGGTCTTCGAGGCCGAGGGCGCGCTGTGGCTCCGCACAACCCCGTACGGCGACGACAAGGACCGGGTGGTCCGTAAAAGCGACGGGAACTTCACGTACCTCATGCCGGACATCGCGTACCACCGCGACAAGTTCCGCCGCGGCTACGATTCGCTTGTGGACATCCTGGGCCCCGACCATCACGGCTACATCGCCCGCATCAAGGCTTCCCAAAAGGCGCTCGGCAATGACCCTGAGAAGCTCCATATCAAGATCGCCCAGCTCGTCTCCCTCTATGAAGGCGACAAGCAGCTGCGCATGTCGACGCGGGCCGGCGAGTTCATTACGCTGCGCGAGCTCATGGACGAGGTCGGCAAGGACGCGGCGCGCTTCTTCTTC
>CAZHID010000207.1:381-2389 GCA_964532445.1 uncultured Planctomycetia bacterium | reverse complement strand
CGCTCACGTACGCGTAATGCCAATCCGCGCCGCCTTCCCAGCGGGACAGGATGCTGTGGACCTTGATCTTGCTGACGGTCACGGGCGAGAAATTCAGCGTCATGACACCGGCGTTCGCTTTTTTCAGACCGGCACGGTTCACGAGCCTGACCCACTTCTGCTCCGCGTCGTCCCAGCCGTCGATCGCGAAGGATTCCTGCCAGACGTTGTCGTAATATGTGCCGACGTCACTGGTGTAGCGGGTGTCATAAAGGATCTGGCCGATCGTCTTGGAACCGCCCAGGTCGATCTCCAGAGCGTCGTTGATGCCGTTGATGTTCGCGCCGACCCAGCCCACCTTCTTGTCGCCCGCAATGCCGTCCACCGCCTGGCCTGCATCGTAAGCGATGCCGCGGACCGAGGTCGGGGTGACGGTCTGGACGCCCGTACCGTAAGGACGAAGCTCGGAGACATAGGCGTAATTCCAGTTGTAATCCGCGATCTGGCCGGTGGCCGCGGTCAACAGGAAGGAGCGGATGTTGGTGACGCGCAGGAAGCGCGCGGTACCGCCGGCGGCGGCGAACGAGGCGTCAAAATCCGCCGACGTGAAGTTGAACGCCTGCGAATCCGTGAGTCCTTTCTTGAAGACCAGGGTCTGCCAGGTCTCACCGTCCTTCGACCACTGGATCTCGAACTGTTCCTGATACGCCCTGTTCGCGCCCTGGACGAAAGTCGTGTCATAAAAAAGCTTCTCGAGGCCGACTTCCTTGCCCATGTCCATCGTGAAAGACTCCGGTTCGAAGCCGGGCTGGCGGCCGGTGGTATTCGCGGCGGCGCTGTGCCAACCGGTGTACAGGGAAGCTCCGTCGTCCGCATCGCGTCCGTCGACGGTTTTGGACGGGTTCCAGGTGGCGTCGATGCTCGAGGACGCGCTCGCGGTCATGTCCAGCTTCTGGGCCCCGTCATACGCGGCGATCTCGCTCACGTACGCGTGATGCCAGGTCGCCCCATAAGTGCTGTAGTTGAAGTGCGAAACGATGTTCGTCACACGGAGGTACTTGGCCTTGCTCCCGGCCGCGGTGAAGGCGGGGTCGAAGTCCGAGGTCTGGAATACGTACTTTTGAGCCGAGGTCTGACTGCTCCGCTTGACGAGGGTCTGCCAGGTCTTTCCGTCCACGGACCACTGGATCTCGAACGCGGACTGCCACATCGTCGTCGAGTAGACACTGCTGTCGTTCCGGCGGGTGTCGTATTCGAGGCGGGTGAGCGTTTTTTCCCCGCCGAGGTTGAGCTCGAGGTATTCCGAAGCGCCGGGTACCGTGCCGGTGGTGTAGGCGCCGACCCACAATGAGGTCGCCGCAGAGGTCGGCTCGACCCCGTCGAAGGATGTGATCGGGTTGCCGTGACCGGTGTAAGTGGACGAGCTCCAGGCCGTCACGGGGTCCAGCCGGGTGCCGGAAGCGTTCAGGATCGAAAGGTCGCCCACATAAGAGTGGTTCCAGTCCCCGGAGTTCACGCTGTCGATGTCCGTCACCCGGACATAGCGGGCGGTGACGGGGGTCGCGAACGAGATCCCGAACTTACCCGCCTTGACCAGCGTTTGGGTGGAGGCGTTCCACCATGAGGCGTCCGAGGGATTGAACGCGGCGGTCCTGCCGTTGGCGTCGGTCACCGTCGAAATGTCGGTCTGATCGGCGACGCGTTGACGCCGTCGTCGGAGACTTCGATCCCGAACGACTTCTGGTAGATGCCGGGATTCCCGGCCGCGTAACGCGTGCTGTAAACAAAGCCGCCGATCGTCCGTGATGAACCGAGGTCCGCGGCCACGAACTCTGCGGGCTGGTCCAGCGCGGTGACAGGCACAAGACCCGACGCGCTAGTCCCCTGCCAATAGCTCCCGGCGGCGCCGGACAGGCCGTCCGTCGCGTGCTCGACGGCGGCCGTCGCGCTGGTGGCGGTCACGTTCTGCGTGCCGTAAGCCTTGATCTCGCGCAGGTAGGAATAGTGCCACGCGGCGTCGGCGTCATAA
>CAZHID010000207.1:0-334 GCA_964532445.1 uncultured Planctomycetia bacterium | reverse complement strand
CGGCACGGTCCGGCCCGGGTTCAAGGACTGGATATCCGCCGCGTTCAAGTAGTAGGTCGTGAGCCCCATGGCCTTGTTGCGCACCGCGGGATCTTCGGACGTCCGGCTCAGACCACTCTCTTCGATCACGGTGTACCAATCGACACCATTGTCGGAGGCCTGGACGCGGTAAGCGTCCGACCAGATGGACGTGTAGTCGTAATACCGCGAATCATAGTCGATCCGGGTGAGTTCGGTGGCAGCCCCCAGGTCCACACGCAGCGCGTCACCGCCGGTCTTGATGTTCCCGTGCCAGGAGTAGTTGCTCCCGTCGACCGCGCGGTTGGCGCCGTAA
>CAZHID010000206.1:1816-2409 GCA_964532445.1 uncultured Planctomycetia bacterium | reverse complement strand
TCAGGCCGCGAATTTGTCCTTCCGAGGACGGCCGCGCTTCCCGTTCTCCCGCGACGCCGTCAGTCGCGCTTCGCGCTTTATCCAGTCGGTCGACCCCAGGAAGCCCGCCATCAGTCTCGAAATCGAGAAGTCCGCATCGAGCGCGGGCACATGAAGTGTCCACCCGCCGCCCGTGACCTCCACGCCGGCAAGTTGGTCCGGCGTCGCGTCTTCGAGACCCTGGGCCGCCTTCGGCGAGAAGGACACGTCGAGACCCGTGCTCATACTGATGAAGATCTTGCCGGACCGGCGATCGAAGCGCGCCTTTTCGGCGCGCAATGCGCCGAAGCAATTTCCGCGCACGGTGGCGGCCGCCACGGACTTCTCCGTCACAGGTTCAAATTTTGCCATGGAAGGCACTCCATTTTCGACAACACAGCGAAAGCCTGAGGGCGATCTCGGCGTCGACTGCGTTGAGTAAAGTCGCCGAAGGACGGCCCTGACGCCTACAAGTTCTCGGTAACACGGTATTGGAATTGGTCCGAGCGGTGCGCCCTTTCAGCGACTCCCAGATACTAACATGATTCTTGGGAGATTGGAATTTGGTCCGGATG
>CAZHID010000206.1:0-1727 GCA_964532445.1 uncultured Planctomycetia bacterium | reverse complement strand
TAATTCGTCGACCCCTAACAAACCCATTTGCATGATATTTGTCAAAGTCGATCATTTTGATTTTCTTAACTTCTCCGCTAACAGGATGATGTATCCACCATGTTCCGTATTGAGAAGTGCGTTCACCGGTTATCTTCTTTAAGGATGCCGAAATCTTTAAACGAGTTCTATGTGGAACCGAAATGCCTTTATTAGGTGCCTGTTTCCCAACACGACCACACTTAATCGAACAAAATCTACGCTTTCGTTTATGATTTGCTTTGAACGATTGACCACAATGACATGTTTCGAATACTGGTACTTTTAGAACACGCCCGAGTCTCCAGTCATCTGGAACATCTAAATGAGCTGCGATTTTTTGATTGACGGATCCGTTAGTAATCCATTTGGTACCGAACGATCCGTTCTTAACTCCAATCCGTTTCTTCGCTTCAGATGAGACCTTTCGGCCCCCTGCTCCCAAAGCAGGTGCGCTGCCAGGCTGCGCTACGCTCGGTCTTTGTGCTCTGCCACGAGTTGGGCGCCGGTACAGTGCCACAGTGTCGGACTGTGGAAAAGCAGCTCGTAGTGACCCAGGTATCGATCCCACTTCGGCGACCCGTCCAGGACGGCATGCCACGGGGTTACGTCCATGAACGGCTTCCCGTCCACGGTCGAGATGATGACCAGACGGCCGGCGTTCTCGATGCCGAGATGTGTGGCGGCATCGTCATGGGTCATCAGTTCGGCGTCCCACCAGAAGATCTCGTCCTCGGTGTAGAGGCCGCGGATCTCGCGGAACTGGGACCGCCGCCACCAGGACAGGACTTGGTTCACATGACCGTCTCTCACGCCCTTGATCGGGCCGATGTTGACGATCGCCTCGTTGAGCCGCTGTATGACCTCTTGGATCTTCACCATGATCCGATATCTAGCGGCGTGTTGGTGGAGACCGCGGGAATCGAACCCGCCAGACGATCTTGATGCCATCAAGATCCGCTTACCCAGAGCGATCCCCGATCTCGGCCGGCCGGCACGATAGTCCTTTCGAGGGAATGGCGGTCCCTGAGGGAGTCGAACCCCCGCTATGACCCGCCTTCGGAGGGCGGCGCTCTATCCGCTGAGCTAAGGGACCAAAAGAGTGTTACTGGCGGAGCGCAGTGATCCCGCCTCACAGGCCCTTGGGCCCCAAACGCTTTCCAGGCGTTGCCAAACCTCGTCTGGTTTACGCTCCAATATTATGATTGCAGGAGGGCACGACCCTCAGGGTCCATCCGAACCCCCCATTTTCCAAATGGATTATACACGCTGGCGTGTTCGGCTGCAATGTTCTGATGCCACCCCACCGAGCGAGGAGAGCACATCACGGCGCTCTATCCTACTGAGGAGGATGGCGGACAGCGGTGGTCTTGATCCACATGCCCTGTTGGGCACCGCCGGTTTTCGAGGCCGGGCTCGGCACTTGCCGAGGTCACTGTCCATTGTCTTGGCGGATGCCGGGTGCAATCGAAGCCCATGCCCTTACGGGCACCCTCCGCTTTCAAGGCGGTGACGGGACCCTGCCCGCTTCGACATCCAAAGATGGTGCCCGAGGAAGGAATCAAACCTTCGCTTTCGCTACGTCAAAGCGATGTTCTTTCATTGAACTACACGGGTATGGTAGAGCGTTGGTGAAATGGTCCCGCGTAGGGGTTTTGATCCCCTCTGCGCAGCTTGAGAGGCTGCTGACCTCACCAGAAGTCGAACGC
>CAZHID010000205.1:2193-2455 GCA_964532445.1 uncultured Planctomycetia bacterium | reverse complement strand
GGCATCGGGCTCGGGGACTTCCTGGTCAAGGAGTTCGGCGAGTGGGATCCCGAGGGGCACAAGTTCGGAAAGATCGAGCTTTGCACGTTCACCCAGCAGTTCAAATGCGACATCTTCCCGAAGCTGCGCATGGCCTGCGAGGCGAAGATGTTCGGGCTTCCGGTCAACAAGACGGTCCGTGAGGATCTCCACGCGGTCTACCGCCTCACCACGAAAAAGGGAGGCGTGTCCTATGGAGCGCCCCATCTTGCGGCTGGCCACT
>CAZHID010000205.1:0-2183 GCA_964532445.1 uncultured Planctomycetia bacterium | reverse complement strand
ACAGCGCGATGGCCAGCAGCGTGGGCGGAAGGATTCGCAACCGGAACGAGCGGACCAATGGAGGCTTGCCAGTATGAGTAAGAAAACCGTCAACGCTGCCGCCGCCGGGATCGCGGACCGCGCCAGGAACTCGCTGCTCATGGCGCTGAACCCGATCCCGCAGCTCTCGCCGCTCACGCTCTCGCGTTACCTGGACGCGTATGAACGCGGCTATCTCCGCGAGCCCGCCTACCTGTTCGCCGCGATCGAAAGCCGCGACGATCGCGTGATCAGCGTGACGGAGAAGCGCTACAAGTCCGTCTCGCGCTACGGGTACGACGTGACGATCGTGCAGGGCCATGAAGATGACGACCTGGCAAAACAGCACGAGGACGCCATCCGTTTTTGCCTGGACAATCTGACGGCCGTCAAGGCGGTGAAGCGCGACGAGCGCGGCGGAATGCGCACCCTGATCCGCCAGATGTGCGAGGCGGTCGGCTTCGGCTGGTCCGTACACGATCTCACCTGGCAGCCGGCTCGCGAGTCCTACACGCTCACGGCCACGCAGATGCCGCTCTATTGGTTCGAGCATACCACCGGGAAGCTGCGCTTCCTGGAGAGCGACATGCAGCTCTACGGCCGCGACCTGGAGCCTGGCGCCTGGATGGTCACCGCCGGGCGTGGCCTGCACGTCGCCACGGCCATCGCCTACCTGTTCAAGAAAATGAGCCTGGGCGACTGGGTCATCTACAACGGCCGCGTCGGTCCTGGGATCCACGGCACGACGTCCGCTCAAAAGGACAGCCCCGACTGGACCGCCCTGGAGACCGCCGTCGGCAACTTCGGCATCGACCTCAAAATGGTAACGGCCGACGGGGTCAAAATCAACCCGATCGAGATGGCTCTCAAAGGAACCATTCCCTGGCCGCAGCTCGTCGACCTGATGAACATGTCGATGGACGTCATGTGGCGCGGCGGCAACCTGAGCACGCAAGCCGGCAAAGACCAGGCGGGCGTCATGATCCAGGGCGAGGAAAAGGACACCCTGGAGCAGGACGACGCAGCCATGTGCTCCGATGCGATCAACGAGTACATCGTCGGGCCGTTGATCCAAATGCAGTTCGGCACGAAGCCGCTTGCGTGGGTTGCGGTGAAGACCGGAGCCAGGCCGGATCAGACGGCGATGCTGACGGTGGACAAGGGCCTCATGGAAATGGGCTTCCCGTTCACGGCCGAGGATATCGCGGCCCGCTATGAGCGGGAGATCCCGGAAGAGGACCAGCAGATCCTCACGCCAAGGACCGTGGCCTCCGCCGGCGATCCCAACAAGCCGGGCGCGGTTCCCCCAGGAGGAAATCCTTCGGGGTTCCCCAACGAGCAGCGCCCCGCTCTGAGCCAGGACGCGGCCAGGCTGATTGGCGATCAGCTTGACCTGGCTGCCGGCGCGATGGACGAGCAGGCGCGAAAGCTCCTCGGCAAGTTCCGCGCGGAAATGTTTGCCGCCCTGGAGAAGGCGCCAACCGTCGAAGAGGCGATGCTGGTCATGCAGGACTACATCAACCGCATCTCCGGCCTCGTGAAGGAAGCGGACCTGGAGACGGTGGACCGCGCCATGGGGACGGCCATGAGCATTGCCGTCCAGGACGGGATCCGGGAGATCGAGGAGGGAACGAAATGACGACGTCGCGCCACAAGAACTGGGAAAAGTTCATTCTGCCGCAGCGGCCGCCCGATGGCGTCTTCCTGGGCTTCACGGCGGACGACACCATGCCGATCTGCCGGGCGATCCAGTCCGCCACGGACGGCCCCTGGGGGCACGTGTTCCTCGGCTTCGAGTGGGAGAATCATCCGGACGGCCCCGTGCTCGCCTGCTACTACGAGGCCTTGTTCCAGGATGGCGTCACAGGCCCCTGGCCGATCGAGCGCGTTTTGCGCTGGCACCAGGAGACCCGCCACCACCGCCTGGCCACGGTCTATATCCCCACCATCCTTTCACCGGACCGCCGGCTGGATCTGGCGCTGCGTTGCGCGGAGTCCGCCGTGGGCAAGCAGTCCTATTTCGCCTGGCAGCTCGCCGCGATGCTCGCGTTCGGCGCCTGGATCGGCGTCGCCGTCTCGCGCTCGATCGTGCGCTCCGCGGGCGCGGCCCGCGCCGCCGCGCGCCGCATCGCCGACGGCGACCTGACCGGCACGGTGCCGACGGG
>CAZHID010000204.1:0-2504 GCA_964532445.1 uncultured Planctomycetia bacterium | reverse complement strand
CTTGAATTTTTGGACATCAGCGGCCTTGCGGGTCTTGCCCGTGAGCGCGAGCACCGTCCGGCACCGCGCGGCGCGTCCGGCGACCAGGTCACGCTCCGTGTCCCCGACCATGAACCGGTCCGCGCGGCCCAAACGCAGCACCCGGTCCGCGGCGCGGAAAAGACCCGGCATGGGCTTGCGGCACGCGCATCCGCCATCCGGAGCGCAGGTGCAGTAAAAAATACCGTCCAGAACGACACCGCGGCGGGCCAGGTCCGTGTAGATCTTGAGCGTGATCGCGTCGAGCGCTTCGAGGCTCACGAGCCCCTTCCCCACTCCGGCCTGATTGGAAACGACGACCAGCCTCGCTCCCGCGCGCTTCAAAACCTTGAGCGCCTCGAAGACCCCCGCGTTCCAGCGGAATTGCGCCGGCCGCCGCACGTAGTACGCCTTGCCTGGGTCGCGGTTAAGCACCCCGTCCCGATCCAAGAAAACGGTGATCGCCCGGACTTTGACCCTGGTCTTCCGCGGCGCGCGCTTCATCCGGTTACGCGCGGGTCGAGGCGCTCTCGAAGCGGCGCAAAACCGCCAACGCCTCCCTCTCGACAAGTTCCGGCGTCATCTCGCTCATACAAAGTTCCTTAACGTCCTTGGGACAGACACGCTTGTAGCAAGGA
This sequence comes from uncultured Planctomycetia bacterium, assembly GCA_964532445.1. GTDB lineage: Bacteria > Omnitrophota > Gorgyraeia > 2-02-FULL-51-18 > JAGOUK01 > JAGOUK01. The sequence goes on along the minus strand of CAZHID010000204.1, from coordinate 1,848 downwards.
GCGCAATCGAGCCCTGAAACGAGCTTGGCGCCGCGGCCGTACAACTCGATCTCGGACGCGCACGTGGAACCGAAATAAACGAGCGCCGGGGTCTTCATCGCGATCGCGATGTGCATCGCGATGGTGTCGCCGGTGACGACCAGGCCCAGCCGCGACACGATGGACGCGAACTGACGGATGGTGTGCCGCGTGCCGGCATTGCGGCCGAAGCCTGCCGACTGACGTTCCAGCGCCTCGTTGCGCTCATGTTCCTCGGGTCCGCCCAAAAAAAGCACTTCGCGCCGGGTCGCGGCCGACAGGCGCTTCGCCACTTCGATCAGATGCGCTTCCGGGAGCTTCTTGCCCGCGAAACGCTCGCCGCTGCCGGTGTTGATGCCGATCACGCGGCCGTAGTCTACGGGCTTGATGCCGAGCGACGCCAGATGAGCCTCGGCGTAGCGCTCGTCCTCCCGCCGGCAATTGAGCATGTACTCGTCGTACGCGTACGGCAGTTCGGTCTGCTCGTAGGAGATCTGCTGGTAGGTCTTCTGATTGAGACGGAATTTGAGTTCGTCGTCGATCCCGAGCTTCACGGCGTATTCGCTCGCGGGGTTGAGCGCGATAACCCCTTTGCGCGCGGCGTCCCACCCGAACCCGCGCTTCACGGCCGCGTTGGCCTGTTCGATGCAGTCGAGCGCTTCGGGTTCTTTATCGAGGCAGATCGCCAGGTCGTAGGAACCCGCGGCGGCGCGCTCGGCGGCGCCCTCTTCGCGGATCCACAGCTCGTGGATCCACGGATTATCCTGAAGGACGCCGGCGTTGGAGCGGTCCACGATCCAGGTCACCTTGCAGTTCAGATGCGCCCGGCGCAGCGCCGCCAGGAGCGGCGTTGTCCGCAGCACGTCGCCCATGGCACCCAGCTTAACGATGAGAATGTTGCGCATCGGAGGCGTGCTTAAGCTCCCAGTACTTGGCCCAGTTGAGGAAATGCACCCACGCGTACAGGACGGAAAAAATAAGCCCGGTCGCGCCATCCAGGAAGCCTGCTTTTTTCACATAAAACTTGAAGAAACGCTTGAGCGGCATTTTTTTGAGCTGGTACTCGACGTCCTTGTCGGTGATCCCCGGACGCTCCTCGTCGAGCATCGCCGCTTCGCGCGAGGAATACCCGTTATGCCGGGAGACGAACTGGCGGATCGAGGGATACGGATGATGGTCGATCGGGGCCTCAAGTTTGCCGACCGGACCGTCGACGATGAGCTTCTCGTGGATGATCCCCTCGTAGCGCGCCTTCTGGCGGCGGAAGAGGTGCAGGCTGTAGTGGTACCAACCGCCGAAGCGCATCGCGTGCCCGAGGAAAAAGTTGCGCTTGCGGAACTCGAACGCGCTTTCTTTGACGGGCGGAGCGGACGCCAGCATCTTGAGGACCGTTTCGCGGAATTGGGGTGTCGCCCGCTCGTCCGGATCGACGTGAAAACACCAGTCCTTCGTCGCCATCTGGATCCCGAGGTTGCGTTCGGTCGAAAAACGGAAGCCGTCCCAGCGGTTCTGAACGACCTTGGCGCCGTAGGAGCGGCAGATCTCCGCCGTGCGGTCGGTGCTGTAGCCGTCGATCACGACGATCTCATCGACCCAGTCCTTGACGCTCTTGAGCGTGCCTTCAATGAGGTCCTCGCAGTTGCGCGTCATGATGACCGCCGAAATGGTCTCGCGTTTAAGGGCGGCCGGAGCCGGTGCCAGCGTCACGCCGGCACCTTGGCCGCGCCGAGACGCATTTCGCGGACCTTGAGGTAGGTCAGGAACTGGTACATCCCCGAATTCACTGATAGAAAAAGTCCGACGACGCCGTCCTTGTGGCCTTTTTTCGTC
>CAZHID010000203.1:1180-2511 GCA_964532445.1 uncultured Planctomycetia bacterium | reverse complement strand
CAGGCGCGATCTGACGAAAAAGCTTCGACGCCAACGCCACGGCCTTGGGCGACATCCCGCTCACGATCTGCGGCAAGCGCTGGACTTCCTCGATGGCGAAGCCCTGGACGACGCGCTCGGGGCAGAACGCCAAGTGCGCCTTGACGCCGCGTTCCTTCAAATAGTGGTCCAGCCACTGGGTCGTGCCCGGATAGACGGTCGATCTCAGAACGATCAGCTGACCGTTCCTCAGGTGCGGCAGGAGACGGTCCATGCACGTCCGCATCACCTTGGTGTCGGGGTTCAGGAACTCGTCGACCGGCGTACCGATCGTGATGACCACCACGGCGGCCGAGGCGATGCGTTCGGGATCCGAAGAGAGTTCGAGCCTCCCCTCCTTAAGCGCCGAGCGCAGGAGCGGTTCGGCGCCCGACTCCATGAACGGGACCTCTCCGCCGCGGATCGTGTCGAGGGTCTTTTCGTTGATGTCGTAGATCAGGACGCGGCGGGACCGCGCGGCGAAGACCAATCCCAGAGGCAGACCGACATGGCCCGCGCCGCCCACGATGCAGATGTCCGTCTTCGAGGTTTGGGCGCCTTTGCGCAAAACTTTTTTGGCCTTCACAGAACGCTGGCTCATCCGATGTTCCCTTTCTTGTCTCGAGACGCTAAATTCACCGCTCCCGCAAAACGCTCGCTCTTCAGCAGGGCGAGCAGGATGGGAGCCAAATGCAGGCAATGATCAAAATCCAATTTCCGGATATCCTCCATCAGCGCGGCCGCGGGCCGGAGCAACGGCTCGACCCCCGGCTCAGGACCTTTCCACGCGGGGTCCAAACGGACGTCGAAGGCCAAATAGAACCAGATCCGGTTGGCCATCCGGCCGGTGTCCGGGCGAAGCGGTCCAAGCAGCTCCATCCGCGGAGCGCGATAGCCGGTCTCTTCCCACAACTCCCGCGCGGCGGACGCTTCGGGCGTTTCGCCCGCGTCCACATGCCCGCTCGGCAGCTCCAGAGTGTGCAGTTCGACCGCCGGCCGGTACTGACGGACCAGGACCATTTCCATGGCGGGGGTCAAAGCGATCACGGAAACGTAGTCGGTCGTCGTCAGACAATAATGCGGCTGACCCGGCGTGCCCCCCTCAAGGTCCTTGGCGACCAGGTTGAACCAGGGGGTGGAAAAAACGACCGACCGCGACGCCACATTTGTCATAGCCGGATATTATAACTGGTCGACCCTATAAACACGACCTCTCACGAGGCCGTATCCGGGTCAAAAGGATGGTATTCGAAGCGGACCTGATGCGGCCCCGCGCTCAAGGCGACCCCCAGAAACGCGTGGTCGACCCGGAT
>CAZHID010000203.1:0-1170 GCA_964532445.1 uncultured Planctomycetia bacterium | reverse complement strand
CCTGGATCGTTGCGGCCGCGCGGCCGTCCACCCGCACCGACCAGCCCGGATAGGCCGAATTCCTAAAAAGAAGGATCCCGTCGCCCGCGCCGGCCGTCCGCATTTCCACCACGGTCGAAGAAAGCCGGGTCGTCTGGACCGGGATCGCCCGCTCACCAGGCCGCGGGGTGAAACCGGCCGGCGGATCGGCCGACAGGATCGCGGCCGCGCTCGGGTCAAAACGGCCGCTTTTCAAGAGCTCGAGGCGTTCCTTCGGGTCGGCCGCCACGGTCCAATCCGCGTACAGCACCGCCTCGGGCAGCGCGCGGGTGTTCTCATAAAAATACGCGTCCTCGAATGACTCGCGCAGTTCGAAGCCTGCCAGGTCCAGAGGAACCGCGGACCGGACCCACCGCGCGCCGATGAGGTCCAGGATCCCGCGCTGGCGGACCCAGGTCTCGACCGCCGGCACCGGACGTCCGAGCGACCCGTCCGAGATCCCCAGATCGTAAACGAGGTCGTGATAATCCTTGATCAGGAGCGGCGAGTACCCGCCCGCCATCCAAACACCGTAGAACAGCCCTGAGTTGGGCGCGAGCCGCTCCGAACCGGGCCTCGCCGTGAGCTCCGCCCATCGGCCCGGCCCGCCGGCGGCGTAGGATTGCATGCGCTGCAACGATGTGTCCGGCTCCAAAGCCTTCAGTGGACCGGCGTTCCCGATGAACCCCGTGCCCCAGAACCGGCAGAACAGGGTCAGGTCCGCAAAGATCAGGACCACGGCCACGACCTGGAACCGCCGCCGGCTGATCTTCTGCCGGCATCTCAACCAGATCAGTCCGAACACCGCGGCCGCCAAAGCGATCGCGAGAGGCGTCCCGAGGTCCTGACCCGAAACGGTCTGTCGCATCGAGGCCCAGAGCGCGTCCATGCGGCCGATGTACTCTTCCGCGGGCTTGGCCAAGGCTCCTTTTTCCGCGATGAGCCGCGCGGCCGTCCGCGCCTTGAACCCTTCCCAATGCGGGCTCAGCAAAGCCATGGACACCCAAGCCGCGATCGGCACCGCGACGACCGCCATCGCCAACCAGCGGCAACGCTTCAAGAAGCTGACTAAGGCTCTATCGGTCTCCGATCCCGGGTCGACCTTCGGTCTGACCCCCGAACCGCTTCCGCCGCCGCACCACTCATCCAGAT
>CAZHID010000202.1:0-2557 GCA_964532445.1 uncultured Planctomycetia bacterium | reverse complement strand
AAGATCCTCGACACGCCGCCAGAGGAACGCTTCGACCGCGTCACGCGCCCCGCCGCCAAACTCTTCGATGTACCGATCGCCTACGTTGCGATGATCGACGCGTCGCGCCAGTGGTTCAAGTCCAAGCAGGGGCTCATGGCCTGCCAGACGCCGCGGGACATCTCGTTCTGTGGCCACGCGGTCCTGATCGACGACGCGCTCGTGATCCCGGACGCCAAGCTCGATCCGAGGTTCGCGGACAATCCGATGGTCACCGGCGAGCCCTTCGTGCGTTTCTATGCCGGTCAATCGCTCAAGACCCCGGACGGCAAGCGTGTCGGAACGCTCTGCGTGGTGGACCGCAAGCCGCGCGAGTTCGGCGACCGCGACCGCGCGATCCTGAGGGAGCTCGCCGACATGATCGAAAAGGAGCTTGGCCTCGTCGACATCATCAAGCTCCAGAGCGAGTTCCTCGCCACCAAACAAAAACTCATCGAAAGCCAAGCCGCGCTCTCACGCGAGATGGCCGAAGCCGCCGCTTACGTCGCGTCGCTCATCCCGGCACCTTTAAATGAAGGTCCGGTCAGGACCGACTGGGTCTACCTGCCCTCGTCGGAGCTGGGCGGCGACGCCATCGGCTATCACGAGCTGGGTGTGGAAGAAGGAGCCGCCGGCAGAGGCCCTGCCTCACCCAAGATCGCCGTCTACCTGCTGGATGTCGCCGGCCATGGCGTGGGCGCGGCCCTTCTCGCGACGACGATCCTCAGTCTTTTGCGCACGGGCGCCTTGAGGAGCACGGACTTTACGGATCCTGCGAATGTCCTGGATTCCCTGAACGGTGCTTTTCCGATGGAGCAGCACGGAGGACGGTGCTTCTCGATCTGGTACGGCGTTTACGACCCGTCGGACCGATCGCTCCGGTACGCCTGCGCGGGACACCCTCCGGCGCTTCTCAAGCAGCCCGGTCGGCCGGACCAGTGGCTGGATGCAGGCGGTATTTCTATCGGGCTCATCTCCAATGCGGATTTTGAGCAGGGGCGGGTGACGCTCGCCCCGGGATCGGTGCTGGGCCTTTGCAGCGACGGGGCCTATGAGTTCAAGGACGTCTCCGGCGAGGAATTCGGCTGGGATGCTTGGACAAGGCTTTATGCGGAACACTTGGACAAGCGTCCCGCCACCCCCGTCTCCGGGCTCATGGACCATCTCAGGGCCGCCCGCGGACCGGAAGGTTTTCCGGACGACATCTCCCTCCTCACAATCTGTTTTTCCTGACCCGTAGTCTTGGCCGGCCGGCAGGTCCGCCTCCGACCGGCACACCCGGCCCGCCCAAAACTCCCGAAGCCACACACTTTTCCCAAAAAACCATTTGGCGGTTCTTCACTCCAGGAGTAGAATAAACGTCGGCATTGGTTATTAATTTTAAGCGATTTTAACTCCTCAAAAGAGAGCTCCAACGATGTCAAACCCGAGCACCAAAGCCCACGTCCACCGGATCGAAAAACCCCTTTCCAAGGAAGGCATCGCGCAATCCTTCACCGACAAGTGCAAGTACGCACTCGCCAAGGACCAGTACACCGCGACGCATTACGACAATTACCTCGCGCTGGCGATGGCCATCCGCGACCGCGTCGTCGAGCGCTGGGTCCTCACGCAGCAGCGCTATCACAAAGAGAACGCCAAGCGCGTGTACTACCTCTCGATGGAATTCCTGATCGGCCGCCTGATGGGCAACTTCATTTACAACCTCGACATCGAAAAAGAAGTCGCCGCCGCGATGAAGGACCTGGGGCTCGACCTCGACGAGATCCGCGATCAGGAGCTCGACGCGGGCCTCGGCAACGGCGGTCTGGGCCGGCTGGCGGCGTGTTTCCTCGACTCGATGGCCACGCTCGGCATCCCGGCGCACGGCTACGGCATCCGTTACGACTACGGCATCTTCAAGCAGCAGATCCGCGACGGCTATCAGCTCGAATTGCCCGAAGAGTGGCTGCGTCTGCCGAACCCCTGGGAGTTCGCGCGTCCCGAGTACTCCGTCCGTGTCCGTTTCTACGGCCGCACGGAAGCCTGGCAGGATGACAAGTTCAAGTTCCACACGAAGTGGGTGGACACCGAGGACGTGCTGGCCCTTCCGTACGACGTGCCGGTCCCCGGTTACAACAACGGCGTCGTCAACACGCTGCGCCTCTGGTCGGCGCGGAGCACGGCGGACTTCGATCTCAATTACTTCAACGGCGGCGACTACACGAACGCCGTGTACAGCAAGATCCAGTCCGAATCCATCTCCAAAGTGCTCTACCCCAACGACAATTCGCAGCAGGGCAAGGAGCTCCGGCTCAAGCAGGAGTATTTCTTCACGGCCGCCGCGATGGCTGACATCCTGCGGCGCTACAAGTCCGAGAACAAGTATCTCAAGAAGCTCCCTGAGAAGGCCGCGGTCCAGCTGAACGACACGCATCCGACGCTCGCGATCGTCGAGCTCATGCGGATCCTCGTGGACGACGAGCATATGGAGTGGGGCGCCGCTTGGGACATCACCCGGAAGGTGTTCGCGTACACCAACCACACGCTCCTGCCCGAA
>CAZHID010000201.1:0-2577 GCA_964532445.1 uncultured Planctomycetia bacterium | reverse complement strand
TCGACCGCAAGATCATCGTGAGCCGTCCGGACGCTTACGAGCGCGAGCAGCTGTTCAAGTACTACCTCAACAAGATCAAGTTCGATCAGTCGATGGACGTCGCGCGCCTGGCCCGCAAGGCCGTTTACAAGACGCCTTCCGACATCCACAACATCGTCCAGGAAGCGGCGCTGATCTCGACCCGCGAGAACAAGAATGTCGTCGACTACAAGGACATCATGAACGCGATGGACCGCATCGACCTGGGCTTCAAGCACCGGCTCAAGATGACCGACCGCGAAAAGACGATGACCGCATATCACGAGGCGGGACACGCGGTGGCGATCTATTACCTCCACCCGGAGGACGAGGCCAACTACGCGACGATCATCAGCCGCGGCGGGGCCCTGGGCCACGTCCAGCACCTGAAGACCGACGAGACCTACACGTCCGACCGGGAAGTGATCCTTGCCGACATCAAGTCGGCGCTGGCGGGTTACTGCGCCGAGAGGGTCAAGTTCGGCGTCACGACGAGCGGCGTCTCATCCGACTTCAGCTACGCGATGAAGCGCGCCCACGCGATGGTCTGGTCGCTCGGCATGGGCAAGTCGGGCCTGGTCGGCGATTACACCGGCATTCCGATCGATCAGATCTCCGATGACATCAAGAACACGCTCAACGAGGACACCCGCCAGATCCTGGACGAGTGCACGCGCGAGGTCGAGGACCTGCTCCGCCGTGAATCCGCCGTGTTCGAGAAATTCAGCACTGAGCTTCTGGCCAAGGAGGAGTTGGATTACGACATGATCCAGGCCATCTTCCTCCAGTACGGCACCGCCGCCGGACCGCGCAAGCTGAGGAGAAAACCCGGTGAGGCGGGAGCCTAAAGCGGCGCCGCGCGCCGCTGCGGCCGTCCTTCTCACCGCCGTCCTTCTGTCCGGGCTCGCCGGATGCTCGCCCAAACCCACATTCCCGGGCGACCGCATGACCGAATCCGTCGAAAAGATCGCCAAGGATATCCATAAGCTCGACGTGACCGCCCACGTCAACAACCGCACCTTGGGCGTTCAGTGGACGGGCGACGCGCTTCTGGACGAAGAGGCGAAGGGGATCTCCAAAACGGTCAATGAGGTGATCGGGAACCTCTCTTCCGCGGTCTCGCGTGTGGCGCTCAGCACCGACCGCCCGGTGGACTTCGTGGTCGTATCGGCCCGGGGCGTTCAGGAGGGGATGGAACTCAGGGTGGTCCGGCGTGTGGACGACATCCGTCGGGCACAGGCCGAAGCGCTTTCGGTGACCGAATCGATGACGCGGACACTTTTTCAGCAGATGCCGTTCGATCCGGCCAACGCCGGCACTTTCGATACCGAGGACTGGACCCTCGAGGACTTCCTCTCCAAGCAGATCCTTCAACGGGTCCGGATGGCCAAGCCGGCCGACCCGCAGAACCCTGTCCCGTCGGAACTCTACGACGGCAAATTTGAGATCGACGAAAAGAAGCGCAGAACTTTTGAGTTCTCGATCCTCACGTTCAAGCAGGAGAATTCGCGCGAGAACATCCTGAACGTCCTGCGCACGGTCCGTGATGTGTTCTCCGCGTACCGTTATGACCTGTTCGACCAGATCGTGATCCGCGACTTGATCCACAACAACCGTCTTGTGATCGGCAGGAGCACGATGAAGATCTTCGAAGCCAAGAAGATCACCGAGGAAGAACTGCTCAACACACGACTCGCCCCCGACACCAGCCGCCCCAACGCGTTCAAGAACGCGCTCGAAGTTTTCGGCTTCAACGTCTCCTGATGTCCCGTCCGCTCACGGTCCCGGCCCCCGCCAAGGTGAACCTGCTGCTGCGCGTGATGGGCAAGCGGCCGGACGGCTTCCACGAGCTCGACACGCTGTTCGAGGCGATCGACGCGCATGACACCCTGTCCTTCAGCTCCCGTCCTTCCGGCGTGCGTCTCACGACGGACCATTCCACGCTCCCGACCGGCCCCAAGAACCTGGTGGTGCGCGCCGCGGAACTCCTGAGGTCCGAATGCGGCATCCGTTCCGGCGTGAAGATCCATTTGAAGAAGGAATTGCCGGTCGCGTCGGGTCTCGGCGGCGGCTCCAGCGACGCGGCGACGACGCTCCTGGCGCTCAACCGATTTTGGAAACTCGGCCTCAAGCAGGGCGCTCTCATCCGTCTGGCGGCCAAGCTCGGGAGCGATATCCCGTTCTTCATTCTGGAGTCCCCATACGCGGTGGGGAACGGGCGGGGAGAGGTCCTGACCGCCGTTCCGTCGCGTCTCAAGCTGTGGCATGTGCTCGTGACGCCGCGTCTGCACGTTCTGGCGAAGGATGTTTACGGGAGGATGGAACCGGGTTGGTTGAAGCCCCGTGGGACCGATGCTAGAATGCTCGCCGCACGGATCAAAAAGGGCGACAGGAATTTTGTGGGCAGGAATCTCTTCAACAGCCTTCAGGCCGCGGTGCTCGCGCTGCACCCCTCGCTGGAGAAGATCCGTCAGGACCTGGTAGCCGCGGGCGCGTCCGCGGCGATCGTGTCGGGCAGCGGCCCGCCCCGCGTCGGACAGACGGAGTCGCCGGCGCGCC
>CAZHID010000200.1:0-2592 GCA_964532445.1 uncultured Planctomycetia bacterium | reverse complement strand
TGAACCGGTGGCGGGGAAAATACATGCCGAAGGCCTTCCCCACTTCCCGACGAACGTTCAGGAGGTTCTGACGGGTCTCATGCAGGTCTTTTTCGGAGAGTTCGCGTTCGGACCAGAGGACGAAATGCTCGAGCTCGACCCGCTGCATCCGGACCCCGGTCCCGACCGGGGGCCGTCCCTTGTCATCGGCCGGGGCCGCGGTGAGTTCGGGCGAAAAAACCGCGCACACGGACACCGCGAGCGCGGCGGCCACGGCCAAAGCGGCCCTCAAGAAAGCAGTCCGCGGCGCTTCCATTCTTCCAGGATCGCTTTGATGTCCCTGTCGGCGGATCGCTGGGCCTGCAGCGCGATGAAGATGAGAATGGAAAATTGCCACGCTTCCGGTGTCCCGGCGAGGAGCGTGGTGACGGTGTCCTCGACCCGGTTGAGACGCTCCGCATAGATGCTCCGCGCGCGTTCGAGCTTACCCTCGTGCACATCCACTTTGACCGTGGAGTTGGCGACCTTGAGGTTCGGGAGCTGGATGCCGCGCACCAGCATGAAATTGATGACGGTGTCCGGACTGTATTGCAGGTCTTTTTCGAGGTCGAAGCCTTCCAGGTGGGCGAACATCTGCGGGAGGATCAGCGAGGGCTTCGTGAGCACGACCTCCCCCTGCCGGACGACCGTATCCCCTGAGTTCACCTCCGACGGCGCCAGGAATATATAAGGAAGGCGCGTGTCCGCCGTCGAAGAGACGGGCTGCACGCGGGGTCTGACGATCTCGGTATTTTTAAGGGCTTTGGCCCAGAGTTCCTGCAGGTCCATAGGCGCGGATTATATCACGCTCGTCCTGCGCGAATGAGGAGCTCCGGAGGGCTCACTTACCGATGCAGAACTGGCTGAAGACGAGGTCGAGGATGTCGTCGGTGACGAGAGCGCCGACGACCTCGCCGAGGGCATCCATTGAGAGACGGAGGTCGGAGGCGGCGAATTCAAAGGAGAGGCCGGACTCAAGGGCCCTGAGCGCTTCGGCGGCATGGGCCTCGGCTTTGCGAAAAAGTTCCTGTTGGCGGACCGAGTAGACCCAGACCTCGTCACTTTGAGCCGGGGATTCGTCGCGGATGAAGCGGCCTAACGCCTCCACAAGTGTCTCGATCCCCTCGCCGGTCCGGCAGGAGGTGCGCAACGGCTGCCCCGCGGCGGTCCACGACGCGTAGGCCGGCGCGGCGGAAGCGGAGGCAGCGTCCGATTTGTTCAGGACCAAACGGCGGTGACGGGCGTCCAGCGAGCGCCAATACGCCGCCTCTTCGGCGGTCGGATGGCGCGACGCGTCAGCGACAAAAAGCACGAGGTCGGCCTCTTCCACCGCGCGGCGGGACCGCTCGACGCTGAGCGCCTCGACCGGATCCTCGGTCCGTCGGATGCCGGCCGTGTCGGCGAGCGTCACCGGGTAACCGGCGATCTCGAGCGTCTCTTCGACCGTGTCGCGGGTCGTGCCGGGATGCGGGCTCACGATCACGCGTTCTTTTTGCGCGAGCCGGTTCATCAGGCTCGATTTGCCGACGTTCGGCTCTCCCGTGAGCACCACCCGGACGCCGTCCTTGAGCCATCGCGCGTGCCGGCCGTAAGCCGCGAGCACCGCCAGGTCCCGGACGAGCGACGAGGCTTTGTCCGTCATTTCCTTGAGCTGCATCGGCTCGATCTTGTCGTCCGGGAAGTCCAGCGACGCTTCAATGTGGCTCAAAAGATGCGCGATCGCGTCGCGCAGCGCCCGCACGCGGACCGAGAGACCGCCCTGCAGCTGGCGCTGGGCGGCTTCGAGCGACTTCCCGGTCTTGGCACGGATGACGTCCAGGACGGTCTCCGCCTGAACGAGGTCGATCCGGCCGTTCAAGAAGGCGCGCTTGGTGAACTCCCCCGGCTCCGCCAGCCGCGCTCCCGCGGCGAGACAGGCTTCCAGGACCTTCTGGGTCGCGGCCCGGCCGCCGTGACAGCTGATCTCGACGGTGTCTTCGCAGGTGTAGCTTTTGGGCGCGCGCATCACTAGCAGTACCGCCTCATCGATCCGGTCGCCGGCGGGTTGGCCGGCCAAAAGAGTCCGTCCCGGAACAGGCATCACGACATGGCCGTACTGGGCGGTCCAAGGGTTTTGCAGCGAGGGGGGCAGCTTTTTCGGCGACTCGAAGAGCCGGTCCGCGACTTCGAGCGCGGCCGCGCCGCTCAATCGCACGATGCCGATGCCGCCCTCCCCGGCGGCCGTGGCGACCGCCGCGATCACATCAGGAAAATAACTCTCCGAAGGCGCGGGCTTCATGTTTTTTTCAACGCCTTTCGCGCTTCACCGGCCAGGTACAGGGAACCGGTGACGAGCGCGAGGTCTCCTGTCTGCGCGTCCTCACGGATCATCCGCTCCGCGTCGGCCCACGAAAGGGCCTTGCGCGCGCGGATGCCGAGCGGTTCCCACAGCCTGTGCAGTTCGTCCGGGCTCCATGAACGGTCCGAGTCCACGCCGACGGCGATGACCTCGACCGGGTTCAGCCGCTTGAGCTCGTTCATGAACGCGGCCGGGTCCTTGTCCCGCAGCATCCCCACCGCCAGCCGCACGGGACT
>CAZHID010000199.1:0-2689 GCA_964532445.1 uncultured Planctomycetia bacterium | reverse complement strand
GCTGATTCCGGCGCTCACGGTCCTCATCGTCCCGGCGCGGATCCTGGCGCCGGTGATCGCGGCCACATCGCTGGTCCTCTTGGGGGTGATGGGGGTGGGTGCGGCCGCCATCGGGGGTTCCTCGCCGCTGAAGTCGTGTTTCCGGATCGTTTTTTGGGGCGCGCTGGCGATGGCGATCACCGCCGGCGCCGGACGTCTTTTTGGCGCGGCAGTTTAAAGTTCAGGACCAGCAAAGGAACCGGGAGGATATCTGTTATGGCAAATTCATTGAGGGGTAAGGTGGCGCTCGTGACCGGCGGATCCCGCGGGATCGGGGCTGCGATCGTCCGGTAGCTGGCGGCGGAAGGCGCGGCGGTCGCGTTCACGTACAGCGCTTCGGCGCCCGCCGCGGAAAAATTGGCCTCCGAGCTGAACGGCATGGGCTCAAAGGCGAAGGCCTACCAGGCTGACGCCGCCAAGACGGGGGCGGCGCCCGGATTGCTGAAGTCCGTGCTCGCCGACTTCGGCGGACTGGACATCCTGGTGAACAACGCCGGTGTGTTCGAGGGCCACGGCCCGATCGGCGAGCTGTCGCTGGCAGATTACGAAAAAGTGATGAATGTGAACGTCGGCGGGGTCTTTGCCATGGGGAACGAGGCCGCCAAGGTGATGAAGCCCGGCAGCCGGATCATCAACATCAGCTCGGGGCTCGGGGAGCGCGCTTCCGGCCCCGGCATGAGCATCTACATCGCCTCCAAATTCGCCGTGACCGGATTCAGCCGCGCCTGGGCCAAAGACCTCGGAGCCAAAGGCATTCTCGTCAACGCGGTCCAGCCGGGGCCCATCAACACGGACATGAATCCCGAATCCGCCGATTTCGCGGTGCAGCAAAAGGCTCAGATCCCATTAGGTCGGTTCGGTAAGCCGGAAGAGGTCGCGGGGCTGGTGGCATTCCTCGCGGGACCGGATTCGACGTTCATCAACGGCGCTACGATCAATGTGGATGGGGGCTGGAACGCCTAAGGCCCCGGAGGTCCAGGCCGAATGAAGGTCAGGACTTGACGGGAGAGGCGGCGGGAGACTCGGCGGACGCCTGAGCCGAAGCCGGAGCCGCGGCGGCAAGCTCTTCGTCCACCCACTCGAGGATGGCGGCCTTGTCGGCAGGCGAGAGAAGCGACTTCCAGTGGACCACCTTGTAGATCGCCGGCGGCATGGCATCTTTGACGATCTCCTTGCGGATCTCTTTGAGGGTGTGCGCCGAGGGTTTGACGCCCGGGGTGAAGAGACGCTTCTCCAGGTTCATTTCGTGCATCGCGTGCTCGATATCGGACTCGATCAGCTGCTTGGCCAGAGGAAGCTTGCCGTACCAGGGAAGGACGGTCTTGGAAGAGTGGCAGGTGAGACAGTCCGCCTCAAGGACTTTTCGGGCCTTGGCGAACGAAGGGGATTTGCCCAGTTGAGCGTCCGCCGGCATCTCGATCGGGCGGTCCAGGAACTGGTTGGAAACGCCCACGACCAGAAAAAGGGCGGCACCCGCGAACAGGACGGCTTGAATGGCGGCGAGCGTTTTCTTCATACCCCCATTCTATAGGAAAGCGCGGTGCTTTTACAGGATGGACTCAGGCGCCGATGAGGACCCGAAAGGGCCGTCGTGCGCTTCGATCTCCATGAGCAGGTTCCGGACGACCTCATCCCGGGTGGTCTCGAGTTCCAGGATGGGGGAGTGGAACGATGTCTTTTTGTCAGCAGCCAGCTTCTCCTGCTGCAGGATCCAGCTGTGAACTTCGTACTCCATTCGCCAATTGACGCGGACTTCCATTTTTCCTCCTCGACGTAATTCAGTTGCCGAAGCCACGGAACACGGACACGCCTTCTACGCTTTTCATTATCCCCGGGCACGTTACAGGCGTATGAAGAGACCGTTAAGAGCGTCGATACAGGAGGACCCGGCTCCGCGCACCGCCCCGTATCGGCCCGCCAGACCCCCGCTTCGGACACTCGCTTCGGATACTTGACAACTTTTCGCCAAAATGTACAATAACGACCTTGCTAGCACTCATGTTTGCCGAGTGCTAACACCTTTTCCAGTAGTAAAAAGCATCGTTTCAGCAGTCCAAGCACCAAATAAGGGAGTCACAGACATGGCAACAGCCACCAAAGAAGCTGGTATCAAAGTTCAACCGCTCGCGGACCGTGTTTTGGTCCACCCCCTCGAAGCCGAGGAGAGAACGTCCAGCGGTATCTACATTCCCGACACCGCCAAGGAAAAGCAGCAGCGCGGTAAGATCGTCGCCGTCGGCAAGGGCCGTACGGACGAGAACGGCAAGCTTCAGCCGCTCGAAGTGAAGGCCGGCGACACCGTCCTTTACGGGCGCTACAGCGGCACTGAGCTCAAGATCGAGGGCGAAGACTACATCATCCTCAAGGAAGAAGACATTCTCGCGATCCTGAAGTAATTGATCGCGGACAGCAACGTTCAACAAAATACGAAACAAGGAGCTACAAAATGGCTAAGCAATTAAAGTTCAGCGAGGAAGGCCGTCGCGCCATCCTCTCCGGCGTCGAGCAGCTCGCCCGCGCCGTCAAAGTGACGCTCGGACCCAAGGGCCGCAACGTCATCATCGACAAGAAGTTCGGTTCCCCGACCATCACCAAGGACGGCGTCACCGTCGCCAAGGAAGTCGAGCTGAAGGACCCGTACGAGAACATG
>CAZHID010000198.1:0-2707 GCA_964532445.1 uncultured Planctomycetia bacterium | reverse complement strand
CTGACACTCTCCAGTCAGGACAACCTCATGCGCAGCGACCGCGACGGTCGCCGACCGCAGGATGCCCGCCGGGTCCTTCCAGCGTGAAAAAGTATGAAGAATATCGCTCCCGCTGATCAAAAAAAGTTCCGCGCCCGGATGCCGGCGTTTGAAATAGCGGAGCGTGTCGGTCATGTAACAGGGCTTGTTCTGATTCGCCTCAAACAGCGAAAGACGCGCGAAGCGGAGGGGGCGGATCACCGCGCGAAGCGCCGCGAGCCGCCGGCTGAGCGGAGCGGAGGCGCGGTCCTTGAGAGGGTTCCGGTAAGCGGGCACCACGTAAACGCGGTCAAATCCGAAATGCTTCTGCGCCGCTCTCAGGATCCCGCTATGTCCTTTGTGGACCGGATCAAAAGTACCGCCGAACACGCCGATCCGTTTCACTCGCGGATCTGCCCGTGTCCTTTGACGATGTACTGGTAGGTCGTGAGCTCGCGCAGGCCCACAGGCCCGCGCGCGTGGAGCTTGTCGGTCGAGATCCCCATCTCCGCGCCCATGCCGAACTCGCCGCCGTCGTTGAAGCGGGTGGAGCAGTTCTCGAACACACAGGCCGAGTCGATCGCGGCGGCGAACCGGGCGCGCGTGGACGCGTTCTCGCTCACGATCGCGTCGGAATGCTTGGAGCCGTACTTGCGGATATGCGCCGCGGCCTCTTCGACGCCGTTCACGACGCGCACGGCCAGGATGAGGTCGAGGTACTCGGTCTTCCAATCCTGCTCGGTCGCGGCCTTGATGCCTTTGAGGACCTTGCGGGTCTCGGGGCAGCCCCGGAGCTCGACGCCGCGCGCCTTCATCCGCTGAGCTAAGAAAGGCAGGAACTTGGCGGCAGCGGGCCGGTCCACGAGGAGCGTTTCCATCGCGTTGCAGACGCCGGGATTCTGTGCCTTCGCGTTCTCGCAGATGCGGACCGCCATCGCCGGATCGGCGTCCCGGTCCACGTAGGTGTGGCAGATCCCGTCGAGGTGCTTGAGCACCGGAATACGGGACTTCTCGGCGACGGTCTTGATCAGGGAGGGTCCGCCTCGGGGGATGACGACATCGATCTCGGCCGAGCACCCAAGCAGGTGCTCCACGTCCTTGCGGTCCGTGGATTCGACGAATTCGACCGCGGACGCGGAGATCCCGCGTTTTTTGAGCGCGGTGGCGATGCTCGTGTGGATCGCGGCGTTGGAATGGATGGCTTCCCTGCCCCCGCGCAGGATCACGGCGTTGCCGGACTTCACGCAGAGCCCCGCGCAGTCCGCCGTCACGTTGGGGCGGGATTCAAAAATGATCAGGATCACGCCCAGCGGCACCGAGATCTTGCGGATCTTGAGGCCGTTGGGGCGCGTGATGGTCTCAAGCTCCCGGCCCAGCGGATCGGGCAGCGCGGCGATCGCCTCGAGCCCTTTCACCATGGACGCGACCTTGGCGGCGTCCAGCTTGAGCCGTCCCAGCATCGCCGCGCTCAACCCCGCTGTCTCAGCGGCTCTCATGTCCAGCCGGTTCGCCGTGAGGATCCGGGCCTCGTCCTCCCGGATCTGACGCGCCATGGCACGGATCGCCGCGTTGCGTTCCTCGGCGGACAGCGACGCGAGCGACGCGCTCGCGGCCTTCGCGGCGGAAGCTTTTTTCTTCATAAGCTCAAGGCTCATTTGGCGCCTCCTTCGAGGTTATCGGCGGGGACAAAATTATCGCGGTGCACGACCTCGTCCGAACACGGACGGCCGAGGACTTTTTCCCATTCACCCGTCCGCCGGCCCTGGATCTGCGCCAGGTCCGTCGACGAAAAGTTCACGATCCCCTTCCCGAGGGTCTTCCCGCCCGTGTCGCGGACGCCCACCGCCCACCCGGCCTCAAAATGCCCGGCCGCTTTGACGAGGCCGGTCGCCAGGAGCGACTTACCGCCCTGGGTCAGCGCCCGCCGCGCGCCGTCATCGATCACGAGCGTCCCCTCGGACTTGGAGATGTAGGCGATCCAGTGTTTCTTGGAACTGAGCCGGTTGATCCGGGGTAAAAAAAGCGTTCCCAGGTCCTCGCCGGCAAAAAGCCTTTCGAGGATCTTGGGGTTGGAGCCGGAGGCCATCACGCAAGGGATGCCCGCCTTGAGCGCTTTTTGGACGGCGGAGAGCTTGGAGGCCATGCCGCCCTTGGTGTGCGCTTTTTTCTCGTCGCGGACGAGCGCGAAGTGTTCCGCGTTCAGGTCCTCCACGAGCGCCAGACGGCTCGACGCGCCCGCTTTCAGGTCCGAGTACAGCCCTTCGGCATCCGTGAGAAGGATCAGCAGGTCCGCGTTGAACATCGAAGCCACCATTGAGGAGAGCTGGTCGTTGTCACCGAACTCGATCTCCTGGGTCGAGACCGTGTCGTTCTCGTTCACGATCGGCACCGAGCCCTGGCGCACGAGCTGTTCGAGCGTCCTGCGCGTGTTCTCGAAACGCGCGCGGCCGCTCAGATCCTGCCAGGTGAGAAGCACCTGCGCGGGCACCATACGTTCGGCGCGGAAGGCGTCCATGTACAGCTGCATGAGCCGCGGCTGGCCGATCGCGGCCAATGCCTGGAGCTCCTCGATCTTGACGGGACGTTTCTTGAGCTTGAGAAAAGCGAGGGCGGCGCCGATCGCGCCCGAACTGACGAGGATGAGCTGGGTCGCGCCGGAGCGTTTCTTGAGGTGGGCAAGGCCCGCGAC
>CAZHID010000197.1:2423-2714 GCA_964532445.1 uncultured Planctomycetia bacterium | reverse complement strand
TTTTTTCCGGTCGCGGCGGCGTTCTTTGTCGCTTCGGCGTTCGCGTTCCAATCGTCCGCGGCTTTTGCCGGCAGCGATTTTGACCTGACGGATTACCGTAAGGTCCTCAAAGAGCCCGCGGCCAAGCTTCTCGGGTCCGGCAAAATGGACGAGGCGGTCGCCGCGATCCAGGCCGAGATCGCCAAGAACCCCAAGAAGTCGGAGTACCAGCGTCTTCTTGCCGGCGCCGTGGGGCGGGAGGGGCAGTTGAACGCGAGCATAGCCCCCCACGCGGGCCCCGATTAGTCCAAC
>CAZHID010000197.1:0-2413 GCA_964532445.1 uncultured Planctomycetia bacterium | reverse complement strand
GATGCGGCTCTTTATCTCGCCGAAGCTCAGGTCCGCTCGTCCCGCATCGCCGATGCCCAGGCCACGATCCAGGACGCGATCTCCTCGCATCCGGGCACTGTGATCGCCGATGTCGCGATGATGATGTCCGCGCAGCTGGCGTCCGGCAACACGATCGAGCCGCTCGACCCTCCCGCTTCGACCATCAAACCCAAGAAGTTTCTCGATACATCAGCGGCCAAGCTCTTTGAGGCCAAGAATTACGCGGGCGCCGCTTCCTCTTTTGAGGCGATGGCGGTCCAGAGCCCGCGGGACGTCATGGTCCTGCGTTATTGGGGCGCTTCGCTGACCAAGGCGGGACGCGCCGCGGACGCCATCCCGGTGTTCGAACGGGCCTCCAGACTGGACCCGCTGGGCATCGCGCTTCACGAGGACTGGGGCTCCGCGCTCAAGAAGCTCAAGTCGAAGGAGGATGCCGCAAAGCACCTTACTTACGCCAAGATCTATGACCCCGCCGGTCCCTATGCCAAAAAAGCCTCCAAGAAGGAAAAAAAGAAGAAAAGCCCGCTCAAGTGGAAGGGCGGATTCGGTTACACCTACGATGTGAACATCAAGAAGCGCTCGAACGTCGCGGAACAACGCAAGGCCGCGGACATCGAGGGGGGTATCTGGCACTACAATCTAGGGGCGACGGTGAACCTTTACGCCAAGGACGATTGGCTGATCAAGGCCGACGGTTCGCTCAAGCATAATTACCGGGACAGCGCGCGCGACGAAAGCAACAAGAACGTCCACATGATCGGCGTCTCGGTCGCCCGCAAGACGACGTTGTTCGGCAAGCCCGTCGACATCGCGGTGCGTAACGGCGGGGCTCACAACGCCAAGCATGGGGTTTACAACGGTCTGAGCTACAAGAACACGGTCAAGCTGGCCTGGGACTGGAACGAGCATTACGAGCCTTCCGTGACCAACAACGTCAGCTACAACGAAAAAGACGATACCGGGACCCGTCCGGAGTTCACCAACAAGGAGGGCTGGAGCGAGGAAGTCAGTCTGGACCACAAGTTCATTCCGAACCCCAAGCTCAAGGACTACTTCTATACCGCCGGCACCGGGTATCGTCACGACTTCTCGCTGGGCGACAACAACGTCCTCAATAAGGTGAGTTTTGACGCGGGTGTGGGGCTGCCGGTGGCTCCCAAGCTGACCAGTGAATTCACGGCAGGTTACGCGATCTCGCAGTATCCGGAGTTCAATTTCCCCGCGCGGACCCGTCAGAAGCGGGGCGACGACTGGACGCTCAAAGCCGCGTTCGTGCGCGAGATCAACGACAATTGGGAGATCGAGTTCGACTACACGTACCTGAACTTCAACAACCGCAACGACCGGTCCCAGTACGACGGGCACCTGTACGCGCTGGTGGGGAACTTCAAGTACTAAGAAGATTTTCGTCGGTTCAATAAAAAAAACACGGGCCGGATCGCTCCGGTCCGTGTTTTTTTTGTGATCGAAGACCGGGGATCAGAATCCGCGGAGCGCCTCGATGAAGGAGGCGCCGTACTTTTCGAGTTTGACGGCGCCGAAGCCGTAGATGCCGCGCAGCTCCTCGAGCGTGCGGGGTTTGCGGGCGGAGAGTTCGATCAGCGATTTGTCCGACAGGATGAGATAAGCGGGGACGTTCTCCTTGGCGGCCAGGCCCTTCCGGACGCGCCGCAGTTCTTCGAAGCAGTCGGCGTCGTAGTCCAGGTCCGCGAGACGCTCGCGGGCCGGGACTTTTTCCTTCACCGCTTTTTCCTGCCGCGATTCGACCACGCTCAAAAGCACCTGTTCCTCACCCCTCAGCACTTCGCCCGCGCGCGGTGTGAGTTTGACCACCGGGTACTCAAGACCCTCCTGCTTCAGGACCCCCGTTTCGACCAGCTCCCGGATGCGCTGCTTGATCGCGTCCTTGGTCATACTTTTTAGCGCGCCGTAACCTTCGAGGTCCGCGTGATAGCCGGCGTACTTGGCCGACGCCGCACCTTTGAGAAAATCCGCCAGCGTCGTCACGCCGAACCCGCGGCCGAGCGCCTGGACCGCGCGGATCACCGTCCGGGCCAGCTCCGTCCCGTCCTCGCGCTTCACTTCCTTGGTGCAGTTGTCGCAGGACCCGCAGGGAGGGTTGTAGGTCTCGCCGAAATATTCGAGCAGGTGCTTGCGCCGGCAGGCGGTGAGCTCGCAGAACCGGCTCATCCGGCCGAGCTTGGCGAGCATGATCTGGGTCTGCTGCGCGTTGCCGTCGACCTCGGCGAATTTGGCGAGCTTGGCGTAGTCGCCTGAGCTGTAGAACAAGAGCGCGTCGCTCTTGAGGCCGTCGCGGCCGGCGCGGCCCGTTTCCTGATAGTAGCCTTCGATGTTCTTGGGCATGTCCATGTGGACGACGTAGCGCACGTTG
>CAZHID010000196.1:0-2726 GCA_964532445.1 uncultured Planctomycetia bacterium | reverse complement strand
TGGAAGGCGGCCTGGGACTGGGGCACGGGAATGATCTCGACCGTGTTCTGCGCGCTGCCTGCTCCTTCGCCGAGGCCGGCCAGAACTTCAAGGTCACTGGTGGTGTTAAGGGATGCTGTGGTTTCGGCTTTTTTGCCGCAGCCGGAAGCCGCGAGCGTCAAAGCCGTGATGATCGTCAGGGTGGTCAAGGTAAGAGGTGTGTGTTTCATGCGTAAAATGTTATCTTTTTTTAAAAAAAATTCAAGCATTATTTACAAAATTATTATGATGTTTTTTCAAAAGGCTCGGAAAAGCGGGAAATGATCGGGAGGCGAAGGATCGGAGTATGGTGCCGAACGGATCAAACTTGCAGGTGAACGCTGCCTTCGCCGAGGACTTTTTCCACGGACTCGAGGAATTCCTGGTTGGGGCTCACGTACAGCGAGCGGTCGATGATCATGTCGTTGCGGACGCCGTACGCGTCCACGAAGCTGATGTAGACCGGCGTAGGACCGGTGTTCTGCGCGAGCACCGACTGCACTTTGTGGAGGTTCTCCTCGTTCGTGGACTCCGGTTTGAACTCGATCAGCACGCTGCGCGTCATCCGCCCCGCTATGGACGAGACCGAATGGACCTCGGACGCGATCATCCTCGGCTGGTCGTCTTCCCATTCGAGCCTCCCCTTGATGAACACGATCGCGTCCTGTTTGAGAAGCGGCGCGCATTCCGCGTAGACTTTGGGCCACACCATGATCTCGAGCTTGCCGTGCAGGTCCTCGAGCGTGATGATCGCCATGCGCTCCTGGTTCTTCTTGGTGACGGTGATCCGGACCGCGCTGATGAGCCCGCCGAGCAGGATGTCGTTCTTGCTCCTCTCGCCTTCGACCTCGCGGTCTTTGAACTTGATCAGGTCGTTCAGGGCGCCCGCCGAATAGTTCTGAAGGTCGCGCTTGTGCCGGTCGAGAGGATGACCCGTGACATAGAAACCGATGAGCTCTTTTTCGTAGCCGAGCCGCTCGGTGTCGTTCCACTCGGGTGTCTGCGGCAGGTCCGTCGCGCCGGACTGGAACGCCGTGCCGGCTCCCCCGCCCCCCAGATCCAACAGCGAGAACTGTCCCCGCTCCCGGTCACGCTGCAGTTCCCCCGCCTGCGCCATCGCGCCGTCGAGACCGGCGGCCAGCTGGGCGCGGTGCGCGCCCATCGTGTCGAACGCGCCGCACTTGATGAGCGATTCGATCGTCTTGCGGTTCACCGCGCGCGAATCCACGCGCTCGCAGAAGTCGTGCAGGCTCTTGAACGGCCCGTTCTTCACTCGGCCCTGGATGACCGAGTCGATCGCCGCCTGCCCGACGTTCTTGACCGCGGCCAGACCGAAGCGGATCGCGGCGTCCTCGCGTCCGAACCCCACGACCGTGAAGCTCGGGAAGCTCGTGTTGACGTCCGGCGGCAGGACCTTGATCCCCATCTTTTTGCACTCTTCGATGTATTGGACGATCTTGTCGGTGTTGTCTTTTTCCGACGTGAGCAGCGCCGTCATGAACTCGACGGGGTAATGCGCCTTGAGGTAGGCCGTCTGCCAGGACACGACCGCGTAGGCGGCCGAGTGCGACTTGTTGAAGCCGTAGCCTGAGAAGTAATCGATCAGCTCGAAGATGCGCTCGGCGACTTTTTCGGGGACGCCGTTCTTGACGGAGCCTTCGACGAAGGGTTTTTTCTGCTGTTCGGTGAGCTCGGGCTTTTTCTTGGACACGGCGCGGCGGAGCGAATCGGCTTGGGCGAGCGAGAAGCCGGCGAGGCTCGAGGCGACCTTCATGATCTGTTCCTGGTAGACCATGATGCCGTACGTCTCCGACAGGATCGGCTCCAGGAGCGGGTGGTCGTACCTGACCTTGACCTTGCCGTTCTTGCGCTGGATGAAGTCGTCGACCATGCCGGAACCGATCGGGCCCGGGCGGTAGAGCGCCAGCACCGCGATGAGGTCCTCGAAGCGGCTGGGCTTGAGCTTGCGCAGGATGTCGCGCATGCCGGAGGATTCCACCTGGAACACGCCGGAGGTCTGAGCCTTGCCGAGAAGCTCCAGCGTCGCCGGGTCGTCGATCGGGATCGTGTTGATGTCGAGATCGATCTTGCGGGTGCGTTTGATGATCTTGAGCGCGTCGTCGATCACGGTGAGCGTGCGCAGGCCGAGGAAGTCCATCTTGAGGATGTTGAGCTTTTCGAGCGAGTTCATCGGGTACTGCGTCGAGATCTGGTCGTCCGACGACTTGAAGAGCGGCGTGTTCTCGATCAGCGCCTCCTTCGAGATCACGACGCCGGCCGCGTGGAGACCCGCGTGGCGCGGCAGGCCTTCGAGCGCTTTGGCGAGCTCGAAGAGCTGCTTGTTCTGAGGGGTCGCGGACGCGAGCGCCTTGAGTTCCGGCTCCTTTTCGAGCGCGTCGGCGAGCGTGATGCCGAGGTCCTGAGGCACGAGCTTGGCGATCTTGTCGACGTCGGCGTACGGGATGCCGAGCACGCGGCCGACGTCGCGGAGCACGCCCTTGGCGAGCATCGTTCCGAACGTGATGATCTGGGAGACGTTGTCCTTGGAGTATTTTTGGGTGACGTATTGGATGACCTCGTCGCGGCGTTCGAAGCAGAAGTCGATATCGATATCCGGCATCGTGACACGGTCGGGGTTCAGGAAACGCTCGAAGAGCAGGTTGTACTTGAGCGGATCGAGGTTCGTGATACCGAGGCATTAGCTGATC
>CAZHID010000195.1:2342-2756 GCA_964532445.1 uncultured Planctomycetia bacterium | reverse complement strand
GGCGCGATGTAGACAGGACACCATGTTCCCTCATATCGTTGTGGACCAGATCCAGGACCGCTGCGACATCGTCGAGGTGATCCAGCGCGCCGTTCCGCTGAAGCGAGCGGGGAGGTGTTTTTCGGCCCCGTGTCCGTTCCACTCGGAAAAGACACCGTCGTTCACGGTCAGCCCGGACAAACAAATTTTTCACTGCTTCGGCTGCGGCGCGGGCGGCAACGTGTTCACATTCGTGATGAAGTACGACAAGCTGACGTTCCCCGAGGCGGTGCGGCAGCTGGCCCAGCAGGCGGGCATTCTTCTGGCGGAGGACGAGGAGTTCCGCAAGAAGGAGGATTCGAGGCAGCCTTTGTACGCCGCGGTCCAGGCGGCGGCGGAACTTTTCCGGCAGGCGCTCGCGAAGACGCCGGCCGC
>CAZHID010000195.1:0-2190 GCA_964532445.1 uncultured Planctomycetia bacterium | reverse complement strand
TCTACGAAGGCTTGGAAGCGGTCCGCAAGGAATCGAAGGTGCTCCTGGTCGAAGGTTACATGGACGTGGTCGGCTGTCACGAGGCCGGCGTCGAGTTCGCCGCGGCCGCATCGGGCACCTCGCTCACGACGGAGCAGATCCGGGCGCTCAAGCGCTTCACGTCGAACGTGACCGTGCTCTTCGACGCGGACAAGGCGGGCGAGTCGGCGACCCTGCGGGGACTGGACCTTCTGGTCGAAGAAAATTGCTCGGTGCACGTGGCGACGCTCGCCGACGGGCACGACCCGGACTCGTTCGTCCGGGAGTTCGGCGCCGAAAAATTCCGGGAAGCGGTGGACGCGGCGCTGCCGCTGTTCGATTACAAGTATCAGCTCCTCGCCAAGCGTCACGACGCGCGGCGGGTGGAAGGCAAAGTGCGGATCGCGGCCGAGATGCTCTCGACGATCCGCCGGATCCCGAACGAGATCACGAAGCACGGTTACCTCGCGGAATTGTCGCGGAGACTGGGAGTTTCGGAGGACGCGCTGAAGGTCGAGCTCGCGAAGGCGGCGCCGGCCTCGAGAGCGGCGGAACAGCCGCAGAGCGAAGAGGGCGCGTCGCCGGTGAAGCCGAAAGGCCCGGTCCGGACGCTCGAGAAGCAGCTTCTGGGTTTTTTGATGCATTCGGCCAAGTACTGGCAGTCGGGGCTCGAGAGGCTCACGGTCGACGACTTCGCGCACGACGAATCGAAGTTCCTGGCCCGCATGATCTTCGAGGCGGCCGATTGGCAGGAGATCGAGGAAAAGCGGATCCTGAACGCGGTCCAGGACCGCGAATCCGCGAAGCTCCTTGTCAGCCAGGCGGCGCATGAGGTCCAGATCCTCGAGGACACCGACCGCGCGTTCAGCCAGTGCCTGCAGTCGCTGGAGAACGAGAAAAAGGAAATGCTGCTGCAGCGGCTCCGCCGGGAAATGGCCGAGGCCGAACGGACGAAAGATACGGACCTTCTCAAGATTTTACAGATTGAGTATGTCAGACACACAAGAAAAGGGAGACCCAATGGCACCGAAGTCCAAACGCAATCCTAAGCAGAGCCCGCTCCAGGCCCGCGTCAAAGCGAAGGCTCAAGGCCGCGCCGCGCGCAAGCGCAATGACGACCTCAAGGACAAGATCGAGGACGACAAGGAGGAGACTCCCGAGGAGATCGAGGCCGCGATGAAGACCGCGACCGAGCTCCCCGCCGAAGAGACCGAGAAGGAAGGCGCCGCGGCCGAGCCCGCCACCGCCCCCATGAGCGAGAAGCTTCTCGCGCTCGGTAAGCAGAAGGGTTACCTCACTTTTGACGACCTCAACGAGATCCTGCCTCAGAACGTCTCGAGCCCCGAGGCGATCGACGACGTGCTGGCCGGTCTCGTGGACCACAACATCGAGGTCGTGGATTCCGACGAGGAAGGCCGCGAGCTGGTCGAGCAGGACAAGGAAGAGCGCGCCGAGGCGGGCGAAACCGAGGTCAAAGAGACCAAGCGCGCCGAACGCGCCGAGAAGAAGGCCGACGCTCCCCGCAGCGAGCAGGTGGACGATCCCGTGCGCCTTTACCTCCGTCAGATGGGTCAGATCCCTCTGCTCAAGCGCGACGAAGAGCTTGAGCTGGCCAAGCGCATCGAAGCCGCCGAGATCGAGTTCAAGAGCGCGGTCCTGGGCCTGCATTGCGCGCGCAAGTACGTGGTCAGCATCCTGAACGACATCTGCAACAACGAAGTCCCGCACGATGAGTACATCAAGGAGGACTTCCGCGTCCGCGACGACGTCGCGCGCACGCTCAAGCGCCTCAACTCGAACCTGCGCAAGCTCAAGGTCGCGAAGCGCTCGGACAACATGATCGAACTCATGCTGGACTGCAAGCTCACGACCTCGACCGTCGAGGAGTTCCTGAAGGACATCCAGAAGAAGGTCCACGACCTCGACCGCGTGCCGCGCGACCTGGCCCGCGCCCGTTCCCGCAAGGACGCGGCGAAGGTGAAGGAAGTGCTCGAGCGCCAGAAGGCGACGCCTAAGGAGCTCGACGAGCCCCTCAAGGTCGTCAAGGACAAGCTCAAGGTGGCCTCCAAGAAGGACCTCATCTACAACAAGGCGAAGAAAGAGCTCGTCGCGGCGAACCTCCGCCTCGTGGTCTCGATCGCCAAGAAGTACACGAACCGCGGTCTCTCGTTC
>CAZHID010000194.1:0-2797 GCA_964532445.1 uncultured Planctomycetia bacterium | reverse complement strand
GCTACATCCTGATCGAGATGGAGATGAACGACGACACCTGGTACCTCGTGAAGAACACCCCGGGCGTGACGGGCTTCATCGGTTCCGGCAAGAAGCCGCTTCCCTTGAACAACAAGGAAGTCGAAGCGATCATCCGGGCCAGCGAAGAGAAGCAGGAGAAGTCCACCCCGAAGACGATCTATGAAAAAGGTGAGTCGGTCCGCGTGAAGGAAGGCCCCTTCGTCAACTTCAACGGAACGATCGAAGAAATAAACCCCAATAAGGGTAAGCTCAAGGTCCTGGTGTCCATTTTCGGACGCACGACTCCCGTTGAGCTTGAGTATTGGCAAGTGGAGAAACTCTAATGGCAGCCCCCGCGAAGTCAAAGAAGAAGATCAAAACCACGCTGAAGATCTACGCGCCGGCGGGCCAGGCCAATCCGGCGCCCCCGATCGGTCCCGCGCTCGGTCAGCACGGCGTGAACATCATGGAATTCTGCAAGGCGTTCAACGAGCGCACCAAGCAGGACAACGGATTGGTGCTGCCCGCCGTCATCACGGTCTATGAGGACCGCTCCTTCACGTTCGAGGTCAAGACCGCGCCGACGTCCGTTCTTCTCAAGAAGGCGGCCGGTCTCGCGAAGGCCTCCGGCGAGCCCAACAAGACCAAGGTTGGCAAGGTGACCCGCCAGCAGCTGACCGAGATCGCCAAGGTCAAGATGGTCGATCTGACAGCCGGAAGCATGGGCCAGGCGCTCAGAACGATCGAAGGCACCGCCCGCAGCATGGGCATCGAAGTCGCCGACTAGCGCTAATATTTTTTAAGAAAGTAATCAACCGCCGTGAAGATGACCAAACGACGCAAGGCCGACTCCCAGCTGATCGATACGACCCGCTCGTATAAGCTGGACGAAGCTGTCGCGATTTTGAAAAAAGCCAAGCCGGTCAAGTTCGACTCCTCGGTCGACATCCAGGTGAAGCTCAACGCCGACGCGAACGTCAGTGACCAGGTGGTGCGCGGAACGACAACGCTTCCTCATGGCACGGGACGCCAGATCCGCGTCGTCGTCCTGACCAAGGACGAGGCCGGTAATGCCGCGAAGGCCGCCGGAGCCGACCATGTCGGCGGCGATGACATGATCGCCAAGATCATGGGCGGCTGGATGGAATTCGACGTCGTCGTCGCTTCCCCGAGCCTCATGAAGGACATCGCGAAGCTCGGTAAGGTCCTCGGACCCCGCGGTCTCATGCCGTCGCCCAAGGCCGGCACGGTCACCGACAACCTGGCCGAGGCTGTCAAAGAGATCAAGAAGGGACGCGTGGAGTTCAAGATGGACAAGCAGTCCAACCTGCATTCGTCCATCGGGCGCCTCTCGTTCGACAACGCCAAGATCGCGGATAACGCGCGGGCGTTCATGAATTCAGTGGTCGCATCCAAGCCCAAGGGCGTCAAGGGCACCTTCGTCATGAAGGCGCATCTCTCGTCGACCATGGGCCCCGGCATCACGCTCGAAATGTCAGAAATCGTACGCGAAGGAGTCGAAGATGAGCAGTAAGGCATTTGGACCGCTCGTTAAGAAGCTTCTGCTCGGGGGGCTCGAGAAGGACGCCGCCGAGTCGAACCAGGTGTTCGTGACCTCGTTCACGAAGCTTTCTTCCAACGGCATCTCGGACCTGCGCAAGCGCCTGCGCGCGGGCAGCACCCGGCTTCGGGTCGTCAAGAACACGGTCGCCCGCAAAGCGCTCGCCGGCGCCAAAAAGGAAGGCCTCGCGGCCAAGATCGACGGCCAGTGCGCGCTGGGCTTCTCGATGGGCGACGTATCATCAGTTTCGAAAATCCTCGTCGGATTTGCGGAAGAAAACGAGACCTTTCGTGTCGAGAGCCTCTATCTCGACGGGCAGGTCTACGGTTCGGATCAGATCAAAGAGCTCGCCAAGCTCCCGTCTCGTCAGGAACTCCTGGCGAAGGTCTGTGGAGGTATGAACGCGCCGGTCGCCGGCATGGTCAACACCTTGGCGGGGATCTTGCGCAGCATGGTGAATGTCACCGATGCGGTCCGCAAGCAAAAAGAACAATCTTCATCGTAACAAGTGAGAAGTGGAGGCAACAATGTCAGAAGCTACCGTTCAACTCAATCCTAAGCAGCAAGAGGTGATGACCTCCATCAAGAACATGTCCGTTCTTGAGCTTTCCCAGTTGGTCAAGGCCATGGAAACGGAATTCGGCGTCAGCGCCGCCGCCCCCATGATGATGGCCGCAGGCGGAGGAGCCGCAGCCGGTGCCGTCGCCGAAGAAGCGAAGGACACCGTGGACATCATCCTCAAGGATGCCGGAGCCAACAAGATCGGCGTCATCAAGGAGATCCGCGGGATCACCACGCTCGGTCTGAAGGAAGCGAAGGACCTCGTCGAAGCCGCCCCGAAGACCGTCAAGGAAGGCGTCGCGATCAAGGAAGCCGAAGAGATCAAGAAGAAGCTGGAAGCAGCGGGCGCCAAAGTCGAGCTCAAGTAGTAATTTTGATGAAAAAGCTCCAGCTGCGGCGTTGCTCGGCAACTTGCGTGGCTCCTGCCACGCGGCGTTGCCTCGCGCCTTGCATCTGAAGCTTTTTGATCAAAATTGCCGTCTGCCGGGAAAAGCCCGGCGGATCGGTCTTCTTTTTTCAGTCGCGGCTTTATTTTTCCAACAGCTTAAGGGGTAATTATGCCGATTAAAAGGCAGTCCACGGGTCGCATGACGGAAGTGATGGATTTCCCGGACTTGACGGAGATCCAGACCAAGTCTTATTACGAGTTCCTCCAGCTGGGTGTGCCCAAGTCCA
>CAZHID010000193.1:0-2806 GCA_964532445.1 uncultured Planctomycetia bacterium | reverse complement strand
TCGAAGATCGTCGTCGCCGCGCGGCGCGTGCTCAAGGTGAGCGAAAAATTATCGGTCGAGGAATGGGCGGCTTCGCCGCTGGTTTTTTTGACCGCGTGGCACATGCTGCACACGCAAGGGGGGCTCAAGTCCACCGACCGGGTGCTGATCCACGCGGCCGGCAGCGGGATCGGGCAGGCGGCGATCCAACTCGCGCGGCTCGCCGGCGCTGAGGTCATCACGACCGTCGGGTCGGAGGAAAAGGCCGCCAAGGCCAAGGCGCTCGGCGCGCAGACCGTGATCAATTACCGCAAGGCCGGGTTCGCCCAGGGCGTCCTGGACGCGACGGGCGGCAAGGGCGTGGACCTTTTGTTCGAGCATATCGGGCCCGAGACCTGGACCGAGAACTTGAAGTGCCTCGCCAAGGGCGCCCGGATGGTGACCTGCGGCGCGACCTCCGGTCCCCGGATCGAGATGGACCTGCGCTTCCTTTATATGCGGCAGTTCACGATCAAGGGCGCGTACATGGGCTCGCACGCGGAGCTGCTCGAGGTCGTCCGTCTGCTCGAGGCGGGCCGCGTGAAGCCGGTCGTGGATTCTGTTTTTCCGCTGGAGCGTGTCCGCGACGCGCACGCGCACATGGAATCGCGGAGCAATTTTGGAAAGATCGTCCTCAAAATCTGAGAAGGAGTCATGACATGGATACCCAGAATCTGATCATCATCGGTTCAGGCCCTGCCGGTTACACGGCGGCCATTTACGCGTCGCGCGCGAACCTCAAACCCCTGTTGTTCGAAGGGCTCATGGCGGGCGGTCAGCCGGGCGGACAGCTCATGCTCACGACCGACGTTGAGAACTACCCCGGCTTCCCCGACGGGATCACCGGACCCGAGATGATGGAGCTTTTTAAGAAACAGGCGGAGCGTTTCGGCACACAGCTTCTGCGGCAGGACGTCGAAGAGGTCGACTTTTCCAAACGTCCGTTCAGGATCAAGTCCGACGGCAAGGAGTACCTCGCCAAGGCCGTCATCATCGCGACGGGCGCCACGGCGAAGTGGCTCAACATCCCGTCCGAAAAAGCCCTGCAAGGCTACGGCGTTTCGGCCTGCGCGACCTGCGACGGCGCGTTCTTCAAGAACAAGGACGTCGTGATCGTCGGCGGCGGCGACACCGCGATGGAGGAGGCGAACTTCCTCACGCGTTTCGCGTCCAAGGTGTACCTGATCCACCGCCGCGAGGAGTTCCGCGCGTCGAAGATCATGGTCGACCGCACGCGCAAGAACCCCAAGATCGAGTTCGTCCTCAATTCCGCGATCGAGGAGATCAAGGACGTCACGGCCAAGAAGGTCACGGGCGTGGTCCTCAAGAACTTCAAGACCAACACGACGAGCGAGCTGGCCTGTCAGGGCGTCTTCGTCGCGATCGGGCACGAGCCGAACGTGAAGCTGTTCAAGGGCGCGATCGACCTCGATGAAAAAGGGTACATCGCCCTCAAGAAGGGCACGCGCACGAACATCGAGGGCGTCTTCGCCTCCGGTGACGTCGCCGACCACGTGTACCGCCAGGCGGTCACCGCCGCCGGTTCCGGCTGCGCCGCCGCGCTCGACGCCGAACGCTGGCTGGCCGAGCACGAATGACCCTGCCGTGATCCCCGGCCGGAAGTCCCAGACACTCCTTAAAAAACTGCACCGCTCGGAGCCGTCCCACGTCACATACGGTGACGCTGACTTCCCGGTCTTCATCCAAAAAGCCTCGGGCGTTCATGTCTGGGACGCGGATGGCAACAAGTTCCTGGACCTCACCGCGTTCTTTGCCGTGAGCGGGCTCGGGCACGGCGCGCCGGCCGTGCGAAAGGCCGCTGAAAAAGTGCTCGAGGCCGGGTGGCACGCGATGGGCGACGTCCATCCGCACGTGCTCAAGGCCGAAGCGGCCGAGGCCGTAGCGTCGGTCCTGCCCAAGCCGCTCCAACAAGCCTGGTTCTCCTGCAACGGATCGGACGCCGTCGAAACGGCGCTCAAGACCGCTTACCTTCATACCGGCAAGCCCGGCGTGCTCGCGTTCGACGGCGCGTACCACGGGCTGGGGTACGGCGCGCTCCAGGTGACGCACCGTCCTTTCTTCCGCGAGCCGTTCGCGTCGCAGGGCGGCGCGTTCGGCGAGTTCCTGCCTTTCCCGATGGAAGGCGAAGCGAAGCGCGGAGATGTGGACCGGCTCCTCGGTTGGGTCCGGACCCGTCTTGAGACCTCCAAGCTCCGCAAGGTCGGGGCCGTCATCATCGAGCCCATTCAAGGCCGCGCGGGCGTGCGCCCGGTCGATCCGTATTTCCTGAAAAATCTCGCTCCCATCGTCCGTTCCGCCGGGGCACTGCTCATCTTCGACGAGATCTATTCCGGTTTTTGCCGCACCGGCAAATGGTTCGCGTTCGAACATTACGGTGTCGTGCCCGACCTCATCTGCCTGGGAAAGGGGATGTCGAACGGTTTTCCCATCTCGGCCTGCGTTTCCTCCTCCAAGATCTTCGGCGCGTGGGGACCGTCGCGCGGCGAGGCCCGGCACACGAGCACCTTCCTCGGTCATCCGATGGGCTGCGCGATGACGGCCGCGACGATCACCGAGCTCAAGCGCGGCCGGTTCGATCGGAAGGTCGAGCACACCGGCGCGCTGCTGCGCCTGGAGCTCGAAGCGCTCGTGTCCCGGCACCCGGACCTCCTCGCCGGCGTCCGCGGCCGCGGCCTCATGCTCGGCCTCGTCCTGCGCAAACCCGGTTACGGCGCCCGTCTCATGAAAAAACAACTCAAGCGCGGCGTTATCGCGCTCCCATAAGGCG
>CAZHID010000192.1:0-2816 GCA_964532445.1 uncultured Planctomycetia bacterium | reverse complement strand
CTTTTTCATGCGCCGATTTTATCACAAGCCCGCCGCCTCAAAATCAGTCAGCATCGGCGGCAGCGGAGCGCTGAAGCTCACCGTCCGGCCGTCCGACGGGTGGCGGAATTCGATCTCGGACGCGTGCAGCGCCAGTCGCGGGAGCTTGAGCCGGTCGAGCAGGTCCGCGTCGAGGCCGCCGCGGACATACCGCTCGAACAGAGCGAGGTCCACATAGATCTTGTCGCCGACGATCGGATGACCGAGGATCGCCAGATGCGCGCGAAGCTGATGGGTACGGCCGGTGAGCGGCGTGAGACGCAAATGAGCGTAACTGGAACCCGCGGCGATCGTTTCGTATCGGGTGTGCGCGGCCTCACCGTTCTCGGCGTCGCGGACCCGGACGGTCTGGAAGCCGGATGACTTGTCGTAGCCGAGCGGGTCGGTGATGTCCCCCGCCGCTTCGCGCGGACAGCCGAAGACGAACGCCTCGTACGTCTTTCTTACGGTCCCCGCCTCGAATTGCCGGCCCAGCGCGCTCGCGGCCGCGAACGTCTTGGCGATGAGGATCACGCCGCTCGTCTCGGCATCGAGCCGGTGGACCGTTTTGACCGGGGTACCCGCCCAGCGGGGATCCTTGAGCATGAGCGTTTGGAGATTGAGTTCTTTGTACATGCCCACCGCGTGCACTGCCAGCGGCGCGGGCTTGTTGATGACCGCGATGTCCGTGTCCTCATGGATCACGCGGAATTCCGTGTCGACGTAGAAGTTGTGGCGCATGGAAGAGACGGGGCCCGAGCGCATCTCCGGGCTTCCTTTACAGGATCCCGTGGAGAGGCCCGCCCGCGGCGGCGAGCGCGTCCACGCGGCGTGTGACGGCCGGGTCCTCAACGAGAGGCGGCGCGTGATGGGGCTTGAGCCGCGCGTCGAGGATGAGCGCGCCGCGGCAGCCCCAGTGCTTGTGTTCGGTGCGGACGCCGTGGAGGTCGTGTGATGGATTCGACCGCGTGAACGCGGTCCATAAGAAATTGTTGAGCGTCGCGGCGCAGAACCGGCTGTCGTCCGTGAGCACGACAAGCGGCCACGCCCCGAGGTCCGAGAATTCCGGAGCGCTTTCCAACGCCTCGGCCAACTCCCCGATCTCCAAGGCGGCCGAAGCCGCGTCACGGAACACGGGCGCCTGGAGCGCGAGCACACCGGGCATCACGGCCCGCGGTCCGCCGAATCCCTGCGGCAGCCGGACCTCGGCCCTGAACTCCGTTCCGAGCGTCCGCCGCTTGGGCCCGCAGGCGGCGATGACCGCCTTCGATCCCTCGTTGAGCCCGGTGCCGGAATAATCCAGCGTGTCGATCGTCGTCGCCGTCTGGAAGTGCAGGTCCCGCGTCCAGTCCGCACGCTCCAGCACGTGGCGAAAAAATCCGGGAATATCATGAACGTCTAAGCCGGGAGCATCCTCCCCCGCCGCGATAAAAAGATATTTGGCCAAGTAACACGGCCCGTAGCCGAGCAGCGCGTTGGCGAGCGTCAGAATCTCCTGCGGCCGTCGGCCACGGGCCCTTCGGGCAGCAGCGGGCTGCCGAGCAGCGCGTTGGCGAGCGTCAGGATCTCCTGCGGCCGCCGCTCCGCCGCGTACGGCACGTACCTTTCACTGCCGACGGCCAGGAGCAGCGGATGCACACCCGATGCATCGACCGCGTGCACGGCCTTCACGCCGGGAATTTCTTTGGGGATCATGGGACCCGCGATCTCCTGGATGAGTTTACCGAACTGGCTGTCTTCCTGAGGAGGACGTCCCACGACCGTGAACGGCCAGACCGCGCCGCGGCGGTGATACACCCGCTCGACGCGCATGACCGGGAACTCATGCTGAAGGCTGTAGTACCCCAGGTGATCACCGAACGGCCCTTCCGGCAGCGTGCGGCCCGGCTCGACGGTGCCCGTGATGCAGAAGTCCGCGTCCGCGGAGATCAGATGCCCGTCGCGCCGCGCGTACCGGAACCCTCTTCCGCCGAGCGCGCCGGCGAACGCCGCTTCCGGCAGACCCGCCGGCAGGTACATCACCGCCGCGAACGTGTGCGCCGGCGGTCCGCCGACGAAGATGCTGACCTTGAGCTTTTCACCGCGGCGCAAGGCGGCGGCGTGGTGGATGCCGATGTCGCGGCGGATCTGGTAATGGAGACCGACCTCGCGGTCCGGCTCGTAGCGGTTGCCGGAGATCTGGATGCGGTACATACCGAGATTGGAGTTCATAATGCCGGGCTTGTCGGGGTTCTCGGTGTAGACCTGGGGCAGAAGGATGAACGCGCCGCCGTCCATGGGCCAGGATTTGATCTGCGGCAGGAGCTTGAGCGACGTGGTGTGCGCGAGCACCGCCGGCGCGGCGAACGCGGGCTTGGGCAGCGCGTGCAGCGCCCCGAGCGGCAGGGAAAAAAGTGACGCGGGATCTTTTAAGACACCGGCCGGGTCGGCCTTGGCACGGACGAGCTTTTTGACGCGGTCAAGCGTTCCGCGAAAAATGAAACGGCTGCGGTCGAGCGTCCCGAAAAGGTTCGAGACCGCCGGGAACGGACTGCCTTTTACTTTTTCATAAAAAACCGCCGGGCCGCCGGTCTGGAAAACGCGGCGGTGGATCTCGGCCATCTCCAGATCGGGATCGACTTCCTCCCGGATCCGCACAAGGTGTTTGTGCTTTTCCAGGTCGAGGACGCAGTCCATGAGACTCTTGTAGGTCACGCTCGGCTCCGTTGCATGACCCACAGTATACCCGACGACACGAGCCGTGCGCGGAACTCGGGAGCAAAAAGGGGTCCCGTGCGGCCGGGAGCCGGTCAGGACCG
>CAZHID010000191.1:0-2832 GCA_964532445.1 uncultured Planctomycetia bacterium | reverse complement strand
ACGGTGACTATCGACACACCACTCACTTGCCCAAAGGAACGGTGATCCCGCTGGCTTTCAAGCAGGCAAGGGCGTCAGGGCCTGATGCGATGCGGGAAGTATTGGCCGCCGCCGTGCGCACGACCCGCGCGAGCCGGCTCAAAGGCTTTGTGTGGTCCTCGCCGTTCGAGACACCTTTTTTCACTTACCGCCTCAAGGCGCGCGGCGCCGGCGGCGTGAACCCTTCGAATCTGATCCGTTCCGCTTCGGCCCGGCTGATCGCCCTGAGGACGCAGCTTGAAGGATTGGGCGCCGATCAGTTCGGCGGCGAGGATTGGCAGCGGATCGCACGCGAGCTGCGGGCGCAGGCCCAGGCGATGCGTTCGGAGATCGACTGGGACCCGGACCACGGCGCCCGGCACCACCGCGCGGCGGAAGTCCGCGACCGCGTGATGAAGCACCGCCGGTCCACCGAAAATTCCATGGCCCGCAAGGTCCAGGCGGAGGAATGGGACGAGGTCAAGGTGATCGCGGAGCGGCTGGTCCGGCTGAACGCCCTCTTGTCGACCTTGCAGATCCAGGTCGCGCTGATGTTCCTGGATCCCCAGGCGGCGGACGGCATTCCGGTCAACGGCCGGTGGTCCAACCGGCACTACGCGGCTATGTCGTCCCTGCGTGGCGCCTCGACCTCCCTCGATAAGATGCGCGACGCCGTCCAATTGGCCGGGCTCGCGGACTCGGAACGCGAGCTTGAGCGCGCTTACCCCGTCCTGGACACTGACGGCCGCGTGACGTGGCTGACGCTGCCGGAAGCCTTCCGGATCAAGCGCGTGGAGTCGCAGGACATCGCGGAGGTTTCCGAAAATCTGATCGAAGTCCGGAGCCGGACCCAGATCAAGCTTCAGAGCACCCTCGACCGTCTTTCTGCCGCCGCGGCCCGATCCGACACCGCCGCCGTGGATAGCATCCTTAATCAGATGGACGACGCGCTCGATACGCGCGGGCCGATGACGCGGCTCACCGTCCCGAATCGCTCCGCCGCGCAGGCGGTCATGGCCGAGGTCCGCACCGCGCTTCTGGATGAGGGCGGGGCTTTGCGCGCGATCGCCGGGAACGATCCCAGGTGGGCGGATTGGGCAGATCGGCTCAAGGCAAGACTCGGAGGCGGCTACCTCGAGACCTTTGTCACCGTGTCGATGGACCCTTGGGCGGTCCTGCGCCGCTACACTTCGCATATGCCCCGAGCCATGCTGACAGAAACCCGCCGCTTGAGCGGCTGGACCGGCCTCACGGTCCTTTTGAAGTCGATGCTGGAGGAGTGGGACGCGCTCACCGTGACGGAGCGGAAGTACATTTTAAAAAGCGTCGCGTCGATGGGCGAATGGGCCGCTCGCGGGCGCGTCGAAGAGCGCGGACGCATCCGTTCGGAGGCTGCCCGCTTCTTGCTCGCGGCGCTCGGCGACCGCCTTGAGCCCGAGCCGGGTCCTGACACGGCCTCGGCCGCCCATCATCAGTGGTTCGCGAACGCCTGGGAAGCGGCCGCTTCCTGGGACGGT
The DNA here is from genome assembly GCA_964532445.1 of uncultured Planctomycetia bacterium. Lineage (GTDB taxonomy): Bacteria > Omnitrophota > Gorgyraeia > 2-02-FULL-51-18 > JAGOUK01 > JAGOUK01. Next base: position 1,297 of record CAZHID010000191.1, on the reverse strand, counting down.
GAATTAACCTCGGACGCTTCCCCCAAAGTCGTTCTGGGCCGGATGAGCGAGATCCTCGAGAGCATTCTCCGGCAGGTGACCCGCCGCGCGGCCGCTCAGCAACGCATCCGCGGCAGCGTGCGCCGTCAAGCCCAGGCCGTGTTCTCCGAACTCCACATCCAAGAAAGTTTGAACCGTTCGACCAAGCTCCTGCGCGCGATGGACAAGCGCCTGTCGTCCCCGAAAGCCGCGGAGCGCCCCGTCGATCTGGCTGCCTTCCGGGGCGAGCTTCAAAAGATCCTCACCGCGGCGCGGGGAGACCTCGACGGCGTGCGGTCAGACCGCGCCGAGGTCCGGACCATGATGGTGCCGGGTCTGGTCCGCGGCATTGCGGTGTTGGAGGAAGCGGACCGGATGCTCGCCAGCCATGAACGGCGCGTCCGTTCCGGTCAGATCACGGCGGGTGAAACGAACACTTTTCTCAAGAACAGGGTCCTGACCCGGCTCGTCACGTTCCAGCAGGACCTGCTGCATCCCTACGCCGCCAGGGTCCGGCTGGACATCCGTGACGGGGACGCGCGGAGGACGGCGGTCCTGTACGCCGACCCCGACGAGGCGGATGGAAAAGTCTCTCTCCAGGATTTTCTCACGGACCAAGGGCTGGGCTCCGCCGCGTGGCAGGTCCGCCGGTCCGGCACCGGTCAGGCTGAAGTGATCCCCGCCGACAGCCGTTTCGCGGCCGCGGAGCCGGTCCTTGATTTTGTCGTGACCCGGATGGGTGCGAGGATGAGCGTATCCGCCGGGTTCGGACCGGACTTTGTCCACCCCGCGGCGGCGCCCACTCTCAAGCAGGATTGGCTGGGGCGTTTGGGGAACGCGGGCTGGCTTCCGAAGGCGGTCGCGGAGCGGGTCAAGGGGTCTTTCCATTGGTCCTCGACCGAAGGGCTCATGGACCCGGACGCGAACCGCGGGTTCGTGGAAGCTGCCCAGGAAGCTTTGAAAGGTGTCGGTGAGGACGAGCTGGTTTATTTTTCGTCCGCCCGATACGGCCTCTTGGAAGGGACGCAGTACACGGTCATTCACAACCTGATGGTGCTCGCCAAGCGCGATCTTCTGGACATCGGCAGCGTCGAGATAGCGACGATCTTCGGGCCGGGCCGTCTGTGGGACGAAAAGATCCGTCTGCTCATGCGCTGGGAAGAGCGTTTGAGCCTGAAAGGCCGCCGGGTGGTCTATGAACCGGCGATCGCCGCGGTCAACGGCGTTCTCAGGCCCCGAGAAGCCGCGGGGATGCTGGACGGATTTATGGATTTCTTCG
>CAZHID010000190.1:2354-2839 GCA_964532445.1 uncultured Planctomycetia bacterium | reverse complement strand
GCCGCGCTCGCCGGTGGACCCGATGTACATGCCGGGGCGCTTGCGGACCGCTTCCAAGCCTTCGTAGAACCCGTACAGCACCCGGCCCTTGTGATAGATCTCAGATTCCGGCGAGTTCACGTACTTGGGCTGCGAATCGTCCAGCACCCTCGCGCCGAAGCCGATCACCCGGCCTTTAAGATCCGTGATCGGGAACATCATCCGGTTCCTGAACCGGTCGTAGTGACCCGTTTTCTCGCCGCGCTCCAGGAGCAGTCCGGCGCGCACCAGCGTCTCGACGCCGTGATCGCGGCCGAGCGTCTTGAGGATGGTGTCCCACGCGTCCGGCGCGTAACCGATCTTGAACTTAGAAAGAGCTTCGTCCGTCAGCCGCCGCTTGGCGATGTACTGCTTGACCGGAGCGTCGGCCCGCGGCGTCGCGCGCGCCCGCCCGCAAAGGTACCCCCCCCCCCCGGCCCCGGCGGGCCAAACGCGGCGGGGCAACC
>CAZHID010000190.1:0-2279 GCA_964532445.1 uncultured Planctomycetia bacterium | reverse complement strand
TTTGTTTGTCCGGACTGACCGTGAACGACGGTGTCTTTTCCGAGTGAAAGGGACATGGCGCCGAAAAACCCCTCCCCGCACGTTTCAGCGGGACGGCGCGCTGGATCACCTCGACGATGTCGCAGCGGTCCTGGATCTGGTCCAGAACGTTTTGAGGGATCATGGTGTCCTGTCTACTTCGCGCCGAACGAGGCGCGCGGAACGACGCCGGTCGCAAAATCAACGATGCCGGGCGCGATCGGCTCGATCCCCGCGCCCCAACGCGACTGGTCCAGGACGTCCTTGCCGATCACGAGCAGCTGCAGCGAATTGAGCGCGTAAAGCGCGAAGCTGAGCAGGATCGCCCAGCGCAGGCCGCCGAGGGCGACGCCGATAAGCTTCATCACCCAGTTGTTGTCCATCGACGCGAATTTGAGGATGATCCCGGCGATCGACCGCAGGATGCCGTACGTGATGAGCCCGAGCAGGACGATCACGACCTTCTGAGAAAGATCCTCGCTCAGGAGCGTGTGCGTCTGCACGTACGCCGCGAGCGTGACGGTAAAAGCGACCAGGACCGCGAGCGTGAGCGCGAGGTTCACGTAACGGATCAATTCGATGAAACCGCCGGACTTGTAACCGACGAAGATGCCGCGGCCGATGCCGATGACGATGAGATAATCGATCCAGCTGAGCGTTTGCAAAAATTCGCTCACCTTTTGTATCACTTGATCCATTGGATTTATCTGTCCTAATTAGGAGAAAAAAGGTGAACAATCGGGTCCATGTCTAAATCGAGATACCGAAGTATACATGATGACCTGCGGGACTTCAAGAGGTTAATATACAAAAAAGTTTATGGCCAAGACGCTTGACACAGCCCTGCCCCGGGGCACGATTTCTCCATGGGAAAAGCCCTTTTCAGGGGGGCTTGACAAGGGGCTTGACATGGAACGTTCGAACGGCCGGATAGCGGAGTTTGGATGGGGTCGTTTACACCCGGGACAAGTGGCCGAGAACGGCGAGCGCGGCCGCGGCGGCCGTGTCACTTTTTAGGATCAGCGGTCCGAGCGAAACGACGCGCGCGCCGGCCTGGCGGAACAGCGCGATCTCCGCGGGCGAGAAGTCGCCTTCGGGCCCGATGAGCAGGAGCGCGCGGGACGGACCCGTAGCGGGGCAGGCTGGAAGCGCGAGCCCGCCGTCAGGGTCCTGCGGACTGGCCGCCAGGACCGCCGCATAGTCACCGAACCGGGCCGCCAAGTCCCGCGGCGTGATGACGGGCATGACCTCGGGCAGCGTGTTCCGGTCGCATTGTTTGCAGGCGGCCAGAACTGTTTTTTTCCAATGCTCCAGCTTCGTGAGGCGCTTGTCGGCGTCCAGGCGGACCACGCTGCGCTCGCACGCGACCGGCCAGATACGGTTCACACCGAGCTCCGCGGCCTGACGGACGATCTGGTCCATCGTCTCGCCGGGTACGAGCGCCTGGGCCAATTCCAAGGATATGACAGGGATCGGGTCGGAGGGCAGACGGGTCTCAATGCGGACTTCCAGGCCGGCCTTGGTCGCCGCCGTGATCCGGCCCGCCGCGGCGGATCCTTTTCCGTCGAACAAACGGATCGGGTCCCCCTCCTTGAGACGGAAGACGTCCCGCGCGTGGCGCGCTTCGTCGCCATCCAAGCTCGCCTTCTGCGAGTCCCCGTTCCAGGGGCCTGTCGGACAATAAAATTGCACCATAAATGAAGGGTCCCGCCGGCCGCTTGCTATTTCAAAGCCATCCGACGGGACCTTGGAACTTCCTTTGGGAAGAACGCGGGAGCTGGGATCAGCTCTTCTTGTTGTTGGGGACGAAGTTATTGACGACCGATCCGACCGCGTCAACGACCTGGCCGGGGGCCTTGTACGCCGCATCGACCACCTGACCGGGGGCCTTGTAGGTGGCGTCCACGACCTGGCCCGGGGCTTGGTACGTGGCATCGACGACCTGACCGGGGGCTTTGTAGACGGCGTCGGCGGTGGTCGTAACAACACTGGCCGTGGTGTTCACGGTGGTGCTGACGGTCTGCGTAACGGCGTCATCGGCGGCCTGCGCGGAGGCGCAAACGGCGACAACTCCCAAAACGATCGCTAAAGCAGAGAGACGGTTCTTCATGTTCTGATGATTCTCCTTGATGGTCCGGTTACGCGGGGATTCGCCTCAAACCCCGAGCGAATGATCTGAACAGTATACCCCGCCCGGTCCTCCGGTATCAACGAGCGCTATTCGGACGGGAAAGGAAAAAGTGGTGGAGCTGAGCGGGATC
>CAZHID010000189.1:1770-2933 GCA_964532445.1 uncultured Planctomycetia bacterium | reverse complement strand
AAGTTCGGTTACGGCCGTGCCACGGACCATGCCTGTCGCGACATCCGGAACGGCCTCATCACCCGCGAGCAGGGTGTTGAGTATGTCCGGGAATACGATCATGTGATCCCCGGTGACCTTTCCCGATGGCTCGACTATGTTGGTTGGAAGCGGAGCCAATTCGAGGAAGTGGCGGACCGCTTCAGGGACCCGCGAGTGTGGGTCAAGGACAGCTGCGGCCGATGGATCAAGGACAATATTTGGAGCGGCCAATAACATGAATAAGAACGCACAGGAAAAATTCTGGCAGAACGAGTTCGGCAAAGGTTACATCGAACGGAACAGTCATTTCGATCACCAAGGCGCGGAAACGGCGTGGCGCAAGATGCTCGACAAGACGGAGAATGTTACATCGGTCCTCGAGTGCGGATCAAATATCGGGCGAAATCTTCAGGCATTGAGAAAGGTGCTGCCCAAAGCCGCTCTTGGACTGATCGAGATCAATAAAGAGGCTCACGACATCGCGGTCCAAAACGTCCAACCCGTCCGCTCATTCAACGGCTCCATCGTCGAATCGAAGTACGATCCGGGAAGCTTCGACCTCGTCTTCACCTGCGGCGTTCTGATCCACATCCATCCGGACCACCTGCTCGCCAATTGCCGGAAGATCGTGGATTATTCGAAACGGTATGTCCTGGCGGCGGAGTACTTCAACCGGACACCGGTGATGATCCCGTATCACGGAGAAGACGACAAGTTGTTCAAGCGGGACTTCGGGAGGTTCTATCTTGAGAACTTCAGGCTCAATGTTGTCGATTACGGCTTTCTGTGGAGCCAGGACAACGAGCGGGCCGGCTTTGATGACCTGACTTGGTGGTTGTTTGAGAAAAAATAGAGCATGAGTCCGGGCGATAAGTACTGCCTGATCGATTCGGCGGAACTGATCGCGCCGACTGTCAGGATCCTGGGGGATGATGCCGGCCGCGTGACGTGGGTGGCCGGGTCAGAGCGTTCGGCCACCGCGCTTCAAGACGCGGGTTTTGAGCGTATTATTGATCTGTCTGAAGTGGCGGCCTCGGATGACCTCCGTGAAGTGGAGGCTCTGACCGAAACCGCCGCCCGGAACTGGTATCGGCGCCCTGAAATAACGGCTTTGCTCACCTATCAAGGCATCGATCTGGGTG
>CAZHID010000189.1:919-1760 GCA_964532445.1 uncultured Planctomycetia bacterium | reverse complement strand
AGGCTTCCGAATTATATTGGCGCTTGTGTCTATATTGGGCCTTCCGGATGGTCCAGGGGGAGCGGCGCTCCCTGTCTGGGCTCCAGGCCGGAGCGATCCGCATTGCCGCGGAGGCGCAGTCCCGGACCGTTTGGGGGATGCAGCCGGCCGAGGACGAGCCGTTCGCTCAAAAATGGGCCTTGTACCGTGGCATGGACCCGACCCAGCTCCGCCTTCCAATCCCGATCAAGAAGCCGGCCGGCGCAAGGCCGCTGGACCAGCTCAAGCGCGCCGCGCGTGCCGCGGTCCTGCCGATGCGTTCCTTGGTCCGTCCGGACCTCCTTCGCCGCGCCGCTTCTTCGGGCGGGCGCGTCCTGGTCGCCTCCGCGCCCCAACACGTCGCCACCGTTCTCAAGAACCTGGGCGCCGAACGCGTGGATTACTTGGACGAATCCTTCCGGCTCGCCAAATGGCCTCTGCTGATCGGCGCCCGCGCGCGCTACCGTTCGTACCCGGACCTGGTCCGTCGTATTTCGCCGGAAGGAAAGGCCCGGATGGCCGCGTTCCGTGCCCGGCTCAAGGACGCTTCGGTGTCCTTGGAGCGTGCTTTTTACGAAAACGAATTTTTCAGCTACCAAGGCGCATCGATGCGGCCCTGGTTGGAAGATCGCCGCCGATTTTTCTTCGACCGGCTGCTGCCTCGGGCGGCGGAGATGGTCGAGGCGTTCGACGCTTTTTTCAAAAAGCAGGGGAAGATGACCGTGGTCGTCGATGAGGACACGGTGCTTTTTCGCAAGCTCCTGGTCCAAACAGCCCGGCGGGCGGGATGTCCCACCTTGCAGATCCCTCACTCCATCTTCTT
>CAZHID010000189.1:0-909 GCA_964532445.1 uncultured Planctomycetia bacterium | reverse complement strand
CCGGGTCGAGCCGGACCTCATGCGGCTGACCGGCGTGCCGCGGTACGACCGGCTGGCGGCGATCACAGGTCCCGGCAACCGCGAGGCCGTTCGCGGGCGTCTGGGTCTCAAGCCTTCTGATCGTGTCGCGTTCGCGGCACTGACCACGACCCATGCCGCGGACCCGAGGCGCAAGCACCGGGAGTTCGTGAGCAGCCTGAGGGACATGATGGGACTTTTTGCCGGGCTTCCCGATTGGAAGCTCGTGGTCAAGCCGCATCCGCTGGACTTCGACTTCGACCTGGAGCGTGAACTGGGCGGTCAGCCTGTCCCGGCCGGCTGCAGGGTACTCCGCAACGCGGGCGCGATGGAGTGGTTCGTCGCGTCCGACGCCGTCCTTTCTCATCCGTCCAACACAGTGCTCGAGTCGCTGGCGGCGGAGCGGCCGACGCTGATCCTGGATTATTTCCCGATGTCGCATTGCCATGTGCCGATCTGGCACGGTCTCATCCGGGACCTGCGCGTCCATGACGCGGCCGGCTTGCGGAAGGCTTGGGCCGATCTTTTGTCTGAAAAAAACCTGAAGGTCTATCGGGACGCGCGGGTCTGGCTGGAGCAAAACTGGATCGGTCCTTTGGACGGCCGGTCAGGGGAGCGTGTGGCGGCGGTCATCCGCGCGGAGTCGCGCTCATGAAGCATTGGGCGGGCTGGTTGTGGGCGGTGTTCATCCTGGTCTGGTTCACACTGGGTTATGTGTTGCCGCGGCTTGAGCCTGCGCTCGCGAGGTTGAGCGCGTGAGCCCCTCACTCGAAGCCTTCCTGTTCGGCTGCTGTGTGATGACGGGGATCGGCGGCTGCGGCCTCCGCATCGCCGACCGCTTCCGGCTCCAAGGCCCGCGGTCGGAGCGGCTTGTCTGGATCTGGGCGGTCG
>CAZHID010000188.1:0-3001 GCA_964532445.1 uncultured Planctomycetia bacterium | reverse complement strand
GAAGATCTTTTGCTGTTTGACCACGTAGAAGGAGCCGCTGGTCCGGCAGGTCGTTTGGCCGATGCCGTGCTCCTTGTTGAAGACGCGCTTGACGCTGATATGCCGGGGCTTCTGGGTGAGGATCTTGGACTTCTCCGCCATCCAGTCCTGAAGCGAATTGGCGCCAAGGTACTGCCCCAGGCGCTCGGTCACGTAATAGGTGTATTTTTTCTGGGCGCGGGCGATGAAGCCGTCCTTCTCGATCAGCTCGGTCATGCGAAGAAAACGGCGCTTGCCATTGGCGGACGTGTGGCGCTCGATCTGAACTTCCCGGAGGTCCTTTAGCTGCTTCTGATTTTTCATCGGTCCGCCTTATTCATTATGATATTGAATAACTTATATTCAATCTTTTACATAATGAAGTATGCGTGACTCCCCTCGGCATTTCAAGGGCCCCTGCTAATTTATTTATGGAAAAGCTTAGTTTCGCTTCCCTTGCGGAGGCGGTCGATGTTGGCCCGGTGGGTCCACGTGATGAAGGCGGCGGCCGCTAAAGCGATGGCGGCGTGGGTCTTGTTCGGAACGATCCAGGCGGTCGCCGCCGCAAAAGCGTACGCGGCCGCGATCGACGCGACGGACATGTACCGGGTCGTTTTGAGGAGGACCGCCCAGACGACGAAGGCCAAAAAGAACGGAGTCGGATAGACCGCCAGCGCCACCCCGGCTCCGGTCGCGACTCCCTTGCCGCCCTTGAACTTGAGCCAGGGTGTGAAGACGTGCCCGAGGATCGCGGCAATGCCGAGGCCAAAACCGATCAGCTGCGGATCGACGGAAGGCGTTGTTAGGACCGGGTTCCAGACAGCGCTGCCGATCAGCACCCCGGCGATCCCTTTGAGCGCGTCGAGGACCAGAACCCCGATGCCATCCAGGCGGCCGACGCTGCGGAACACGTTCGTCGCGCCAACGTTGCCGCTGCCCATCGTCCGGATGTCCTTGCCGGTCTTGACCCGGACCCAAACATAAGCGGACGGGATCGAGCCGATCAAAAAAGCCGCAAGCACCGCGATGGCTTCACGCACGCTCTGTTCCTCCGCCTAGTTTGGCGATACCCGCCTTTACATAAACCGCTCCCGAAAGGACCGTCGCGGCCGCGGCGGCCAGGACCAGCCCCTGCAGAATTTCCGGCGAAATGCCGGCGAGCACCCCGAGCACCAGGAACATCTGGAGGACCGTCGTTATTTTTCCCAAAAAATTCGTGTTCGCGTCGAAGCGGTTCTGCATCATGAAGATCATCGCCGCGCCCGTGACGAGGATGAGGTCGCGTGAGACGACGATGATGGTCAGCCAGACCGGCACGCGCGCGGCGTCCGGGAGTCCCGGCAGCCAGGCGAAGGCCAGGAACGCGGAGGTCAGGAGGATCTTGTCGGCCAGCGGGTCCATGAGCGAGCCCAGGCGGGTCTTCTGCCCGGTGCGGCGCGCGATCCAGCCGTCGAGCGCGTCGGTCACGCAGGCGGAGAGGAAGATGGTGAGGGCGATGCTTTTTAAGTAGGCGCGTTCGGGAGTCCAGTACACCAGCGCCAGGATGAACGCCGGCACCATGAGGATCCGGAGTATCGTCAGACGGTTAGGTAGATTCACGATCTTTCGGGAATTCGCGGTCGAGGGTCCCGACGCGGTGGAGCGGCCACCAGCGGACGAAGGCCTTGCCGACCAGTTTTTTCCTGGAGACGAAGCCCCACATCCGGCTGTCGCGGGAGTTCCCGCTGTTGTCGCCGAGGACGAAGTAATGGTCCGGAGGCACGACGACCTTCTGGTTATTCGCGCCGTAGCCCTCCCCCTCTTCTGTATTGTAGTAGACGTTATTCGCAATCGGACTGGGGGGCGACTGCTTGACACCATTTACGAACACGGCGCCGTCGCGGATCTCGACCGTTTCGCCCGGCAGGCCGATGAGTCGTTTGATAAAGTCCTTGGACGGGTCTTCCGGATATTTGAAAACGATGATGTCCCAACGTTCGGGATCGCGGAACCGGTAAATGAACTTGTTGACAAAAAGTTTGTCACCGATCTTGAGCGTCGGGTACATCGAGCCGGACGGGATCTTGAACGCCTGGACGACGAACGCGCGGATCACGAGCGCCATGATGAGCGCGATGACGATCGCTTCGACCCACTCCCTGAGCTCGCTCTTGACCCGCGCTCTGTCGACCCGGAAAGGCAGCCACGCCATGACTTACTCTTCTTTCTGCAGGACGGCCATGAAGGCCTCCTGAGGGATGGAGACATGACCGAACTGCTTCATGCGCTTCTTGCCCTCTTTTTGCTTTTCCAACAGTTTGCGCTTGCGGCTGATGTCGCCGCCGTAGCACTTGGCAGTCACGTCTTTGCGCATGGCCGAGATGGTCTCACGAGCGATGATCTTGGCGCCCACGGCCGCCTGAATGGCAATGACAAACTGCTGGCGGGGAAGCAATTCCTTGAGTCGGGAACAAATACCCCGACCGAAACTCTCTGCTTTAGAACGGTGAACGAGCGCGGAAAGTGCATCCACATTTTCGCCGTTGAGCTTGATGTCGAGTTTGACTAAATCGGTGAGGCGATAATCTACCGGCTGGTAATCGAAGGAAGCGTAGCCGCGCGAGATAGACTTGAGGCGGTCGTAAAAGTCGAATACGATTTCGGCCAGCGGAATCTCGAAGGTCATTTCTACCCGGGTCTCCGTCAGATAATTTTGTTTGGTGAGGATGCCGCGCTTGTCCATACAAAGCGTCATGATGGTGCCGATGTATTCAGGCTTGGTAATGATCTGGGCCTGGATGTACGGTTCTTCGGCATAGTCTAATACGGTGGGATCGGGCATGTCCATCGGGTTGCGCACCACAAGGCTTTCGCCGCGCCGGGTAAAAGCGTTGTAGGATACGTTGGGCACGGTGGTGATGACATCCTGATTGAACTCCCGTGAGAGGCGTTCCTGCACAATTTCGAGGTGCAACATACCGAGGAATCCGCAACGAAAACCGAA
>CAZHID010000187.1:0-3038 GCA_964532445.1 uncultured Planctomycetia bacterium | reverse complement strand
GCCACGACGGACGAATCCACGCCGCCCGACAGCCCGCAGATCACGTGGTCTTTGCCGACGATCGCGCGCGCCGTCTTGACGCCGTCCTGGACGAACGAACGGATGGTCCAGGTCCCCTTCGCGCCGCAGACCCCGAACACGAAGTTCTTGAGCATCTTGGCGCCCTGCTCGGTGTGCACGACCTCGGGGTGGAACTGCACGCCGTAAATGCGGCGCTTGAGGTTCTCACAGGCGGCGTTGGGCGTGTTGCCGGTGCGGGCCGTCGCGGTGAAGCCGGCCGGGAGCTTGACGACCGAGTCGCCGTGGCTCATCCAGGTCTGGCTCACTTTGGGCACGCCCTTGAAGAACGCGGACGCGGAACGTGTGACCGTGAGCGGCGCGCGGCCGTACTCGCGGTGCGCGGCGCGTTTGAGCTTGCCGCCGAGTGAATGGCAGAGCGCCTGCATGCCGTAGCAGATGCCGAGCACGGGGACGCCCTGCTCAAGCACGAGCGCGTTCAGCGCGGGCGCGTGTTTTTCATAGATGGAAGCGGGACCGCCCGAGAGAACGATGCCCTTGATGGGCTTGTCGGCGATATCGGAGGCTTTGAAGTTGGGCGGAAGGATCTCGCAATAAACGCCGAACTCACGGATGCGGCGGGCGATCAAAAGGTTGTACTGGGAACCGTAATCGACGATCAGGATCGTTTCTGGTTTCATGAGAGTCGGGCGTCCACGGGCGCCGGTGAGAAGGTTGATGAGACCGGAGCAAAACTGCGCCGGTGGATCGGGCACGGGCCGTGCGCCTTGAGCGCTGCCAGGTGCAGGGCCGTGCCGTAACCCTTATGCTTGTCAAAACCGTACTGCGGGTACTGCTCGTGAAAGTCCATCATCATCCGGTCGCGCGTCACCTTGGCCAGGATCGACGCGCACGCGATCGTGAGCGACAGCGCGTCGCCGCCGACGATGCCGCGGACCGGGAAACGCGCCGCGAGCTTGATCGGCCCGTCGATCAGGACCAGCGCCGGCTTGCCGATGGCCGCTTCAGGCCCGTCAGTCTGGGTCATCTCGCCCAGCGCGTCGACTGCCTCGCGCATCGCCTCCAGCGTCGCCTCGTAAATGTTGATCGTGTCGATCCGCCTTGAGTCCTTCGCCACGACGGAAAAAGCGCAGCGGGCCCGAATTTCTTCGAAGGCCGCTTCACGGGCTTTGGCGCTTAATTTTTTGGAGTCGTCGATGCGGGACAGGAAAGGGACGGACGGATCGCGGATGATCGCGGCCGCCGAGACCACGGGGCCGGCCAGCGGTCCCCGCCCGGCCTCATCGACCCCGGCGAGAACCTTCCAGCCGCCCTCGCGGACCTGGAGGTCAAACTGCTGCAGCTTCTGATTCTTTGGCGACGGCGCTGGCGGCAGAGTCAATACGGCCTTCTTTCCCGCTCTTGTGACGCAGGTAATAAAGCTTGGACCGGCGGACCTTGCCCTGCCGGGTCACAGTGATGCTCTGCACGGTCGGGGAATGCACCGGGAACGACTTTTCGACGCCCTCGCCGAACGAGACGCGGCGAACGGTGAACTTGGTCTGGATGCCGGTGCCGGCCTTGGCGATCACGACGCCTTCGAACGCCTGGGAACGGGTCTTGGCTCCTTCGACGACGCGCTGCATCACCTTGACGGTGTCGCCGACGTTGAAGGACGGGATCTCTGCGGCCTGTTTGTAAGAGGCGGCTTCGACCTTCTGGATAAGTGCGTTTCTCATGTTACTGCTTTCCTTTCAATAAATCGGGACGCCGCTGGACGGTCCGCTCATGACTTTGAGCGTTCCGCCATTTCTCGATCGCTAGGTGATTTCCTGTGAGGAGCACCGGAGGGACGGCGAGACTTTGGAACACTGCCGGACGCGTGTATTGGGGGTATTCTAGCAAATTACCCTCAAAAGATTCAAAGGATTTTGATGCCTCGTTCCCGAGGACCCCGGGGACCAGCCGGGCGACCGAATCGACCATCACCATGGCCGCGAGCTCTCCTCCCGTCAGAACATAGTCACCGATGGAGTATTCTTCCATGCCCCAGAGGTCGATCACCCTCTGGTCCACCCCTTCGTAGCGGCCGCACAGGATGGCGATCCGCTTTTTGTGGCTCAGGCGCTTAGCCACGGCCTGGGTAAAAGGCTTCCCGGCCGGGGATGTGTAAATAAAACAAAAATCTTTCTTAGGCGCGCCCTTCGGGAAAAGCTTCCGACACAGTGCGTCGATCGGCTCCGCCTTCATCAGCATCCCCGCCCCGCCGCCGAACGGCCGGTCATCGCAGGTCCGATGCTTATCTGTCGCGCAGGACCGGATGTCGTGGACATCGATCTTGAGCGCCCCCGACTCTTGAGCCCGCTTCAGGATGGACTCCCCCGTCACCGCGTCGAACATGCGCGGAAAAAGCGTGAGGATGTCGAAGCGGAGCTTGGGGGATGCGGTTTTTTTGGCCATAAAAGCAAAACATCACCTCGAGACAGGCTCGGGGTGATGTTTGTCTAAAAAAGCTTGCGGCTTACTTCTTGATGCCGGCTTTTTTGAGAATGGACTTCAGCGTCTCCGAGGGCTGGGCGCCCTTGGCGATCCACGCCTTGGCCTTTTCCTGATCCAACACGAGCGTCGCGGGCTGGGTGTGCGGGTTCCAGGTGCCCAGGAGCTCGATGAATCGGCCGTCGCGCGGCGAGCGCGAGTCGCAGACCACGATGCGGTGCTTGATCTTCTTCTTCGTGCCGGTCTTTCTTAAACGGATAACAACTGACATGCTTCCTCCAAAGGATACTGCGCCCAAAAGGGCAAAAAACGACAGGCAGGAATTATACCGTCAAAAGGGGTTCCGGACAATAACTTTTCTAAACTTGCCGGGGATCGTCTTTGGAGGGCCGAAGGGCTACAATAAGGCCCATGGACTCCCTGCTCTGGAATACCCCTCCCAGCAAGCCCACGGTCCGGCCTCTGGTCCGGGTCCAGCTGTCATTGGTCGCCATCGGCCTCATGACCCTCGTGGGATACCTGAACTTCCATATCGGCTTCTTCAT
>CAZHID010000186.1:0-3131 GCA_964532445.1 uncultured Planctomycetia bacterium | reverse complement strand
GAGGTGGGTTTTTTCCATCGGGTACAGCTGCTTCACTTCCTGGTAAAGCTCGGCGAAGTTCTCGCGCAGGATGCGGGTGGTGCCGCTCGTGTAAGGGTACTCCGGCGGGAACAGGATCGACGGGTCCACGATGAGACCCAGCTGGACCAGCGCGCACGTCTTGCACTGCAGGAGCTCGGCCGGGTAGGCGACCTCTTCGGTCGGACGGGAGCCGATGGCCCGCATGTGGTTCACGGGAGGCAGCGTCCCCAGATAAAGGATGGATTCCAGCTCCGTTCCCGAACAGATCTGACAGCGGTCCACCGGGACGCTCGTGCCGGTGCCGGCGGTCCGGCGGAGGGCGGGATCGGAATTTTGGGGGGCGGACGCGGAACGGTTCATGCTGTCTCCTTTGCGTGTGTCACATACCAGTCGGCCAAGTCAGGCAGACCCTGGGCCAGAAGGATCTTCGGGGCAAAACCTAATTTTTCCATTTTACGGATATCCGGACAGCGCCGCAACGTGCCTCCGGGGGCCGCTCCGGGGTCGGGCACGAGCCGGATCGTGCGGCCGAAGTACGCCGCGACCTGCCGCGCGACGTCGGCGATCTTCAGCTCTTCGCGCGTGCCGATGTGGTAGATGCCGAGATGCTCCCCTTTGATCAGGAGCAGCGCCAGCGCGTCCGTGAAGTCGCGGATATCGATGAAGGAGCGCGTTTCCTCCCCCGTGCCGTGGATCGGAAAATCGATCGTGCTGCCCGCGCCGGCCGCCTCGGCGAGCGCCTTCATGCGCAGGACGAACTGCGGCAGCACATGCTCGCCGCCCATATCCGGGCCGTAGACGTTGTGCGGACGGAAGATGACCACGCGCTTCATGAACCGGCCCGCCTGGTGCAAAGCCATCATCTCGCTGATGATCTTGCCCGCGCCGTACGAATATCGGGGGTTGAGCGGGTCCGGGATCGAGAGCGGGGCGGTCTCGTCGGTCGGGACCCGGGGCGGCGTCTGATAGACCTCGGAGCTCGAAGCCAGCACCAGTTCCGGCGTGCCGTTCTGGCGCGCCGCGTCGATCACGTTGACCATCCCCTTTACGCCGACCTCGAGCACGAGGTCCGGCTTCTTATAAAAAAACTCGGTGCCGTTCACGAATGCCAGGTGCAGGATGCTGTCCACCCCGCGGGCGGCGGCGATCACGCTCTGGGCGTCACGGACGTCCCCCTGGATGAACTCGATGCGGTCTTCCACCTCCTGAAGACGGCGGGGCTTTCCGCGCGACTGGTCGTCGAGGACGCGCACGCGGTGCCCGTCGCTCACGAGACGCTTCACGACCGCGGAGCCGATGAAGCCGGAGCCGCCGGTCACCAGGTAATGATTAGGCACAGTTCACCCACTTTTTGGCACGGGAGGATGCTCGGGCGCATTCGACCAGCCGCTGGACCCGGACGCCTTCGGACAGTCCGGCCTTCAGGGTTTTTTTACGGGTGATCGCGCTGACCCACTCCCGCAGGAGCCGTTCGACCGGGGCGGTCCGGCCGTCCTCGGACGCGTGCGCGGCGGCCGTGCGGCGCGCGGACCCGGACCGGACCGGCGGCTTCACCGATTTTCCATCCAACAAAAGTTCAAAAGTCCCATAATCCTTGCTCCGGTTGACGAGCGACAGCCGTCCCCGGCTCCCCAGGAACGTGATTTCATGCACCGGGTCACCCGCCGCGTGGGTCGAGATCATCGCCGTCACCGGCACTCCCGCGGCCGTCTCCGCCCACAGGTGAACGCCCGTCTCCCCTTTGATGCGCCGGAGGTCCGCGGCCCGGACCAACCGGCAGTTCAACCGCCGCAACGGACCGGCAAAATGTTCAAGGTAATGGAACACGTGCGTCGCAAAATTGTTCAGCGCGGCCCCGCCCTGCGCCGATTCCGTCTTCCAGGAGCTCATGTCGCGCTGGACCAGGTAGGTCTGAACGCTCCAAGTCACCTGGACTTCGCGAAGCCGGCCGATGGCCGCGCTTTTTAAGAGCCGGGCGGCTTCTTCCCACGCCCCGATCCGCGGGAACTCGAAGTTCACGGCCGCGGCGACGCGGCGGCGGACGGCCAGGTCGGCGAGCCGCTGCGCCTGACGGTGATCGGGGGCCAGGGGTTTTTCACAAAAGACATGCTTCGAATGACGGACGGCCTCACTGGCGGCGGCGAACTGGACAGCCGGCGGGACCGCGAAGACGACCGCCTGGATCTTTGGGTCGCGGACCAATTCGCGCCAACTCTTGGCCGCGCGCGGGATGCTCAAACGGCGGGCCGCGTCCCGCGCCTTCTCGGGATGGGCGGAGGCGACGGCGGCGACGCGCACGCCCGGGATCCGCCGCAGCGCGGTCAGGGTCACCCGTTCCCCGAAGCCCAGACCGACCAGCCCGACTTCGAGGCTCAAATACGGACCCCGCGGCCGAAGAAATTCCAGATGTCAATCACGGTCTTCTTGGGAGCGATCTTGAGACCCTTGTAAGCGTCATGCGGCACGCAGAGCACGAGCAGGTCGCTCCGACGCACCACTTCCTTGAGCGGAAGCAGCTGCTTGTCGGTGGTCACGTGGGGGTCCGTGGTGAGAACTTCCTTGGCGTGGAACTCGAGCACTTTTTTGAGCTTGTAGCTCAACGACGCGCGCGCGTCGTCGCTGTTGGCCTTGAACGCCATGCCCAGAAGGCCGACCGTCATGTTCTTGAGCGTGCGGCCTTTTTCCATCTGTCCGACAAGGTAAAGGACAAGGCCCTCGTTGATCGTCATGGCCGAGTGGCCCAGGCTGAACTGATTGTCCGAGAACGCGGCCAGCTGCATCGTGTCCTTGAGCAGGCACGGTCCCGCGGCCAGACCCGCCTTGGGCAGGTCGCGCAGACGGCCGTAGTTCTTTTTCATGCCGGCCAGCACGCGGTCGTAATCCACGCCGGCGGAGTTCGCGATCATGTAGAACTGGTTGCTCGCCGCGAACTGGATGTAACGGTAGGCGTTGTAAAAAAGCTTGGCGAACTCGGCTTCCATCGGCGAGAGCTCGACGACCTCAGGCGCGATCTGACGAAAAAGCTTCGACGCCAGCGCCACGGCCTTGGGTGACATTCCGCTCACGATCTGCGGCAAGCGTTGGACTTCCTCGATGGCGAAGCCCTGGAC
>CAZHID010000185.1:0-3139 GCA_964532445.1 uncultured Planctomycetia bacterium | reverse complement strand
ATCCATGCCAAGACATGCTGCCGTAGCCGTCGATCGCCCGGTTGGCCCCGTAATCCCCTGGATGCGAGCTGGTGGCGCTCGCAGCGGGCACCAAGGACGACTGCGCGATCACCGACACAGGTTCCGCCACCGCCGGGGGAGGCGCCGTGTTCCCGTCAAAAACCTGGATCTCTCCGACATACGCGTGATGCCAATTGGCGCTCGCGTCATACTTGGAATAAATGCTATGGACCTTGAGCTTGGACACGTTCGCGGGGATGACGTTAAAGGTAAAGACGCCGTTCTCCGCCTTGCTGAGCCCTGAGCGTGTCACCAGACGTACCCACGCGCCCTGACCGCCGCTGGCGCCGGGATCCCAACCGTCGATCGCAAAAGCTTCCTGCCAGATCCCGCTGATCAGTCCGCCGTCGTAGTAACGCGTGTCATACACGATCTTATTGATCTGCCGGGTCTCATTAAAATTGATCTCCAGATAATCATTGGTCCCGTTCGAATTACCGCCGACCCAGCCCTGCTTGAGGTTCCCCGCGATGCCGTCGAACGCGTTATCCGCCGACGCGTAGGTCGCGGGCCGATCCCCGTTTTCCGGCAAGTAGCTATACCCCGCGGCGACCGCCTTGCCCGCCTGAATGCCGATCTCGGAGACGTAAGCGGCACGGACCTCGTTGCCTTTGACCGCCTGGATATCATGGATCTTGATGAACTTGGCGCGCTTGATGCCCATGTCCGTGAGCGTGAAGTTGAAAAGCGCATTCGTGGACTGGTTCGTCTTCTTGATCAGCTCGTTCCAGGTGACCCCGTCCTCCGAATAGGAAATGGTGAAATTCTTTTGGATGACGCCAGCCATCGCGCCCGTCGCCGGGACCCGGTTATCGTAGGTCAGCTGCGTCAGATTGATCGGCTCGTCCGCCAACCGGATCGTGATCGAAGCGTCCGCTGTGAGCCCCACCCAGCCGGGCTGGGCGGAACCGCCCGAAACACCGTCCACCGCCTGAAGCGGACTGTAACTGAGGTTCGGATCGGTCGAGGTCGCGGTCACCTCGAGATCGCCGCGGGCATAGACTTGCATCTCTCCATAAGCGTTGAAGTTCAGCAGACCGTTCTTCGCGCTGATCTGGTCCATCTTGA
This sequence comes from uncultured Planctomycetia bacterium, assembly GCA_964532445.1. Taxonomy (GTDB): domain Bacteria; phylum Omnitrophota; class Gorgyraeia; order 2-02-FULL-51-18; family JAGOUK01; genus JAGOUK01. The sequence continues at coordinate 2,011 of CAZHID010000185.1, read as the reverse complement.
TGTAACGGAAAACCTGAGGCGTGACCGGTGCGTCCTCGAGCTCGCCGGCATAAGTGATGTCCGACCAATTGACGCAATAGGCGTCCCCTTCGCCGCAAGTGTTCTCCCGGTTCAGGAAGTAGGAACTGGTCTGACGCGCCTCTTCCGATGAGGAGGTCATTCCGTCCCGCTCCACGAGAACGAACCAATCCACCCCGTTCAGCGAGGCCATGATCCGGAATCCCGTCTGATAAACGGCTGTGTTGCCGTAATAATCGTTGTTGTAGTCCACGCGGTCGACACGGGTCGCCCCCCCGAGGTCCACCTGGGCGTAATCCGTCGCCGCGGTCGACGCGGACTCGGCGATCCAAAGCTGGCCGCCGTTAGGCACGAGCTTGTCGGCGACATAGGAGGAGGGATGCGTCATCCGGCTGCTAGAAACGGTCGTGCCGGTGGGGGTCAACAAGCGGAACCCGGTCGGATTCTCCGCGAGATGGGTCACAGATTGGGCGGCTCCGCCGGGCTGATAGGGATCGGGGCCTGTTCCGCCTGAACCGGGATCCTGCTGTTGTCCGCCCGTCCCAAGAGGCGTGTCCGACCCCGCCGACATATTAGGTGAAGAAGAAATATCGGTGAGCGTACGGATCGCGACGCTTCCAGCCAAGGCCTCAGGAGAAACATAGCCGACGATCCCCTGGTCTTCCCAACCGTCCGCGATCAAATTCGCCACCTGGGTCAGGTCCGACCGGTAGGTCCACTCGCTCAACCCGGGATGATAGAACTTCCTGAGCGGAACGGTGATCTCGGTCGAAGGCACCGAAGTACCGGCCAGGACGATCTTGCCATTGTGCGTCGAGCTCCTGCGCATGGCCGCGTCGGACGCGGAAGCGGAGGCGACCTGTTCGTCATCCCCGTAATAATACACAGAGGTCGTAAGGACCTTCGATGCGTCGGCACCATAGCTGTACGTGTAGTACGTGAGCTCTTCCCCGCGTTCGCCGTGGAAGAAGGTCTCGGAGACCTTGTCCGCCTGGTAGAAGGCAGGCTGCTTCAACGCGAATTCAAAACCCTGCTCGACGTAGGCGGCCGGTTCCTGATCGAGGATCCATCCCGCCGCGGTCAACCGGTCACGCTCATCGGCATTCGCGGTCCAGTGCCACACGCCGGACGCGGCGTTGAGGAGCTTGTAAACCGGATTACGGGCTGAAACCGCGCTGCCTTCCATCGTCGCTCCGGGGTCCGAAAATACATACGCGGCGACGCCCGCATCACTCCATCCGGCATCGATAAGCGACGTGATCTCCGCCGGGTCGTGCGCCAGGTACCACTGATTCATCGACTCGTGGAAGAACGCCCTGAGTTCGATGGAGCCCGCGGGGCGCGAAAGCGCCAGAGGACGCTGGACCGCTTCGACCATGCCGGTCCCCTTATGATTGGCCGTCATGACCAGGGCATCACGGACCCCGGCGGTTTCGGCGCGGCGAAAAACCTCTGTGATTTCGCCTTTAAAGGTTCCGGCGGCAAAGTGCGGAGTGATGTGGAAACTGTGCTGCACGCCTTTCATTCGGCGCAGAAACCGATCGGTGCGGTCTGCATCGCCCCGGCGGTGGTGGCGGGATACAGGCTGGCCTTGCCGCCGTTGGACAAGGCGCCCGTCCGGAACAGAAGCTGCTCCTTCTTGCGCCGGGGAATGATCGAGGCCGGGCGCTTCCAGTTCATGAACTGCGTCGCTGCAAGCGTCCTGTTTCCGGCGTTGATCGAGGCCGTCAACGAGGCGGAAGCGATCCGCCCGGTGTTGAAGTGGAACGATACCAGGGCGTCGAACTCATGCTGCGCCAGCGGCACGCGGATCGCGGCGTTCACATCCGCCTCATAGGCGGCGAGGTCCTGAAGAAACAGGCCGAAGGCGTCCGCGAGCGACAGCGCGGGTGTTGGATGGTCGGGGTCCGGCGGACCGGCCGCCGCGGTGTGGCCGATGCCGATCGTCCAGACCCCGACGGAGTCGAGATAGCGCGTCAGCACGATGGCCTCG
>CAZHID010000184.1:0-3141 GCA_964532445.1 uncultured Planctomycetia bacterium | reverse complement strand
CCTCGGGATTCATGGTCAGCATCAGGACGCCCGCCGCGCCAAGGCCCTGCAGCGCCGAGATCCGGGTCTTGAGCAGGTCCGCCGCGATTAGGAAGCCCGCCATGATCACGGCGCGGACCACGGGAGAATTGTCCCCGACCAGGACCGCGTAGGCGATCAGGAGCACGAGCACGGTGAGCGACCGCGCGGGGTTCGGGACCCGGATGAAGGTCAGCACGCCGAACAGCACGAGCGCCACGAAGCCGACGTTGAAACCGCTGATCGCGAACAGGTGCAGCGTCCCCGTATTCACGAGCGCGCGGCGGAAGTCGGGCTCCAACTCCGAACGTTCCCCCAGGAAGATCGCTTTGGAAATGTCCGACGCGGTCTCGCCGAGCGCGCCGTCCATCCGCCGAACCAGCCTTTCCCTTAACGCGTAGACAGCCCCGGACACGCCGCGCGGCGGACCGGTGACTTCAAAGCGGTCCGCGCGCATGACCGCATAACTCCCCCGCGTTCTCAAGAAGTTCCGCCAGTCGAAGCCCGCCGGATTGGTCCGGCCGCCGGGCACCGCGATCTTTCCGGTGACCCGGACGGTCTCGCCGTACGCGGGCAGGACCGCGGGACCGACCCCGAAGACGCGCATACCGCCCTCGGGGAGCGTCAGCGTGAAGGAATAACGGTCGCGTCCGTAGCCGTCGCGCCACGAGCGCCGGCCTTCGGTCATCACGCCCTCGACCGCGACAAGGCGGCCGCCGGTCCGGGTGATCGCGTCGGTCCATTTTTTCTGGGCGAGGACACGGGGTGAGGACGCGGACAGAAAGAGCCCCAAACTCAGACAAGCCGCGACGATGAGGATGATGTAGAGACGCGGACGCCGCGACGTGATCCAGGCGGCGATCAGCGCGAGCGCGCAGCCGGACGCCGAAAAGACCGGGTCCTGATGAAGAAAAAGCTCCGACCGCCCCAGTCCTATCCCGGTCGCGAGGACGAGGAAGAACCAGAGCAGGACGTGCTTCAAGGATCGATTAGGAGGAAGAGGCCGCGGCGAGCGAGGTCAGGGGCTTGAAGTAGTGGGTCTTGTCCGTGATGCCGGTCTTGAAGAAGCTGATCTTGCGCTCCTGGCACTTGTAGCAGTCGCCGCAGTGCTGATACCCGCGCGGCGCGAGGCACGAGAAGCTGAAGTCGTAGCCGACCTCGCGCATGCCGTAAACGATCTCGTCGCGTGTCTTTTCGATGAACGGCGCGACGATCGAAACGGGCCGGGCGAGCGTTTTTTCGTAAAGTTCTTCCACCTGGCGCATGAGGTCGGCGTTGCGCTCCAGCGGTCCGCGGGGCTTGAGGTAACCGACGGCCATCACCTGCGCGTCGAACGCGCTCGCGGACAGCGCGGCGCGCGTGAGGAGAAGCGACTCGCGCTCGGGCAGAAGGATCGAATGATAAAGGTCCTTGGCCGAAGGGGCCTTGAGGCCCGTGTTCGACCAGTGGGTCATGTAGACGTCCTTGAGCGGCAGGTAGACGAACTGGAGCGGTTCGATCGTTTCCTGCTTGCGGTAGCGCAGGAATTTTTTGAGCCAAAAAAGTTCCGCCTCTTCCCAACGAAAGCCGCTCTGAACGTACACAGGAACGATCGCGCCGTATTTCTTGGCGCATTCGTCCAGGAGGGCGAGGCTCGTGACGCCGCCCGAGATGAGGACGACGCATTTTTGACTTTTGGGCGACTTGGGGGCGGCTTTGGCGGAACTCATGCGGATAACCTATAAAAACACGGGGATATTGTCAACCAGCCTCTCCCGCGGCTATCCCTGATAGGAAGCATGGGAGGTCGGGGTCTCCCAGATGTTCACTTTTTTGACCGGCAGGCCGTGGCTCTTGGCGTGATCAAAGATGAGCTTGGCCAGCGCCTCCGCCGTCGGGTCGTCCGGCATCGAGACATACTTCTCGCCTTTTTTCTTGAGAAGCTCCGTCATCGGGTCCTTTTCGTTGAGGATCATCCGGTGGTCGAGCTCCTCGTCGATCCAGCCCTTGAGCGCCTTGGAGATCACGTCGAAGTCGATCAGCATCCGGTTGTCGTTGAGCTCCGGGCCCTCGCAGATGACCTCCGCCAGGCCGTTGTGGCCGTGATACCGCTCGCACTTGCCCTTGTGCTTGATCAGCCGGTGACCGTAGGAAAAACTGAATTGTTTGGTGACCTGGTACATACCGCTGCTCCTTGATCGTTCTTTTTGAGAGTTCTAAAGACCGCGTTGGGCCAATTCCAATATCGAGTGGATGTCGGCGGCGGACGCGCGGCTCAACCGCACGTTGTCCGGCATGATGAGGACGCTCGGACCCTCGGCGCAGACATCGTGACACCCTGTCCGGCTGACGCGGATCTTGGCGGCCAGCCCGCGGTCCTTCACGAGCTGCTTCAAGCTCTCCCGGATCCGGGTGCCTTCGGGTTGGCAGCAGGCCTCGCCGGCCGGCCGCTCGTTCTCACAGACAAAAATGTACTTGGCGAACTTGGACGGAACGATCTCCATCAGGCCTCCGCCTCAGAACCGCGGCTCACTTCCATTTGATCGAACATCCCACCGGCAGAGTGGAAGCCGGCTTCGGTTCCTGCCCGTTGAGGAGCGCGTTCAGGGCGTTCTTCAAGTCGTGCTGCTTCACCTTTTCCGGCCGGTCCCACGAATCGTCGATGCGTCCGACATAGCGCAGCGCGCGCTTCTCATCGAGCACGAACACGTGGGGCGTGTTGGTCGCGCCGAACGCCCGCGCGGCCGACTGGTCCATGTCGTGGAGATAGGGAAAATCGAACTTCTTGTCTTTAGCTCTCGCCACCATCTTCTCGAAGCTGTCGTCCGGATACTTCACGGAATCGTTCGAATTCACCGCGATGACCTTCACGCCCTTGGAAGCGTAGTCGTTCTGAAAAGCGACGATCCGGTCCTCGTACGCGACCACGTACGGACAGTGATTGCAGCTGAAAATGATGACAAGGTACTTTTCTTTGAAGTCCGCCAACCCGTATGCCCGCCCGTCCACCGACTTGAGCGGCCCGAACTCTGCTGCGACTTGTCCTAATTGAAGCGCCATACTTCCTCCATAAAATTTGAGCCGATTATATCACGCTACCTCGGTCGCCCGCCGGCAGGAGAAGGTGCCTTCGCGAAGGACTTT
>CAZHID010000183.1:0-3168 GCA_964532445.1 uncultured Planctomycetia bacterium | reverse complement strand
GCCGGGGCTCGTTCACCCAGCGTCCGAAGATCCGGATCTGATGAAGACTCCACGGGACTTCCCGCAGAAGCGACTCCATCATGCGATCCGCTTCGCCGTCCGAATAAAAGGCAGGCCGGTACATCCATTCGCCCTCCGGCACCTGCGTCCACTCCCCTACGGCACTCACAGCCGGGGACGGTCCAAAAAGATCTTTCAAGTCCGGTGTTTATCCTTGTTTGATCCGGCAGCGCGCCGGCCGTTGAGCATCTCGATCACAAACCCCGGACCGACGATCCGGTCCACTTCATTCACCACCACCGCACGCCGGGCACCGCCCCCTCCGCCGTCCATCAGCCGCTTCCGGAACGCTTTGAGCAGGACTTCCAAGTCCTTCCGATTATACGGCTCCTCGAGCTCCACCACCAAATGCCGCCGCTCCGGCGTCATCAGAAGCACTTTTTCATGCTTCTTTTCACTTTCATGCTTTTTCTCAACTTGTCTCGAAACATGTCTCGAACCCATCGCGACCTCCCCGGGCCATTTTCCAACCCTGCCCCAAGGATAAGGCTATTTTCCGCCCTTTCAATTCTTGAAAAACCCCTCCACCCCTAATCAAACCTCCAATTCAAACATTTTAAAAAGCCCCCTCTCTCGCCCAGCGCAGCGCCGTGAGAAGGCCGGGCTATTCAGGTTTGGACTGGGACTGGAGGGTGTCGATCGCGTCTTTGAGGAGACGGCAGTACAGGTCAAAACCGACGCTCATGACGAAGCCGGACTGCTCGGTCCCGAGCAGATTGCCGGCCCCGCGGATCTCGAGATCCTCCATCGCGATGGAAAATCCGGACCCCAGGTAGCTGTGCCGTTCGATGGCGTTCAGCCGCTTGTCCGAATCGGCCGTGGTCACATGGCCTTTGGGGATGAGGAAGTACGCGTAGGCTTCACGGTTGTAGCGGCCGACCCGGCCTTTGAGCTGATAGAGTTCAGCGAGGCCGAACGCGTCGGCGCGGTTGACGATGAGCGTGTTGGCGTTGGGGATGTCGATGCCCGATTCGATGATCGTGGTCGAGACCAGCACGTCCACCTCCCCGTGGATGAACCGGTGCATGATGTCCTCGAGCGTCTTGGACGGCATCTGCCCGTGAGCCACGGCGATCCGGGCCTCGGGAACAAGCTCCATGATCTTCTGGGCGATCTGCGTGATGTTCTCGACCCGGTTGTGGACAAAGAAGACCTGCCCTTTCCGCTCGATCTCAAGACGGATGCTTTTTTGGATGAGCCCCTCGTCGTACGGCAGGACGCGCGCCTTGATGGGCACGCGGTTCTTGGGCGGTGTGTTCACGACGGACATGTCCTTGCCGCCCACGAGCGACAGGTACAGGGTGCGCGGGATGGGCGTCGCGGTGAGCGTCAGGACGTCGACCATGAGCCGGAACTTTTTGAGCCTGTCCTTGTGGCGTACGCCGAACTTCTGTTCCTCGTCGATGACGACGAGGCCCAGGTTCTTGAACGCCATGTCGCCCGAAAGCATCCGATGCGTCCCGATCACGAGGTCCGCCTCGCCCGACACCGCCGCCCGCACGATCCGGGCCTGCTCAGCGGCCGTCTGGAACCGGCTCAGCATCTCCACGCGGACCGGGAACGGCTTGAAGCGCTCGCTGAACGTCTCGAAATGCTGCTCGGCCAAAAGGGTCGTCGGCACGAGGAAGGCGGCCTGTTTACCGTTGGTGATCGCGCGGAAGATCGCGCGCACCGCGATCTCGGTCTTGCCGTAGCCGACGTCGCCGCAGATCAGCCGGTCCATGGGCTTGGTGCCCGCCATGTCTGCGATGACCTCGCGGATGGCCTTTTCCTGGTCCGGCGTCTCCTCGTAAGGAAAGCTTTCCTCCAACTGCGACTCCCACTCGGTGCGCCGGTCGAACCGGAAGCCCTGCAGGATCTCCCGGCGTGCCTGCATCTCGAGCAGCACGTGGGCGTAGGAGACGATCCCCTCACGGGCTTTTTCACGGATCTTGACCCAAGTATTCGACCCGAGCTTGGAAAGCTTGATCTTGGAGGCGGAAACGCCCGGCGCGACGTAACGTTGGACGAGGTTCAGGTCGTCGAGCGGGACGTAGAGCTTTTCGTCGTCCTGGTACTCAACGATGAGATGCGGCTTGGGCTTGGCGCCCGAGATGGAGAGTTTTTCGACGCCCCGGAACTTGCCGATGCCGTGCGACACGTGGACGACGAGGTCTCCCGGGTCGATGTCCACGAACGGCTGGATCGGGCGCTCGCCCCAGGTCCATTCGAATTTTTTCCAGCGCCGGGCCGCCTGGCGCTCGGTCGTGGCGAGGATGACGACCATCTTATGCGGTTCGAGCAGAGAGCCCGAGGCGGGGTCGAACGAGTAGATCGACTCGACGGTGTTGTCCATGAACTCGACCCGGACCGGGAACGAGAATCCCCACGGAAAAACGTCCAGCACCCCACCGCGGTGGGTGTAATAGGCCGGCTGGCTGGCGGCATGCTCGCGCTGATAACCGAGGTCGCCGAGCGCGCGGAGACGCTCTTCGAGCACCACCTCTTCTCCGACCGCGAAATGCAGTGATTGGATCATCTGGACGTCCTGGTCATTTCATCCGCCGCGGGCCCGCCAAGGGCGCCGGCGGCTACATGGATTCGGGCGCGGAGACTCCGAGGAGCTTCAGGCCGATCTTGAGGACCTTTTGAATGGAGAGGCACAGCGCCATGCGGGCGGCGGAAAGCTTGGGGTCCTGCCCTTCTTCGACGACGCGGTGCTTCTGGTAGAACGAGTGAAAATTGGCCGCCAGGCCCTGGAGGTATTCGACCAGGATGCAGGGCTCAAGCTCCCGCGCCGAGACGCGGACCGATCCGCCGAAGTTGCGCAGCGCCCTCAGGACCCGGGCCTCTTCGGGCGACGCGAGGAGCGCGAGGTCCGCCGACTCGAGCGTGAACGCGCCGACCTTGGTCTCGTAGTTCCTGCGGATCGAGGAAACGCGCGCGTGCGCGTACTGGATGTAATAAACAGGGTTGTCCGGCGACTGTTTCTTGGCGAGCTCAAGGTCGAATTCCAGGTGCGAATCGAACTTGCGCATCAGGAAGAAGAAGCGCGCCGCGTCCTTGCCGACCTCGTCCATGAGCTCGCGCAGCGTGATGAACTCGCCGGCGCGCGTCGACATCCGGAGT
>CAZHID010000182.1:388-3175 GCA_964532445.1 uncultured Planctomycetia bacterium | reverse complement strand
AGGACGTTCGCCGCCAAAGGCTATCGTGTGTATCCCTTCTCCGGCCGATCGTTCGCGCTAGGAGAGGGGCTGGCCGGAATGTCGCTCAAGGATTTGAAGACGATCTGCGTCTCGCGGATGCGAGAGGACGAGCGCGGCCTCATGGCGGTCAAATCGCTCGCCTGTATCCCGCTCTGGAAGCAGTCCGCCCAGATCGGCGTCCTCAACCTGTCGACGCTGACCTTCCACAAGACCTTCGAAGCTTCCGAGATCGAGATGGCGCAGAAGATCGCCCGGCGCTTGAGCGATACCTTGAGCGGCTTTTCACTCTTGGGACCGCCGGCAACCCCTTCGGTCTCATGACCCGCAAGTACGTCCTGCACGGCACCGAAGAGCGCCGTGAGCTCAAGATCGACTACACGGCCGAGCTGAACCGCGAGCAGCTGGAGGTCGTCCGGGGCGCCGACGGCAAGAGCCTGGTCCTCGCGGGCGCGGGCAGCGGCAAGACCCGCACGCTCATCTACCGCGTTCTCTACCTCCTCGAAAGCGGTGTTCCCGCCGACCGCGTGCTGCTCGTGACCTTCACGAACAAGGCCGCCGCCGAAATGCGTAACCGGATGGAGCGCCACCTGGGCGGCTCGCTGCAGGGTCTCTGGTGCGGCACATTCCACCACATCGGTCACCGGATCCTGCGCCAGAACGCGGCCGTGCTGGGGCTCACGAGCGGCTTCGGCATCCTCGATGAAGAGGATTCCCGGACGCTCCTCAAATCCTGCTACTCCGTGCTGCCTTTCAAGCCGACGGACCTGCGCTTCCCGCAGGCGGGCGTCGTTCACGGGGCGCTGTCGTACGCGGCGAACACCCAGAAGACCCTTCGCCAGGTCCTCGAAGAGCGCTACCCGTATTTTTCCCATCTCGAGGACGGCTTCTGGATGATCGCGGCGGAATACGAGCGCCGCAAGCGCGAGTCCAACAGTCTCGACTTCGACGACCTCTTGCTCACGTGGGTCCGTCTGCTCAAGGACCATCCCGAGACCGGCGAGCGTCTCTCCGACCAGTTCAAATATTGTCTCGTGGACGAGTACCAGGACATCAACCCGCTCCAAAACGTGGTGATGGAACTTCTGTCCCGCCGGCACAAGAACCTGCTGGTCGTCGGCGACGACGCGCAGTCGATCTACTCGTTCCGCGGGGCGGAGGTGCAGAACATCCTGGATTTTCCGAAACGCCACGAGGCCGTGAAGATCTTCAAGCTGCTCACGAATTACCGCTCGACCCCCGAGGTGCTCGCGCTCGCCAACGGCTCCATCCGCAACAACCTCCGCCAGTTCGTCAAGGAGCTGGTCAGCGTCCGCGGATCCTCCAAGCTCCCGGAGCTCATCAAGGTCCGCGACATGAGGGACCAGTCCACGTTCATCGCCCAGCGCATCCTTGAGCTGGTCGAGGAAGGTGTCGAGCTCAAGCAGATCGCGGTCCTGTTCCGCGCGCGCTACCAGGCCGCTGAACTCGAAATGGAACTGGCGCGCCGCCAGGTCCCGTACGTGCTGAGAGGCGGCGTCCGTTTTTTTGAGCAGGCGCATATCAAGGACGTGCTGGCTTACCTGAAGGTCCTGGAAAACCCCAAGGACGCCGTGTCCTGGGCCCGCGCGCTGACGCTGTACCCCGGGATCGGTCCCGGCATCGCCGACAAGCTTCATGGCGAGTACCTCGGCAACCTGACCGCGCAGGGCGGGCAGGCGAGGTTGGCGACGGAAGACTTCGGTCTCAAGGCCAACAAGCGTGCCCGCGCGGGCGTGGAATCCTTCAAGTCATTGATGAAAAAGCTTTCGGACCCCAAGGACGCCGCGCACCCGGACCTTTTGATCCAGAGGATCCTCGATGCGGGTTACTCGAAGGACATGCTGGTCCGCTTCGACAACGCGCGCGACCGGATCGAGGACTTGAAGGAACTCGTCAATTTCGCCCACACCTACAAGTCGTTGGAATCTTTTTTGAGCGATCTGGCACTGCGCGAGAACTTCAGGGGTGAGAGCTTTGCGGGGCAGGGGCAAGCGAAGGTCGATGAGGACGATCAGCTCGTGCTCTCCACGATCCATCAGGCGAAAGGCCTTGAGTGGAAGGTGGTCTTCGTGCTCGGTCTCTCGGACGGTCAATTTCCGCATCACCAGTCCAAGAACGACGAACGCGCGCTGGAAGAGGAGCGCCGGTTGTTCTACGTCGCGGTCACGCGTGCCCAGGACGAACTTTATATGATCCATCCGATGACCCGTTATGACCGGGAGGCGGGGCTCGTGATCGCCCGCCCGTCGCCGTTCGTGGAAGAGCTGCCGTCGCATCTCTATGAGACCGTCGAAGCGGTCGAGGAGGAGCGCCCGCGTACGGACTGGCAGCAGCAGGAACGCCGCGGTTCCGACCTCCATGAAAATGCCGCGGATGACGACGACGTCATCTCGCTCGATGACGAATAACCGCCGCCGGGCGGGCCTTCTGCCGGTCTTCCTGGTCGTTCTCGTGGACTTGATCGGGTTCGGGATCGTCCTGCCGCTTCTACCCTTTTACGCGCACAACCTGGGCGCTTCGGCCTTTCAGATCGGCTGGCTCTTCAGCATCTACTCGATCGCTCAAATGGCGGCGTCGCCGCTGTGGGGCCGATGGTCCGACAAGGTCGGCCGGCGGCCCGTGATGCTGATCTCGACCTTCGGCGCTTCCTGCGCTTACCTGGTGTTCGCGTTCTCCCACTCGTTCGAATGGCTCTTCATCTCGCGGCTGGCGGCGGGTCTGGCCGGCGGGAACATCGCCGCCGCGCAG
>CAZHID010000182.1:0-378 GCA_964532445.1 uncultured Planctomycetia bacterium | reverse complement strand
CGGGACCGGAAGACCGGGCGAAAGGGATGGGGGCGATCGGCGCCGCGTTCGGCATCGGGTTCGCCGTCGGGCCGGCGCTTTCGGTGCTGCTGCTGCAGCCGTTCTGGGGCGAGTGGACACAGAGCCGTCCTTACTTTTTGCCGGGCCTGTTCGCGGCGGTTATGAGCGCGCTGAGCTTTATTTTTGTCGGCTGGAAACTCCCCGAAAGCCTCGACCCGTCGCGCCGCGCTTTGCCGGGCGCGGTTCCGCGCGCCGGGTCCGCGGCGATCTGGAACGTTGCTTTTTGGCGGGAATGGTCGGGACGCGGCGCGGCCAAGGGTTCGGCGCTCCCGCTTTTGTGGACGGCGTCCTGGGCGCTCGCGTTCGCGCAATCGAGCT
>CAZHID010000181.1:2529-3182 GCA_964532445.1 uncultured Planctomycetia bacterium | reverse complement strand
CCGGGCGCTGGTCACGGGCGCGCTCAGTCAAAAGTTTGCGGCTGGGGCCATAGCCATCAGCTTTATTCTTCTCATTATTGGGGTCTGGCAGCTGCCGCCGATCTGTTTGCGGCTTTTGCCGGTGGCGGTGGTGCTGCTCGTGGCCTACCATTACATGAAGCGGTTCACGATCCTGTGTCACTTCGGGGCGGGGTTGGTCCTGGCGTGCGCGCCGATGGGCGGGTGGCTGGCGGCGACCGGGCGGTGCGAGCCGGGGGCGTGGGCGCGGGCGCTTGGCGGCATGCTCTGGGTGGCGGGGTTCGATATGTTCTACAGCCTGCAGGACGCGGACTTTGACCGGTCGGCACGGCTCTACTCGATCCCGGCCCGGTACGGGGAGGAAACGGCCCTTAAAGCGGCCGCGTGGGCGCATACGGGAGTTCTGATTTTATTTGTGACGGTTGGTATAATGGTCCACTTAGGGCCCATTTATTGGGTGGCGATCGGGGCGGCGGCGGGATTGCTGGTTTTTGAACACTTTTTGGTCCGGCAGGACCGTGAAAAGTACGTGAACGCGGCATTTTTTACGCTCAACGGCATCATGAGCATCGTTTTTTGCACGCTGGCGGCGTTCAGCATGCCGCTGAAGTTCGTGGGCGCGGCAGTGCCTTTGG
>CAZHID010000181.1:0-2519 GCA_964532445.1 uncultured Planctomycetia bacterium | reverse complement strand
AGTAACTCTCGAACGGCGGTTTTTTTCATGAAACATATCATTTTTGCCGTGACGGGAGGGTCGGGGGCGCCGATCGCGCAGAGGACGCTGGAGCTTTTGCTCGCGGCGCCTGAGGTGCGGGTCACGATGATGATGAGCGATTACGCGCGGGACGTTTGGCGCGCGGAGAACGGCATCGACCTGGGGAAGACTCAAGGGGAGCTTGCGGCGGGGCTGGCGAAGCACTTCAAGCTCAACGACCGGTTCGAGCTCATGGACATCAAGAATATGGGCGCGCGCGTGTCGTCGGGTTCCGTGCACAACGAAGGCATGATCATCGCGCCGTGCAGCATGTCGAGCCTGGGGACGATCGCCAACGGGATCACGATGAACCTGATCCACCGCGCCGCGAACGTGATGCTCAAGGAAAAGCGCCAGCTCATTCTCGTGCCGCGCGAGAGCCCGTACAGCCCGATCCATCTGAAGAACATGCTTGAGCTCGCGCAGATCGGCGTTCATATCGTTCCGGCGACGACGGCTTTTTATCACAACCCCAAGACGGTGGGGGACATGGTCGATTTTGTGGTTATGAAAATTTTGGATCTGGCGGGTGTCGAGCACGGATTGGACCGCCGCTGGAAGGGAATGGACGAGTAGAGTCGAAAAGGAGTTCTATGCAAGTTATTCGCGAATTCACTGACATTTGGGCCAAGGTTCAGGCGGGCACGCCGCTCACGCGCGAGGACGGCTACCGCCTCATCAAGTCCAACAACCTGCCCGAGCTCGGCTACATGGCCGACTTTGTCCGCCGCAAGAAGCACGGCAGCAAGACCTACTTCACCCATTCCATCAACGTGAACTACACGAACCTGTGCGTGCTGACGTGCAAGTTCTGCGCTTTTTCGCGGACGAAGAAGGACGCGGATCATTACACTTGGACCGTCGAGGAGATCGTGAACAAGGTCCGCAACGCCGCCAAGAAGGGCGTTTGGGAAGTCCACATCGTCGGCGGGCTGCACCCGGACATGCGGATGGATTACTACGAGGCGATGATGCGCGGCATCAAGGAAGCCTGCCCGGGCGTCTTGATCCAGGGCTTCACCGCGGTGGAGCTTGACCTTTTCGCGCGGCAGAACAAGATCGACGTGCGCGAGGTGCTCACGCGCCTCAAAGCGGCGGGTCTGGGCGGCGTGCCCGGCGGCGGAGCCGAGATCTTTGCGGAAAAAGTCCGCAAGGAGATCTGCGGAACCAAGATCACCGGCAAGCGCTGGCTTGAAGTGCATGAAGTCGCCCATGAAGTCGGCTTCCGCACCAACGCGACGATGCTTTACGGCCACATCGAGTCGCCCGAGGACCGTGTGGACCACATGATGGACTTGCGCGACCTGCAGGACAAGACCGGGGGTTTCCTGGCCTTCGTGCCGCTGGCGTACCTGCCCGAGAACAACGAGCTTCAGTGCCCGAGAACGACCGGGATCACCGACCTTCAGGTGCTCACCGTTTCGCGGCTTCTGCTCCACAACTTCGACCACATCCGCCAGCTCTGGAATTACGTCGACGAAAAGCTCATCCAGGCCGCACTTTTCTTCGGCGTGGACGACCTCGGCGGCACCAACTACGACGAAACGATCGCGCGCGAGGCCGGCTGTCATGAAGCGGGCTTCACCCACGGCGAGCTCATGGACCTCATCAAGCGCACGGGGCATGAGCCGATCGAATCGAACTCCATTTACTCCGAGCTCCGCAAAGACGAATTGGTCGCGGCCTAAAGCATGACCCAAACCCCCGTCAAGACGCGCCTCGGTTCGATCGGCTACATCAACTCTTTGCCGGTGGACCTGGGGATCCTGAACGGGGCGGTGGATGCGGGACCGGGCGTTACGATCACGCGCGATGTGCCCGCGGGTCTCAACGCGCTCGTCCTGGCCGGTGAGCTGGACGTCACGCCCGTCTCGGCCCTCCACTACGCCCAAAACGCCGAGCGCTTGGTGCTTCTACCCGACCTGTCGGTGAGCTCGGAGAGCGGCGTTCAGAGCGGTTTACTTTTTTCCAAAAAGCCCATCCGTGAGATCGGCATCGCGGTGATCCGGATGACGGATCAGGGGCGCACGACCCCGGCGCTTTTGCGGATCCTGCTCGAGACGCGCTACGGCTTCAGGCCCCTGTACGCGGCGGGGCCTTCGACGGCGGACCTTAGTACGGTGCACGACCAGGCGGTTCTGCTCATCGGCGACGACGCGCTCAGGGCGGCGGATTCGCCTGAGGCGGCCGGGTGGCATGTGACGGACCTCTCTCAGGAGTGGCAGGAATGGACCGGCCGCCCGTTCGTCTTCGCGGTCTGGACCGCGCGGCGCGACTTTTGGGAAAAGCATCCCGACCGCGTGCTCGGAGTGCTTCAGACGCTTCTGGCGAGCCGCAAGTGGGCCGCCGAGCACGAGCAGGAACTGATCTGCGAAGCGCAGGAGCGCAGCGGTTTCACGCCGGAGCGCCTGCGGCGGTACTACAAAGAATTACGGTTCGATCTGGACGTGACCCTGGTG
>CAZHID010000180.1:939-3187 GCA_964532445.1 uncultured Planctomycetia bacterium | reverse complement strand
ATCTCGCTGGGTGGCATGGTCTACAAAGGCAGTGTGCGTGTGGGCGGCGACAAGGTCGACCTGACCTACACCGAGTACCAGCTGCTCAAGTTCCTCGCGAGCCACCCCGGGCAGGTCTTCGACCGCGACGCGCTGCTGAACAAGGTCTGGGGATACGAGTATTTCGGCGGCGCGCGCACCGTGGACGTGCATGTCCGGCGCCTGCGCTCCAAGATCGAGATCAAGAAGCGCGCGTTCATCGAGACGGTGCGCAACATCGGTTACAAGTTCATCCAGCCGGACAACGACTGACGGTTTTATCAAAGGAGAGATGTCCATGAGCCCCAAAACGACCGTCCGCGCCGGCAAGTCCGGATCGAAGGCACAGCGGGATGCCGCCACTTTCCTGTCCCAGCAGGCCCGCGAGCATGACGTCAAGTTCATCCGCATCTGGTTCACGGACATCCTCGGCTTCCTGAAAAGTTTCGCGATCACGATCGATTCGCTGGAAAAAGCGCTCGAAGAGGGCGTCGGTGTCGACGGGTCCTCGATCGAGAGCTTCGCCCGCGCTGAAGAGCACGACATGATCGCCGTCTGCGACCCCAAGACCTTCCAGGTCCTCCCGTGGCGCCCCAAAGAGAACGCCGTGGCCCGTATGTTCGCGGACATCCACCACATGGACGGCCGTCCGTTCGACGGCGATCCGCGCCACTGCCTCAAGCGCCAGCTCAAGCGCGCTGCCCAACTGGGCTACACGTTCTACGTGGGCCCCGAGATCGAATTCTTCTACTTCAAGTCCTCCGAACGGCCTGAGCCGGCGGACCAGGGCGGCTACTTCGACCTCGCGCCGCTCGACACCGGCAGCGACATGCGCCGCCAGACGGTGCTGACGCTCGAAGAGCTCGGCATCCCCGTGCATTCGAGCCATCACGAGGTCGCCCCGGGCCAGCACGAGATCGACCTGAAGCACATGGACGCGCTCACGATGGCCGACAGCGTCATGACCTACCGCCTGACCGCCAAGGAGATCGCCCAGCAGCACGGCGTGCACGCCACTTTCATGCCCAAACCGATCGAAGGGCAGGACGGCAGCGGCATGCACGTGCATCAGTCGCTTTTCCACGCCTCGAGCAAAGGGGGCGGGGAGCGCAACGCGTTCTACGATCCGCGCGACAAGCATCAGATGTCCCCGATCGCCAAGCACTACGTCGCCGGCCTCCTGCGTCACGCGCGCGAGATGGCGATCGTGACCAACCAGTGGGTCAATTCCTACAAGCGGCTCGTGACCGGTTACGAGGCGCCGACGCACATCCTGTGGGGCCAGAAGAACCGCTCCGCCCTCGTCCGCATCCCGATGAACAAAGCCGGCCGCCCCGAGAACGCGCGCGCCGAGTTCCGTTCGCCGGATCCCGCGTGCAACCCCTACCTCGCGTTCAGCGTGATGCTGGCCGCGGGCCTGCAGGGCATCCAGAAAAAGTACCCGCTCCCCAAGTCCGCCGAAGGCGACGTGGTCAGCTGGTCCCGCGAGGAAAAAGCGATGGCCGGCGTCGAGGAACTCCCGACCAGCCTCGGCGAAGCGATCGAGGTCGCGAAGAAGTCCAAGTTCCTCCGCGACACGCTCGGCCCCCAGATCTTCCACAGCCTGATCGAGAACAAGGAGATCGAGTGGGAAAAGTACCGCCACCACATCTCCCAGCTCGAGCTCAAGACAGGTCTCTCCACCCTCTAAGCGTGCTCCGGTCCTGCTGACCAAGAGTTGACGGGAGAGCCTGTCCGCTCCGGGCATAGCCGCCGACGCGCCGTCAAAGACGAAGCGCGCTCACTCCTTTGCGTTCCTCGGCGGGGACGCCTCGTCACGCAAAAAGTCCTTCGAAGCCAGGTATTCCTGCCGGCCGGACAAACCGAAATTATTAGATGAGGGGGAGGAGTTCTTGGGCGGCGCGGTCGGCGCTGCCGGGGGTGCCGAGGTGGCGGCGGACGGAGGTCAGGGTGGAGCGGGTGCTTTGGACGAGGGCGGGGTCGTTGAGGTATTTAAGGACCGCCTGTTCGAGATTCACGGCAGTGCAGTTCTCCTGCATGAGCTCGGGCATGATCTCTTTGCCTTCGAGCAGGTTCGGCATTCCCAGCCATTTCACTTTGATGAAGCAGCGGGCGATGAAGGCGGTGACGGCCGAGACGCGGTAACCGATCACGGTCGGAAGGCCGGCAAGCGCGCATTCGAGCGTCACCGTGCCGGACGCGGCGAGCGCCAGGTGGCTGCGGCGGAAGG
>CAZHID010000180.1:0-923 GCA_964532445.1 uncultured Planctomycetia bacterium | reverse complement strand
CGTAGAAAGAAGCGGGGAGCGTGTCGGCTTCGAGCAGGCGCCAGGTCAGGTCGGGCCGGGCCGCTGAGATGCGGGCAACCGCTTCGAGCATGACGGGCAGCAGCAGCCGCACCTCGGTCGGCCGGGAGCCCGGCAGGAGCAGGATTTTTTTAATCGTCCCGTCAGGCCGTGTCTGGGCGGGCGGCCATGTTTCGGCGATCGGATGACCCACCCACTTCGCGCGGACGCCGCGCTTTTCCAAAAATTCCTCCTCAAAATCGAACAGCGTCAGCACCTTGCGGTAAACGCGCGCCATGAGCTTCACGCGGCCTTCCTTCCAGGCCCAGACCTGGGGGGACACGTAGCCGACGACGGGGATGCCGAGCGGGACGAGCTTCTTGGCCAGCCGCAGGTTGAAGCCGGGGTTGTCCACGAGGACGATCAGGTCAGGCTTGAGGACCTGGATGCGGTCGAGGATCGCGCGGAACAGGCGGAAATATTCAGGCAGGTGCTTGAGGACCTCGGTGAGACCGGTCGCGTGGGCGGTCCCGCTCGACAGGAAGCCGACGAGCCCGAGAGCTTCCATCCGCGAGCCGCCGACGCCGTGGAGTTCCAGGTCCGGCCGCAGCCGGCGCAGGGACGCGAGCAGGGCCGCGCCGAGCTGGTCCCCGGACGCTTCGCCGGTGACGACCAGGACTTTCTTCGGACTAAGCGGGGATCTTTTCAACTTTTTTGGAATTGATCTGGTCGAGGATCTGGAGCGCGACCGCGAGCGCCGCGCGGCCGTCGGCGCCGCTGACGCCCTTGGTCCCGCTGCCGCGCACCGTGGACACGAAGCTCTTGACCTCTTCATCGAGGGGCTGGGACTTCACGACCGGTACGGGCTCGTACGCGGTCTGGCCCTCGGCGACCCGCTTGCGGGTGAGGGTGAGCAGTTCCTGCTG
>CAZHID010000179.1:1954-3243 GCA_964532445.1 uncultured Planctomycetia bacterium | reverse complement strand
CGGGACTTCCTTGCGGCCAGAGATCTTGACCAGGCCTTTTTCCAGGAGCGTCTTCATCGAGCCGTCCACGTTCACGCCGCGGATGTATTCGATCTCTGCGCGCGTGATCGGCTGTTTGTACGCGATGATCGAAAGCGTCTCGAGGCTCGCGCCCGATAGCTTCTTCTGGTCGCGCTGCTGGACATAGGCTTTGATATGCGGCGCCATTTCGGGGTCCGTCGAGAACTGCCAGCCTCCAGCGACCTCTTTGAGCAGGAACCCGCTGCCCGAGGCCGCGTAGGCGTCGCGGAGCTCCTCGAACGTCCGACGGATGTCGGCGGACTCGGAGCCCGTGACTTCCTTCACCTGTTCGACGGTCAAAGGTTTGTCGCAAACGAATACGAGCGCCTGGATCACGCGGCGCAGGATCTCTGGGTTCATGAACTGCTCTCTCCGTTGTTCGGCTCCGCGGGCGGCGGAGCGGTCATTTCCAATTCTTCCTGACGGCGGTTCGGGGTCCTGACGATCTGGATGTCATCGAACAGCACGTCCTGCATGAAAAGCACTTCCTTCATCCGGATCAGCTCGAGCAGCGCGAGGAACACGGTGATCGCCTCAAGGCGGTTGGCCGCCTTGGTGAAAAGCTGCGTGAACCGGACCTTCTGGCCGTCGTTCTTCAGGATGCCCAGGATCTCCTGGACCTTCTCGGCGACGGTGTACTCGTCCCGGATGACCTGATGGAACACTTCTTTCGGCATGTTCTGGAGGACCTTGCCGAAGGCCGTGATCAGATCGAACAGCGTTCCTTCGAGGAACGGGCTGTCCGAGACGTCGATGTCGAGTTCGGGCGCGAACCGGACGAACGAATCCATTTGCGAGGTTCCCATTTTGCGCAGCGACTGCGCGGCGTCCTTGTAGCGCATGTACTCGAGGAGCTTCGCGACGAGCTCAGCGCGCGGGTCCTGTTCTTCGGCGGGCGCGTCCGCCGGGACCTCGTCCGGCGGCAGGAGCATCTTGGACTTGATGCGCATGAGCATGGACGCCATCACGAGGAACTCCCCCGCCACGTCCAGGTTGAGGCTCTGCATCAGGTTCAGGTACTGCAGGTACTGCTCGGTGACCAGCGTGATCGGGATGTCGTGGATGTCGAGCTCGTTCTTCTGGATGAGGTACAGCAGAAGGTCGAGCGGACCTTCGAATATCTGAAGCTTGACCTTGTACGTCATGCGCGGCGGTAATCCAGACCGGTCGCCTGACGGACGGCTTCGAGCGTCGGCCGGGCGGCGGCGCGGGCTTTTTCGGCACCTCGG
>CAZHID010000179.1:401-1755 GCA_964532445.1 uncultured Planctomycetia bacterium | reverse complement strand
GAGCTGCGCCCGTGCCGCTTCGTCCAGGAACGCGGCGTAGATCGCGAAAAGCGGCATCTCTGCGGGGTCCTTGGCTTCGCCCACGGGTCGGGAGTCGGTCTTGATGGACATCACTTTTTTCTGAAGCGCCTCGCGGGTGCTGAAAATTTCGATCGTGTTCTGGTACGACTTGGACATCTTGCGGCCGTCCACGCCGGGCAGGAGCCCCGTTTCCTTGAGGATGTCGGGCTCGGGCACGCGGAATATTGTACCGTAGGCGTGGTTGAATTTCTCCGCGATGTCCTGCGCGACTTCCAAGTGCTGCTTCTGGTCCTGGCCGACCGGAATGCGCTCGGCCTGGAGCATCAGGATGTCGGCGGCCATCAGGACCGGGTACGCGAACAGGCCGTGGTTGGGGACGAGCCCCTGGGCGACCTTGTCCTTGTAGGAATGGCAGCGCTCGAGGAGTCCCATGCCGGTGATGTTCGAGAGGATCCAGGTGAGTTCGGTGACCTCCGGGACGTCCGATTGCACCCAAAAGGTGCAGCGTTCGGGGTCGAGACCCAGGGCCAGGAAATCCGCCGCGGCCTCGAGGGTCTTGGCCCGGAGTTCGGCGCCGCTGCGCTGGGAGGTCAGAGCGTGGTAGTTGACGATGAAGCAGAAGAGGTCATGGTCGTGCTGATAGCCGATCATGCGCTGCATCATTCCGAAATAATTGCCGAGATGGAGCTGGCCGGAAGGCTGGATGCCGGAAAGGATCCGCATACGTGTTTGCGAAAAAACCCCGCTTGCTTGGTTACGGAACTTTGAAAAGCCCCGGCGCCGGGTCAGTTCTTGAGCGTTTGCGCCTTGAACTCGACCTCGATCACGCGGATCTCATCACCGGGCTGGAACTCGCTGTAATTGTCCACGCTGATGCCGCACTCGAAGCCTTCGGCGACTTCGCGCGCGTCGTTCTTGAAGCGCTTGAGGCCTGAGATCTTGCCTTCGTGGACCTTGAGGCCCTTCCGCAGGATGCGGCAGAGGGCGTTGCGGACCACCTTGCCCTTGGTCACCATGGAACCAGCGACGACGCCGGAACGCGAAAGCTTGAAGACCTGACGAACTTCGGCGGAACCGATCTGGACTTCCTTCTTTTCGGGCTCGAGCATGCCTTCGAGCGCTTTTTCGATCGCGGTCTTGGCTTCGTAGATGATCTGGTACAGGCGGACATCGACTTCTTCGCGCTTGGCCGTTTCCTGGGCGTCCGCCGAGATGTCGACGTGGAAGCCCACGATGACCGCGTTCGAAGCGGCGGCCAGCATCACGTCCGAGTGCGAGACATCGCCGGTGCCCGTGTGGATGATCTGAAGTTTGATCTTGTTCGTAGGGATCT
>CAZHID010000179.1:0-391 GCA_964532445.1 uncultured Planctomycetia bacterium | reverse complement strand
CGACCTTGAGCGCTTCCACCGAACCCTGCACGTCCGCCTTGAGGATGAGCTTGAGGGTCTGCAGTTTGCCCGCCTTGATCTCAGCGTACAGCGCGTCCAGGGTGATGTGCGAAAGGCCGGAGAGGTTCTTGTTGCGGTCGCGGTCCTGGCGCTCGTTGATCCATTCGCGGGCCTTGATCTCGTCCTTGACGACGTAGAACACGTCACCTGCGGAGGGGACGCCCGAAAGACCCAGGACGCGGACCGGCGCCGAGGGCGGGGCTTCGGGAACGCGGCGGCCGTGCTCGTTGATCATCGCGCGGACCTTGCCGTAAAAATTGCCGCAAACGACCGTATCCCCCGTCTTGAGCGTGCCGTCCTGGACCAGGAAGGTCGCGATCGGACCTGAGGC
>CAZHID010000178.1:0-3256 GCA_964532445.1 uncultured Planctomycetia bacterium | reverse complement strand
AAGGAGGAGATCCGGAAGGGCGGAGAGGCTTTTTTTGCGGGGATGGCGGGGAAGTGACCGGGTCGGAAGGGGCCGCGGCGGCTGCCGCGGGTGAGGCTGGGGCGCCCAAGAAAGCGCATAAGTCCAACAATGACCCGCTTCACGGGGTGACGCTTGAGGCGATCCTGGAGCGGCTTGTTAAGGAGCATGGGTGGGAGGCGCTGGGCCGGATGATCAAGATACGGTGTTTCACCGCGGATCCGTCGATCCAGTCGAGCTTGAAGTTCCTGCGCAAGACGCCTTGGGCCAGAAAGAAGGTCGAGCAGCTATTTGTCGCCTTACCCACGAGGTATATCCCAAAATGAGATCTTTATTGAGTGTGATCGCGGCTGCGGCGGGGTTTGGGATCGTGCTCGCGTTCTTTGCGCCCTGGGTGATGGTGGACGCGGAATTGGCGGCGCCGGTCGGGGTCTTTGGCAAGAAGGTCGACAAGGTGACGGGGACCACGGTCGGAAGCGCCGTGACGAACGCCTTCCGCGGGACGGTCGGGAAATTTGCGGGGAGGACCCGCGTGGCCCATATGAGCGGCTGGCAGATCGCGCGGTCGGAGCGCAGTGAGTTCCTTAAGTTCGTATCGGAGCTGACGGTCGTTCTGGGGCAGAAGAGCAAGGATCCGAGGCAGGTTTTGTATTTGTTCCTGGTCCCTGTGGGCGGCGCGGCGCTGGCAGTCGTGATCGTGTTGATGGGCGGGATCGCGGCTTTGGCGGCGGGGGTGGTGAGCACGCTGATCGGCGTCGTCATGGGATTCAAGTTGCTGACCAGCCCGCTCGGGAATGAGGTCGCGCAGGCGCATTTGCTCTGGGGGATCTGGGCCACGGTGGGGCTGTTCCTGGTGCTTGGCGCGGCGGGAATTCTGAAGAGGCAGGTCAGATGAAATTGACCGGGGGGAAGGGCTGGACCCTCAGTTCTGTCACCTCGTCACATCCGGACGTGCCACCTGCCGCTTCGTCGAAGCCTGTCTCGACCGGTCCACCCAAAGCCAATATTCGAATCGAAAAGCGCGCTGGTAAGGTCGTGACCGTTATCGCGGGGCTTCATACTTATGGTGAGGCGCGGCTGACGGCTATCGCGAAGATCTTTAAGGCGCAGTTCGGGACCGGCGGGACCGTGAAGGACGGCGTGATCGAGATCCAGGGGGACCGGACGCAGGCGGTGCGTGAATGGTTCGCCGCCAAAAAGGACCGGGAGATCAAGTGATCTCCGGATCCGTCGGCACGGACAGCTCGTTGAGAGACCGGCTCGCGGTCCAGCGCACTGAATTGGCGAACCAGCGCACGCTCCTGGCGTTTTTTACGGCGGCATTGGCGGTGATGGTGGGCGGGGTGACGCTGCTTAAGTTCTTCACCGGCCATTGGGCGGCCCGCGCCGGATGGGTCTTGGTCGCCGCCGCGGCCGCACTGGCGGTCGCGGGCGTGGTCAAGTTTTTCTCGCACCGGAAGGCCATCCGCAACGCGCCTTTGCCCTCGATCAATCCGGCCGCCCGAAGCTCTTGGAAAAAATCAAATGTGAAACGTACGCGCTTCTGCGGATCGTGGCCGGACTTATGTTCGCGTTCCACGGCGTGCAGAAGCTTTTTGGCGTGCTCACGAAGTATCAGCCTCCGGTCGGCTCTCAGCTGTGGATCGGCGGGGTGATCGAGCTTGTCGGCGGCATTCTGATCGCGATCGGTCTGCAGACGCGGATCGCGGCCTTCATCGCGAGCGGCACGATGGCGGTGGCGTACTGCCAGTTCCACTGGAAGTTCGAGATGGGTTCGAAGTTTTTCCCGACGGTCAACGAAGGTGAGTTGGCGCTGCTTTACTGCTTCGTGTTCCTTTTCTTTGCTTGCAAGGGCGCGGGGAAGTGGGCGCTCGACAAGAAGTGATCTCCGCGCGGATCGGGGCGCTCGCGGCGGCGTTGATGCTGTCCGCGGCGGCCCCCGTTTCGGCGGACGTGGTCTCGCCCGCCGGCACCAAACGGGCCGTGTGGACCGCAGAGGAACGAGCCCTCCCGATCGCGACGCGCAAGATAGAGGAGGACGACCGGTCCAGTCATTGGTTCGTCCGCCTCTCGGAGTCCGAAAAGCCGCACACCCACGACGCCGATCTCACGGTGTTCGTGCTGAGCGGCCAGACCAAGGTCCACCTCGGCGAGCGGACCCTGTTCGCCGGCGAGGGGGACGTGGTCCGGATCCCGAAGGGGCTCACGCACTGGGCGGAGCTCGCGCCCGGCGCGGTGTGCGAAGCGTACGCCGTTTACGTCAAGCCCGCGCCGATGGAGAACAAGGAGGACACCGATGACCAGTAAAGCCAGGGCCCAAGTCCTGAAGAAGATCAGCGCCAAAAAGGTGAAGGTCTTCAAGGTCCGCAACCGCCGCTGCTACGCCGCTATCTGCCTCGAGAATCTCTGCGAAGGCACCTCACCTCAACAGGCCATCCGCCGCCTCTACCATCCGCTCCGCCGGATGGGGTATGAACTGGTGATGTAGACGCTTTCGCGTTCGGGCTATTTTTGTCAGGAAGTACAAAAGGACCGCCTTCGGGTGGTCCTTTTTTGTTTAGGTGAGACAAAATTATGAAGTGAGTGAATAAATCCGCTTCGTTCGAACGTCTATATGAGTAGAGGAGGCGGTTGAACATATGTATGTTATAAGATACAATATGACCGATCCGGGTTGTTAGACGGACCGAAGGTCCTGGAGCATTATCGGACGCTTGCTGGCCGATGTCCGTTCGTAGAATGGGTCCTGTCGCTCGATCATCAGAGCCGGGTATTCGTTTTGTATAGACTGGAAAGACTGACAGCGTTAGGGCATTTGGGGGATTTTAATTCCGTTGGCGATGGCGTGCTGGAGCTGAAGATCAACAAAGGGCCTGGTTTGAGGGTTTATTTGATCCCCGAGCTGAACGACCGGATCGTGGTATTGAATGGAGGGATCAAGCGCGGTCAGACCCGGGATATTCAGAAAGCCAAAGAATACGCCCGGGACCGCCGTCTAAGAGGAGGTTGATATGCGAAATTTTCGTGACTTTTTGGTGGAGCAATTACAGGATCGGCTATTCCCGGCAGTTTATCTCAACTCCATCCTCGAAGACGGTGATGAGGGTGATTTTATGCGCACGCTCGGGTATTTGGCGGAGGGACGCGGCGGGATCAGCCGGCTGGCGGCCAAAACAAAGCTGAACCGACCTAATCTGCATAAGATCTTTTCGGGCAAGGGGAATCCCGAGATCCAGAC
>CAZHID010000177.1:0-3276 GCA_964532445.1 uncultured Planctomycetia bacterium | reverse complement strand
GGCCAACCCCCGCTTGGACGCGTCCGACCGGTACCGTGTTCAATTTGTGACCGCCCGTGTCTTCATGCTTTTTAAGCGGGTCCGGGACGCCAAGTCCTACATGGATTTTTACAACACGTCGGTCCAGGCCGATCCTTCGTTCAAAGGACTGACCAGCTGGACGAAGTCGGAAACGCTCTGGGTCCAGGCGGAACTGCTGATCGGGTCGATGTTCCGGGCGTACGGTTCCGGCGCGGACCTCGACACCGCCGGGCTGAGCAAGCTCGAGTCGGAACTCACGTTACTGGCGCAGGCCGCCGATGGGTTCGGCAACATCCTTTATCGCATGACCCAACTTCTCAAACTCTCGGTCCAGGAGCCTGATTCCGATCAGGCACCCAAGCTGATCCGATCCATTCGCGATGACGTCGTTAAATTCCAGGTCCAGTACGAGTCCCTGTCCGAGTGGGGCTTTGGAGCGCTCATGGAGCAGTTGGTGAAAAGTGTCCGGAAGGACCTGGAGATCATCGAGACCCGTCTGATCAAGGACGAGATCGGGGTCCCGCAGGCCGCTTTGCCGGCGGACCTGATACGCCGGATGGATGAGGCGCTTGTGCAGATCGGAGGCACGTCCACCGCGGTCAGCCGGGCCTACGGCGCTTCGGAGGACGGCCGTCACGCGTTCGTCCTGCATCCGGCACTCGCGGATCTGGCGCGGGAATGGATGCAAGGGAAGGGTGACTGGGCGAACGTTCCATTGGCGGCGCTCGCGGAATTGACACCGCGTGACACGGAAGCGATCACGGAGCCCGGATTCACGCCGTTCCTGACCTGGATGGTGTTGACCGAGTTGAACCAGCGGACGGAGCAGTTCCCGGGTCAGCCGTTCAAGATGCACTGGGTCGATCCGAAGGCCCACTATGGCAAGGCCAAGGAGTTCTACGCGAGCGTTCTCGCGACGTTCAAGCAGTTGTATCCGGAGCGGACTTTCCCCGCGCCCGATCAGGTCGCCAAACCTTCTGACGCGGGATTCTTTGAATCCCACACCAACATCGAAGGTGAAAAGCGGCCGATGACCATCACCGGTCCGGAGGCGGGCCGGATGCTGGCCCTCAACGCGGCGGACAAGCCGGTCGCCTGGAGGCATCTCTATTTGACCAAGAAGATCGGCGCCGGCTTTATTGAGATCACGGCGCTCAAGCGAGGAATGGAAGTTGACCCCGCGGGCTTCAAGAAGTTGGTCAATGAAGTGGCCCTGATGTTCGAGCAGCAGGGGATCGGCAAGGATGGTCAGCCGGTTCCGATCCAGCTGCTTGTCCATCGCGCCACGCCAGCCGCCGGGACGTCCACGGCGCAGCTTCCCGGTATCCGGTTGGCCGCGGTGTCCAAGACGTCCGAAGTGCCCGGCGGCGCGCGGCTGTCCCGGCAATATCAAGTTCTCAGCCGCAACGCGCTGTACGCTCCTGGTGACGCGGTGTGGGCCGGCCTTTATGAAGACCGTGTCGAATTCCTGTCCGAACTGTTCGAAGCGAACCGGCCCGAGTATCTCAGGAAACGTGCCGCCGTCATCCGGCAGGTCGAGCAGATCCTGACCCGCGCGCGCGGAGATTACCCCTCCAATGACAGCCGTATTTCCCGCCTCACGGACCGCGCGTTCGCGCGGCTCAGGGACAGCTTCATGACCGCCATTCCTGACGAGGCAGGCGACCGCCGCGACCGGGAGTTCGTGAGCGCGGAGGACATTCTCGCCGAAGAGATGAGCGGATGGGACGACGCGGCGCCCAAAGAACTTCTGGAGGCCAGCCGGCTGCTCCACCAGATCATGAGTGGTTTGGACCAGTCTTATTTCTATGGGAACCCTTGGTTTGAGGGCCGCCTGATGCGCGCGGTCCCGGCGGCGGAGTCCCGATGGGTCCGCCGCGTGAACCGCGCGGTCGAATGGCTTCGCGGCGTCTATCGCCGCGTGGTGCCGGCCATCGCCCCGTCCCTTCTGTCGGTCTATCGGGACCTCCAGCTGGCGGTCCGGGGCCTGCAGGCAGATGCGGAAGGACATGAGGTTTTTGAAAAAGCGCTCCGAGCATCCGGCCTGCTCCTATTGCTGGGTCCGAACGCGGCTGCGGCGCGCCGCGGGATGACCGCGCCCGGATATCCGGAGGCGCTGCGGGCGCTGCTTGAGAACGCCGAACCTGATGCTGTCGAGGCTCGGGGGATCAAAAAGGTGATCGCGGCGCTGGAAAACCTTAAGGGTCTTCGAGCGACCACCGACCGGACGTCCATGCGTCAATTGGACCCGGCCGATGGACATGCCGGAGAGATCGCGGAGATCCAGCAGTTCGTGGACAACCTGGAATACATCAGCCCCGCTTCGGGCCGTCACGCCGGCAAGCTTGAATACAAATCGCCCGAGGGCTTGGTGGTCGAGCTCGCGCATCTCGGCAGCGGCGTCTTCAATGACGTTTTTGACTGGAACGCGAACTACATCGTGCGGGTCACCCGTTTCCAGAAGACCGAAGAGCAGTTCGAAGACCCGGAGCTCATCCGGGGCGCGGTCGCGGGCGTCGACGGGACAGGACTGACCCCTCACGTGATCTTCTTCGGTCAGCTCAAGGACGGCCGGTCGGTCCAGATCATCGAACGGATGGCGGAAACACTCGATAAGCATCTGACGGCCGCCAGCCGGTACAACACTCAGCCGGAGATCCGCGCGGTCGTGAACTCGCTCGAGCGTTTCGCGGTCCGCGCCGTCGAGACCGGTTACGCGCTGGAGGACGCTCACACCGGCAACTTCATGCTGACCGAACGGTTCGGCCGCATCGAAGTGGTCTACAGCGACATCGACGGACTTCAAAAGATCGGAACGAGTCCTGGGTCGCAGTTCCAGGTCGCTCTCCACTTCCGGGGTCAGCTGCTCGGGTATCCCTCCTTCAATCCTTGGGCCGGCCGCGCCAGGGACCTGGGCCGTCCGCTGCTGCGCCGGCTAAATCTGATGATCGGCGGATACCAGGCGGACCGTCTCAACGATCGGATCATTAACCAGGCGGACCTTGCCGGGATCGAAGGTGCGCTGCGCGCGGAACTGGCGGAGCTTCAAGCGCTCATCACACCGGCACCGGAGCGTTCCGCCCGTACATATGACTGGGAAAATTCTTTCAAGCGCTACATGCCGAGCGCGGCAGGGAGCCCGGGAACACCCATTCCTGTGACGTCCGACCAGATCCAGGAAGCCTACCTGGAGACCGTGAAGCATGTGAACGATTTTTATCAAAAGTGGCCCAAAACGGAAGAAACGCGCTGGAT
>CAZHID010000176.1:0-3300 GCA_964532445.1 uncultured Planctomycetia bacterium | reverse complement strand
GACCCAGCCGGAGCCGTTGACCGAGTTCATCTGCTGGGTGTCCATCAGCATCACTATAAAGATGAAAAGGACCAGGATCGCGCCCGCGTAGACCATGACCTGGATCACGGCGACGAGGAAGGCCTTGAGCAGGATATAGAGACCGGCGGTGAAGCACATCGCCAGGACGAGCCACAACACCGCGTAGATCGCGGAGCGGGAGCGGACCACGCCGATGCCTGAGATCAGCGTGCCGAGGGCAAGGATGTAAAAAAGAGCGTTCTCAAGCATTTTTTATCAAAAAATTTCTCAAAAAGTGGGGAAAAAGCCTCAGGCGACACAGAATAATCCGGCTATTCTAGTGGCGGTGGGAGGGATTGTCAATGCGGTCCCGGGGACAGGCGGCGGGGATGGCGGGGCGGGGCGCAAATTGACGGGCGAAAAAAATGGGAAGCTTAATATACCAAAAAATATGCGACGTGTCTTTAATTTCATTTATAATACGTCCAACCCAAGGAGTCCGGATGTCTTACCTTGTTCTCGCGCGCAAGTACCGCCCCAAAAATTTTGACGACATGGCCGGCCAGGAAGCCGTCGCCACGACCCTTAAGAACACCATCCAGCTGGACCGCGTCGCGCACGCCTACCTCTTCACCGGCCCCCGGGGCGTGGGCAAGACGTCCGTCGCGCGCATCTTCGCCAAAGCGCTCAACTGCGTCAAAGGTCCGACGCCTGATCCTTGCGGCGAGTGCGGCAATTGCAAGGACATTGACGCGTCCCGCTCCCTCGACGTGATCGAGATCGACGGCGCCTCCAACCGCGGTATCGAGGACATCCGTGCCGTGCGCGACAACATCCGCTTCAGCCCCGTGTCGGGCAAGTACAAGATCTACATCATCGACGAGGTCCATCAGGTCACCGATGCCGCGTTCAACGCGCTCCTGAAGACGCTCGAGGAACCGCCCGCGCACGCGAAGTTCATCTTCGCCACGACCGAAGCGCAGAAGATCCCGGCGACGATCCTTTCGCGTTGTCAGCGCTTCGACTTCAAGCGCATCACGACGCCCAAGATCGTCGAGGTGCTCACCGCGATCGCGAAGAAGGAAAAGTTCAAGATCGACGCTGACGCGATCTTCGAGATCGCCAAGGCGGCGGACGCCGTCCAGCGGGGCGTGGACGCGGCGTACTACCTCGAGAAATGCCTCGAGCACATCCGCCAGCTCATGATCGTCAAGACCGCCTCCAACGCGCTGGCGCTCCTCGAAGTCCCGGAGCCGCTCCGGGTCCGTCTCACCGAGGAAGCCCAGGCGTTCACCAAACAGGACCTGTTCTATTTGTTCGGTGTGCTGGCCGCGGGCGTCCAGCAGGCCAAGCGGCTCAATATCAAGCGCGTGGCCCTGGAGATGACGCTGCTCAAGTGCGCGCTCCGCGAGCCGATGACCCTCATGGACGAGGCGGTCGAGTCCGCTCCCGCGGCACCGGCCGCTCCCTCCGCTGTACCCGTGTCGTCCGCCGCGCGGTCTCAAAGCGCTCCCCGGTCCGCCGCGCCGGTCTCCGCTCCCGCGCCCTCAGCGTCCCAGACTTCGCCGTCCGCCTCCGCTTCCGGCCCTGCCGGCGCCGTCGCGCCTCAAGCATCCGCGGCGGTCTCTCCGGCGGCGCTGGAAGAGCTCTGGTCGAGCGTCGTGCGCCGCGTCCAGACCGAAAAGATGTCCGCCGCCAGCTATCTCAAGGACGCCAGTCCCATCGACCACAGCAAGGACCTCGTGATCATCGGTTTTCCGGAGGAGTGTTCCTTTCATATGGAAGCGATGTCGGCCGACGCGAACCTGAAGCTGGTCGAAAAGCACCTTTCTGAGCTCCTGAACAAGGAAACCCGCGTCAAATTCATCCTCCAGAACGGCGCCGATGAGCCGGGTCCCGGCCTCTCCCACAACGGCGCCGGCGCATCATCGGCCGGCCTCTCTTCCAAGGAGATCGCCGACAAGAACCCCGTCCTCAAGAACGCGATGGGGATCTTCGGGGGCAGGATCATCCAGTGAGCCGGCTAGGGGCCGGTTATCCGGAACCGATGCAGCATCTGATCGAGCAGTTCTCGCAGATGCCGGGCGTCGGGATCCGGACCGCCGAACGTTTTGCCTTTTATATCCTCGGAGCGCGCAAGGAAGATGCCGACCGGCTGAGCGACGCCATCCGCAAGACCCGCGAATCCATCCGTTACTGCCGCCAATGCTTCAACCTGAGCGAGCGGGAGCTGTGCGCCGTCTGCGCCGACCCGACCCGCGAGTTCCGCATGATCTGCGTCGTCGAGGAGCCCAAGGACATCATCGCTCTTGAGAAGTCCGGCGTTTACCACGGCCAGTACCACGTGCTGCTAGGCGCCCTTTCGCCCCTGGACGGAATCGGCCCCAACGACCTCAAGATCCCGGAGCTTTTGTCCCGGTTGACGGCGGGGCAGTTCACGGAGGTCCTTCTGGCCACCACCTCCGACACCGAAGGGGAGGCCACCGCCATCTACCTCACCAAGGCGCTCAAGCCCTACAAGGTGAAGGTCACGCGCCTGGCCCAGGGAGTCCCCGTGGGGACGGAGCTGGAATTCGCCGACCGGGCGACGCTGATGCGCGCCATCGAGGCCCGACAGGAGATCCGGTCTTGAATCGGCCCGTTTCCTGTGTTATGTAGTTCTTAAAAGTGGTATTTTTTGGAAATTTTTGTTAAGATTTGACCACTTAATACCTTAGGAGATAAAACATCATGTCGATTTTTGGATACATAGCCAAAGGTTTTTCGATCGCCAAATCGAGCGTCAGCCTGATCTTGACGGTCTTCGCGATCAGCTTCGCATGGGTGTTGGTCAATCTCCCTTTTGTATCTCCCGACGGCGCCACTGAGCCCGGGGCGATCACGATCGTGTTGGGAATACTCTTTATGCTGGTGACGGTGTTCGTTCAGGCGGGCACGATCGGGTACATCGAGCAGGTGGCCAAGCACGGCAGCTAGAGCATCAGCGTCTTCAAGCAGACCGGTCTTAAGAACAACATCCGGATCCTCGGCTTGGGCGTGGTGATGGGCCTGGTCATGTTGATCCTGGCCGTGATCGCGATCATCGGATTCCTGACAGGCGGTCCTGAGGCGGAACCGAGCCCGGCCGCGATGGTCCTGGCAGTGATCGTGGCCATCACGGGTCTTGTCCTGCTCCTTTTCATGTTCATGGCGCCCTACGCGGCGGTGGTCGACGGCAAGGGGATCTTCGGCGCCCTCAAGGCGAGCTTCGGCATCGTGAAGAAAAACTTCTGGACGATCCTGGCCGTGGGCTTGGTCATG
>CAZHID010000175.1:2185-3418 GCA_964532445.1 uncultured Planctomycetia bacterium | reverse complement strand
AACGTGAACGACATCCTGAAAGACCTTGAGGCCAAGTTCCCCGGCATCAAGGACCGTCTTTGCGACGCCGACGGCAAGCTCCGGCGTTTCGTGAACGTCTACGTGAACGAGGAAGACATCCGCTTTTTGAACGGCGCCGAGACCGCGCTCAAGGACGGCGACGAAGTGTCCATCATTCCGGCGATCGCGGGCGGGGCCCGGTAGCCAAAGGAGAGACGATCATGGCAACACGACGCGTCACGTTGGTTTTTCCCCAGGACAGGGTGCAGGAGCCGGTGGTGTTCACCATGGCCAAGCAGTTCAACATCATGCCCAACATCCGCCGCGCGCGCGTGACGGAGACGGTCGGGGAGATGACGCTGGAGCTCGAGGGTTCCGAGGCCGACCTGGCCGCGGGGATCAAGTTCCTCGAGTCGCGCGGCGTGAAGGTCGAGCCCGCCGACGGGCGCACGGTCATCTGATGAAGCGGGCCGCTCTCGAAACGGCGGCCGCGCTGGCCGCGACCGTCTGGATCCCGGGCGCCGTGGACGGCTGGTTCGTAAAAAATCTCATCGCTCTTCCCTCCTGGCCGTACGGCGTGACGCTGGCGGTCTTTGCTTTTTTCTCCATCAAGACCTTCCTGGTCTTTATCCGTTCGGTCAT
The DNA here is from genome assembly GCA_964532445.1 of uncultured Planctomycetia bacterium. Taxonomy (GTDB): domain Bacteria; phylum Omnitrophota; class Gorgyraeia; order 2-02-FULL-51-18; family JAGOUK01; genus JAGOUK01. The sequence goes on along the minus strand of CAZHID010000175.1, from coordinate 2,776 downwards.
TCCCGCCGCGGGTGACGGCGTCCGCACGCCGGACGCGGAGCGTGCCGCTTGAAGCGCGCGCTGGCGGTCCTCACGGCGGCGGGTCTCATCGCGGGTCTGGGGCTGGCGACGAGCGCCATTTCAGACGAGACGGAGTACTCCCAACTCAAGAAAGACATCGCCAAGCTCACGGCGGGTCAGCTGATGATCCTCGATGAGCTCAAGGCCATCCGCGAAGAGCTCCATATCGTCAAGATCCGCTGCAGCAGCTAGGGAGGCGCATGACCCCGTACCTTGCCGACGCCGAGAAAAAATTCGAAGCCTTTCTGGCGCAGCATGACCTCAAGTACACCTCCCAGCGGAGGACCATCCTCCTGGAGGCGTTCGACTCCAAGCGTCACTTCGGCGCCGAGGAACTGCTCGAACTGGTCAAAAAGCGCGATCGGACCATCTCCAAGGCGACCCTCTACCGCACGCTCGCGCTGCTCATCCAGTCCAAGTTGTTCGAAGAGCACGACTTTGGCGACGGGCACTTGTCCTACGAGCCGATGGTCGGCAAGCAGCCCCCCGCCCATCTGAGCTGCGTCAAATGCAAGAGCATCCGCGAGTTCG
>CAZHID010000175.1:0-2175 GCA_964532445.1 uncultured Planctomycetia bacterium | reverse complement strand
GCCCGCTGACGCTGCTCGTCAACAACGCCAGCGAGTTCGAGAGCGACGAGATCGAGAAGATCCAGGAAGAAGAGGCCCGCAAGCAGGGATTCAAGATCCTGAGCCACTCCCACAAATTATTCGGTCTCTGCAAGCGCTGCAGTTGAATCATGAGGCGCTTATAAGATGAAGTTCTCGACCCGCGCGACCTACGGCCTGAAGGCCATGCTCCATCTGGCTGAACGATATGGCGAGGGCGCCGTGCCGGTTTCCCAGATCTCCGGCGACGAGAAGATATCGGCCGCCTACCTTGAACAGATCCTTTCGCTGATCAAGCGGGAAGGGTGGGTCAAGAGCGTCCGCGGACCCCGCGGCGGCTACGTGCTGACGGCCAAGCCTTCGGAGATCACGGTCGGCGCGCTCCTCAGGGCTCTCGGCGAGGACACGCTCGTGCGCCCGAACGCCGCGCCGCGCCCGGCCGCCTCCAAGAAGGCGAGGCCCGTGCCTGAGGCGGCAGCAGAACTTTTTTGGGAGCGGCTGAGCGGCGCGTTCGCGGCGGCGCTGGACCGCGTGTCCTTGGAAGAGCTCATCCAATCGGTCCGCCCGGAATCCGGCGCCCACGCCGGCGCGCAGCCGATCCACTTCAACATTTGACCGCGGACGGCAGGGACCCGGGAGCCCGATGACGCCCATCGTCGAAGCAAAAAAAGCCTTAAGGGCCCGGATCACGGCGGCGCTGGCCGCGATGCCCGCGCCGGACCGAGCCGCGGCGTCCGCGCGTCTCGCGGAAAAACTCTGGGCCGAGCCCCGCTTCCTCAAGGCCCGCAGCATTTTTTGGTATGTCTCGATGCCCGAAGAGGTCGACACGCGGCCGCTGGTGCGGCGCTGCCTCGCCGAGGGGCGTGCCGTGAGCGTCGCGCGGGTCGTGCCCGGAGCGGGCGTCATCGAGGCCAGGGAGCTCAAGGCTTGGGACGGCTCCTTCATCGCGGGCCCGTTCGGCATCCTGGAGCCCGATCCGGCCGTGACGCGCGCCGTTGCGCCTTCGGAGATCGACTGTGTGATTGTCCCGGGGCGGGCCTTCGACCGCGAAGGGTACCGGCTCGGCCGGGGCAAAGGGTATTACGATCGTTTTTTGTCGGGCCTCGGGCCCCGCGCCGCGCGGATCGCGCTGGCGTTCGAATTCCAGATCACGGACCGCGTTCCGCGCGAGCCGCACGATCAAAAAGTGGATCTTGTCCTGTCCGCGTAAAAGCTGTTCCTGTTCTGTCTGTCAAAGATCGGTTCCGTTCTGTCCTTAATAAAATAAAATCAGGGCTTCCGGCAGTTTGGATGGAAGCCCGTTCATGGAGCCCTTAAAAAAATGAGCACCGCCAGCCTCTTCTCCTTCGTCCTTCTCAGCCTCGTCTTCGGCAGCGTCTTCACCGCCCTCGGTTACTGGGTCCGCCTGCGCATCGGCGAACAGAAGATCCGTTCCGCCGAGACCCGCGCCGAGGAGATCCGCGTCTCTTCCGAACGGGACGCCGACCGCCGCCGCACGGAACTCCAGAAGGAAGGCGAGCGCTACCTGCTCCGGCTCAAACATGAATTCGACGAGACACAGGAGCTGCGCCGCCGCGAGATGGAGGAGGCGATCGCTCGCTCCGCCGAACGCGAACGCGCCGCGCAGAAGCAGATGGATGACGCGCGCTCCAAAGAGCGCGAGTCCGAGAAGACCCAGGAGCGCGCCCGCGCCCTCGAGAAAGAGGCCGAAAAGCGCAAGGCCGATCTCGAACGGATGATCGAAGAGGAACACGAACGCCTGCAGAGCCTTTCGGGTCTCGGCAGTGAGGACGCCAAGCGTCAGCTTCTGCGCCGCATGGAGACGGAGGTCCGGGTCGAGGCGAGCCGGATGATCAAGGCCGTCGAGGAAGAGGCGCGCGAAATGGCGGACAAGAAGGCCAAGAACATCGTCGCCTTGGCGATCCAGCGCTGCGCGGCGGAAATTTCGATCGAACAGACCGTGAGCGTCGTGCAGCTGCCCGGCGAAGAGATGAAGGGCCGCATCATCGGCAAGGAAGGGCGCAACATCCGCACCTTTGAGCAGGCGACCGGCGTGGACGTCGTGATCGACGAGACCCCGGGCGCGGTGGTGCTTTCCTCATTCGACCCCGTTCGCCGCGAGGTCGCGCGGCTCGCGCTCGAACGCCTGATCGAGGA
>CAZHID010000174.1:3164-3442 GCA_964532445.1 uncultured Planctomycetia bacterium | reverse complement strand
GACGACGGACTCGACCAGGGCGGCTTCGGACTCGGAACCGAGAACGATCACGGCGGCGCGGGTGTCGCGCTTGAGCAGGCGGGCGAACTGTGCCCAATGCTCCGCCCGCCAGCGCTTGAAATGCGCGTCCTTCCCCCAGCTCTCCCCGCCGCCCGGAGCGATCACGAACCAAGGAGCGTGACCGGTCAGACGGTTCAGCCAGCGGCCTGTCTGCGGATCGTGAGGCAGGTTCAGATACGGGTATTCAGGGACCGGCCTGGAACCGTAATCCTTCAAGG
>CAZHID010000174.1:0-3072 GCA_964532445.1 uncultured Planctomycetia bacterium | reverse complement strand
AATTCCAGGCCCGCGTCGCGCGGAGAACGGCGGTCGAAGCCCGCGACCGGAATCCGTTCAGTGAGCCAGAAGCCGCGCCCTTTGAAGTCCCAACCGATCCGCCGTCCGATGCCGGCCATGAACGCCAGAAACGCGTACTCCCGTCCCATCGAAAAATCCAGCATGGCATCGTACCGCTCCGACGCGATCGCGGACCTCAAAGCGGCGTAGCGCCGCGCCACCCTATCCCATCGCCACCCGGACAGGTCCGAGCGCAGCGCCGCGCGGTCGAAGCGGTGGATCCGGCTGACCGTGGGACACAGCCGCAGGAGGTCCTCGGTCCTCTCATTGCAAAGATAATCAACGCGGTGACCGCTGCGGACCAGCGCCTCGGCGGCCGCGAGCGAAAAGATCACATCGCCGATGCCGAACGGATGGATGAACAAGAATTTGCGGGGCCCGGCCTCGCGAGGGCCGGATGCGGGACGCTCTTCGCGGCCTTGACGGGGTCTGCCGCGCCAGCGGCCTCGTCCCCGGTCACGTCCTTGGGAACGGTCGCGTCCCCGGTCACGTCCGCCGCGGCCGGGACCGCAGCCGCCTCTGTTATCAGCACTCATCGGGGGGCCTCCTCAAGTATGTTCAGTACGGCCGCGAGGATCGCCGCGGGCTCGAATTCCTGCTGACGGGCGCGTAAGGTTCGGTTCAGTGCGTATCCCGGGTACACGCCCCATCGTTCCGGCGTCGAGCCCGGCGCGCCTTCTACAAAAAGCGCGACCGTCGGGGTTTTTTGGATCCAAGCGAGATGAAAGGGACCGGAATCGGTCGACACGACGCAATGGGCTTCCCTTAACAGGAGCGCAAGGCGGGTGATGTCCGTGCGGCCGGTGAGGTCGGTGAAACACGGCTCCCCTTCGAATACTTTGAGCATCGGCGCGTACGGACCCGCGTCGGCGCCGACTACAATGATCTGGTACCGCGGTTTTTCAAGCAGCTTGGCGAAGACGCCGGCGAAGACCGAGGATGGGATCTCTTTCTGAGCGTTCGAACTGGTCAGGTGGAACACGATGTGGCGCTTGCCCGGGATGAGCCCCAACGACTCCACAAGCTCCGCTCGGCGCGGGTGCATGTCGATCCCGAGGTCCATACGGCCGTTCCACGGAGCGGCGCACAGCCGGTCCACGGCCTCAAGGTTGGAATCGATCTCATGACGGCCGGAGTCGGCCTTGCGGTCCGGTGTCCGGTGAGTGAGCAGGAACCCCCACTTGCGGTCGAAGCCCGCGCGCACCCGGATCCCCATCCGGAGCGCCGCCAGATGCCATTGTTTGGACGGCGCCGTGATCACCGCGCAGTCGAATTTTTCGCGGCCGAGCTGGCGGATCACCGGGCCGGGTTTTCCATCCGCGTCGATCGGGACGACACGGTTCACGTCGAGGTGATTGTGGAACAGAGGCGCCCAGGCCCGGGCGCAGACCAGCGTGAGGCTGGCGTGCGGGTGCTGGGTCTTGAGCCGGTGGATGAGCGGCAGGTTCATCAGCAGGTCGCCGAGCCGGTCCGGGCGGATGAGGAGGATCCGGTTCAGGGGCTTCACGGGCCTGTCAGCAGCCGAGACCGGAGGACGGGCGGCGGGTGCAGGGGCGGGATCAATAGGCATTTTTGAACGCGAAAAAAGTCTTGATGAGGATCCGGATGTCCAAAAGGACCGACCAATTCTCGATGTAGTAGAGGTCATATTTGGTGCGCTCCTCGATCGACGTGTTGCCGCGCAGGCCGTGGACCTGGGCCCAGCCGGTGATGCCGGACTTGATGCGGTGACGGCCCATGTAGCGCGGAATGGATTCGCGGAACTGGCCGACGAAGTGCGGGCGTTCGGGCCTGGGGCCCACAAGGCTCATATCTCCTTTAACGACGTTCCACAGCTGCGGCAGTTCATCCAGGTTCGTCTTGCGCAGGAAGCTTCCGACGCGTGTCCGCCGGTCGTCGTTCTCGCTCGCCCAGACGGGACCCGTCGCCGACTCCGCGCCGACCGTCATCGGCCTGCACTTGTAGAGGTCGAAGGTCTTGCCATCCTCCCCCACCCGTTCCTGCCGGTAAAAGATCGGGCCCGGGGAATCCGAACGGACCCACGCGGCGATCATAGCGAGCGCGGGCGACAGGAGCACAAGACCCAGGAATGAGATCAGGAAATCGAGCGAGCGCTTGAGCAGACGGTTCTCCCAGTCGAGGAGCGGCGATTCGCGGACCGACAGGATCGGCAGGCCGTGTTCGTACTTCACGCGCATCCTCGAGGCGATCAGACCCAGGATGTCCGGCGACCACTTGAAGACCACCAGATGCTTTTCGCAGACCGTGAGGATGCGCATGATCTCGCGGTGCTCGAGCTCCGGGTCGGTGACGACGACCTCGTTGATGTTATCGTGCTCGACCAGCACGGCGTCCAATTCCTGAAGGCCGCCCAGCACCGGGAGCCGCTTGTATGCCTCACCCTTGGGGAGCCGGCCGTCGACAACGCCCGCGACGCGGGCGCAGAGACGCGGTTCAGCGGCGATCCTGAGCGCGAACTTCACGGAGTCGTGGTTCGCGCCGACGAGGAGCACTTCCTTGAACTTGCCGGTGGCCCGGCGATAGGCCATGTAAGCGTAGCCGAGGGCGGCACGGGCGGCGAAGACCAGGAGCGGGACCAGGATCCACGCGACGAGCAGGTACCCGCGCGAGAATTCGAACCCGCGGTAGAAGAACGAGAGGGCCAAAAGGATCAGGAAGGCCACCGACGACGCGCGGAGTATCAGCGAGATCTCCTCCAGGAGCACCAGCACCCGGTCCTCGATGTAGAGGGAGTAGCCGCGGAACAGCGTGATCATGAGGATCACGACCAGCCCATAGGTCTGCACGTATTCAGCCGCGTCGGGGATGCCCATCGACACCGGCACCCAGCCGCTGGTGAAACGGATCCAAAAAGCGGTGTGCAGCCCCGCGAGGATCATGAAGATGTCGCTCACGAACAGGCTGACGGCAAAAAAAGTTTGGCGGTGACGGACTTTCATCTGTGTTTTGGGGTGTTTTGGGTCATGCCGCCTTCTAGTTTACAACATCCGG
>CAZHID010000173.1:3205-3450 GCA_964532445.1 uncultured Planctomycetia bacterium | reverse complement strand
CCTCGCCGTGGACATCGGGTCCAACGACGGGACGCTGCTCTCCAACTTCAAGAACGCGGGTCATCGCGTGTGCGGCATCGAGCCGACGCTCATGGCGAAGCTGGCCCAGGAGCGGGGCATCGAGTCGGTGATGAGCTTCTTCAACGAGGAGTCGGCCGGCCGCGTGAAGCGCGAGCACGGGCAGGCGCGCGTGATCACGGCGACGAACGTGTTCGCCCACATCGAGCACGTGGGGGAAGTGGTCG
>CAZHID010000173.1:2660-3173 GCA_964532445.1 uncultured Planctomycetia bacterium | reverse complement strand
ATTATCTGCCCGCGCTCATCCGCACGCTGCAGTACGACACGATCTACCACGAGCACCTGCGTTACTATTCGCTGACCAGCCTGCGCTATTTGCTCGAAGGCGCGGGCCTCGAGATCATCCACGCCAAAGAGATCCCGACCCACGGCGGCTCGGTCCGCGTGTACGCTGCCCGCAAAGGGACCTATCCCGTCCGTGACTCGGTGCGGGAGCTGATGGGGAAGGAAGAGGCGATGGGGATCCGGGACCGCGCGCTCCAGGACTTCAAGCGCCGGGTCATCATCTCCAAGATGAAGCTGCACGCGCTCCTGGCCCCCGTCATCGAAAAGGGCGGGAAGATCTACGGTATCGGCGCGCCGTCCCGCGCCAGCACGCTGGTCCACTACGCGGGCCTCGATGACGGCATCATCGCGTCGGTCCTTGAGGTGAAAGGCTCGTACAAGACGAACAAGTACATGCCCGGCACCCTTATCCCCGTTGAGGATGAAGCGCGCCTCTTCTCAGACCCTCCTGACT
>CAZHID010000173.1:0-2650 GCA_964532445.1 uncultured Planctomycetia bacterium | reverse complement strand
GCATATCGCGGATGAACTGATCCCCAAGCTTCGGGAAAAAGGGTACAAGGGCGGCTTCATCGTGCCGCTCCCGGAACCTAGGATCGTCCGCTAGCCGCGCTCGCACGTGCCGCACGAGCTCCAGATCCTCATTCCCGTCTACAACGAGGGCGACAAGATCCGCAAGGTCTTGGACGCGCTGAACGCGTCCGTCCGCACGTCGGCCGAGATTCTCATCCTTTACGACAAGGACGACGACAACACGCTCCAGGCGTTGGACGGCTACGTGTCCAGACTGGGGATCCGCCGGGTCAAGAACACCGGCCGCGGCGTGCACGGGGCGGTGATGACCGGGTTCGCGGCGGCGACCGCGCCCGCGGTCCTGGTCTTTCCCGCGGACGATACCTTCAACGCGCCGATCGTCGACCGGATGGTCGAGAAGTTCCGTTCCGGCGCCCACATTGTCGCCGCCAGCCGTTTCATGCGCGGCGGGTGCATGACGGGGTGCCCATGGCTCAAGGCGTTCCTGGTCCGCTCAGCGGCCTTCACGCTGTTCCATCTGGCGCGCATCCCGGCCCATGACGCCTCGAACGGGTTCCGGCTTTTTTCGCTCAAGCTGCTCAGGACGGTGCGGGTGGAGTCGGTCGAGGGATGGGCGTTCAGTATCGAACTGCTCGTCAAGTGCCACCGTCTGAAGTGGCCCGTCGCCGAAGTGCCCGCCCAATGGTTCGAGCGCGACTCCGGCAAGAGCCGCTTCCGTTTGTGGAAATGGCTGCCGATCTACCTGCGCTGGTACCGGTTCGCGTTCGCGACGACCTTCCTGGGGCGTTCGCCGTCGACGGTCCCGCAGCAAGCTCCGCCGGTCCATCACGGCTGAACGGAGCGGCGCCATGCCGAACATTCCTCCAATCACGGGTGGTCAAAAAAAACCGATCGCGCTGAACATCAATATGGACTCGATGCGCGAGTGCTTGAAATTGGTGGGAGGCGATCCAGCCTCATTGACGACTGATCATTCCTTTTTTGCAGTTATGGACCGGTTCATCTCGATCGCATCGGAGCACGGGGCAAAGCTCACCATTTTTGTCATCGGTAGGGATCTGGAAGATGCCCGTAATTTTGACCAGGTTCGTGAGTGGAGTCGTCAGGGGCACGAGATAGGCAACCACACCTATTCACATCATCAGTTTTTCGGCCAGCTGGATGTGGCAGGCATCCGGGATGAGATCAGAAAGTCCCACCACCTCATCGAGTCCTGCATCGGACACCCACCTCGAGGTTTTGTTGCCCCGGCATGGAGCTACTCACCGCTTCAATTACCAGAACTGCAGGAGCTGGGCTATTTATACGACACTTCCCTATTCCCATCCTATCTGATGCCGATGATCCAGCTGGCGCTTAAAGTAAAATCAAAATTATCAGATAAATCCATTCCGCTCATCCGAACTGATTGGCCGGGTTCCTTAGCTGGATCCCGCCATCCGTACTTGGCAACGAATCAAGACCCTTGGGGGCTCAAAAAGAGCTCTCAAGAACCCGGACTGCTGATGATGCCGTTGCCTACAGCCTTGATGCGCGTCCCGGTGTGGCATACGTTAGCGTTCTCTTTTTCGGAGCCGGTATTTTCGTTTTTGCTTCAGAGCGCCATCCGGAGGAGTGATTTTTTTTACTATCTGATGCATCCCGCGGATCTGACCTGTCCTGAGTCGGACCTGGAAGGCTCTGCGGATCTGATGGGTATCGAGCGAATGGGCTGGAGTCTCAAAAAAAAGGACATGAAGCTGAGGCGTTCGCTGGAGCTCATTTCAAGGCATGGATACTTTGTCACAATGCAAGAGTTGGCGCGGCTGGCCCATGCAGCAAGGTAGTCCGGGTCTTCGCATAGCACTGGTCGAGCAGGAAACCTTCTACTTGCCCAACATGCTGGCATCCTTGGCAAAGACGGGATGTTTGGACAGCATCATTCTCTATCTTCCCAAACGATCTTGGAAGGCCGTCTATAGCCATCTGATCCGTAACGCTAGAGCGTTCGGGTGGATGGGGTTGATCGCGTGTGGTGTCTGTGCTTTCATCGCGCGTTGTTTGGATCTGATCCCAGGACGATTCTATTCGGTCCAAAAAGTGGCCAGAGTATTCACCCTTCCCGTTTTTAAGATACATTCGCTCAAAGAGCTCAAAGGTCTTTTGGCCGTCGCTGCTGACCGCAAACCGACCATTTTTGCTCAGATCTCAGATAAGATCAGCCCGGATCTTCTGGCATGCGGAGACTTTATCAACAAACACTGTGGTCTGCTTCCGGCATATCGGGGTGTTTATCCGGTGTATTGGGCGATGTTGAACGGCGAGGCATCGTTGGGGGTGACGTTGCACCGAATGGACAGCGGATTTGACACGGGTCCGATATTGGAACAGCGCAAGATCTCTGCCAAGAACCACAGCTTTTTTGGCGCTCACCACGAACTATACGATCTAGCGACCGCCATGGTGCGCGTTCACCTGAACGGAAGAGGGGTGTTGGGGGCCCGGCAGGAGCCCGCCGAGGGGTCCTATTATTCGTATCCCTGTCGCGCGGATCGTGTGTCATTTTTGCGCAAGAGACGGTTGGGTCTGCCGCTGCGGTTCCATCCCGCCATATCCTCCAAGTGAGCATGACGGCAAGTCCTTCGATACC
>CAZHID010000172.1:3057-3453 GCA_964532445.1 uncultured Planctomycetia bacterium | reverse complement strand
GGACCTCATTGAAGCGAAGATCACGCCCCGCACCAAGGCGATCCTGCCGGTCCACCTGTTCGGCTTTTCCTGCGACATGTCCAAGATCATGGAGATCGCGCGCCGGCATCGGCTGAAGGTGATCGAGGATTGCGCGCAGTCGGTCGGGTCCTATTGGGGGTCTGCCCGCACGGGCACGTTCGGAGACGCGGCCGCGTTCAGCTTTTATCCGACCAAGAACCTCGGCGCCTACGGCGACGGCGGGGCGGTGGCACTTTCGGACCCGATGGCCGCGGAGCACATCCGCGCGCTCAGGGCGCACGGATCGCTCTTCCGCGGGTATTACGACGAACTGGGCGTCAACAGCCGGCTGGACGAGATCCAGGCCACGATCCTGCGGGTCAAACTCTTGTACAC
>CAZHID010000172.1:2614-3031 GCA_964532445.1 uncultured Planctomycetia bacterium | reverse complement strand
GCGCAAGCTTGCCCAGAATTATCATGACCTTTTTGCCGGCCTCACGCCGCAAGTGAAGACCCTCACACCGGCTCCGTGTTCGACGCCGGTCTACTCGCTTTATTGCGTGCGCGTGCCGGGCCGTGACGGCCTCCAGGAGACGCTCGCCAAGAAGGGCGTCGACACGATGGTGCATTACCCGCTTCCGCTGCATCTGGTGAACGCGCTCAAGTTCCTCGGTTACAAGGAAGGTGATTTTCCGGTCGCCGAGCGCATCTCCAGATCCATCCTCGCCATCCCGATCTACCCGGAACTCACGTTCCAGGATCAGGAAGACATTGTCGACGAGATCCGGCAGGCACTTCCCCGAATTTAAGTTCGCCCGGACCGCCGCGATCGCGCTGATCGGTCCTACCGGCAGCGGCAAGACGGCCCTTC
>CAZHID010000172.1:1650-2604 GCA_964532445.1 uncultured Planctomycetia bacterium | reverse complement strand
CCGCATCCCCATCGAGGTCATCAACTGCGATTCAATGCAGGTGTACAAGGAGCTGCGGATCCTGTCCCAGGCTCCTTCCGCCGCGGTGATGCGGCGCGTCAAACATCACGGCGTCGGCGTTCTCCCCGTCTCCCGCGAATACAGCGCGGCTCGCTTCGTGGAACACGCGCGCGAGCTCGTACCCCGCATCCTCAAGCGCGGACGGCTTCCGGTGATCGCTGGCGGCACGGGTCTTTATCTGAATTCCCTGGTGGACGGATTGTTCGACGGGCCCGAAGCCCAGCCCGAGGTCCGCGACAGGCTCTACGCGCGCGCGGAAAAGGAAGGGGCCCCCGTCCTGCACGGGGAACTCGAGCGCGTCGACCCCGCCGCGGCCGCCAAGATCCATCCCAACGATACGCGGCGCATCGTCCGCGCGCTTGAGGTCATCGAGACCAGCGGAGAGACTTTTTCGGCGCTCAAGGCGCGGCGCAAGGGTGTGTGGAACGAGTGGGCGGTCGGGATCTGGGGACTTGAATGGGACCGGGCCGAATTGTACGCCCGGATCGACCGCCGGGTTCCGATCATGGTCCGTTCGGGGGCGAGGGCGGAAGCCGGGCGCCTCGCGAAGAAAAAACTCTCACGGACCGCCGCGGCCTGTCTGGGGCTCGAAGAGATGCAGGCGTGGAGCTGCGGGTGGATGACCCGGGAACAGGCGGTCGCCCAGGTCCAAATGAACACGCGCCGCTACGCGAAGCGCCAGATCACTTGGTTCAAGCGCGACGAAAGGATCCGTTGGATCCGGAGGGTCCACGACCGGAGCGTTCCCGCCGCCGCGGACCAGCTGGCCTTGGACATCCGGCACTGGCTCAAAGAGGGGGAGGTCCTGAAGGGATCAGCGGCGAAGGAATCGCCGCTTGCCGAATGAGCAAGCACGGCTTTATAATACTTCGTCTTTCGACGACTAACCCTCCT
>CAZHID010000172.1:0-1640 GCA_964532445.1 uncultured Planctomycetia bacterium | reverse complement strand
CACCGGTTTTGCCGCATGGTTTTTGGCCCAATCCCTCAAAGTGGTCCTCGGCTTCATCGAAGAAAAGCGCTTCAATTTTAAATGGTTCATCGGCTCCGGTGGCATGCCCAGCTCTCACGCGGCCCTCGTGATGTCGGTCGCGGTCGCGGTGGGCCTGAGCGAAGGATTTGGAACCCCCGTCTTCGCGCTCGCGCTGACCTTCGCGCTGGTGACGATGTTCGACGCGCAAGGGGTGCGCCGGCAGAGCGGACATCAGGCTGAAGCGCTCAATAAGATGCTCGATGACATTTACAGCCAACGGGGGATCCAGGAAGCGCCTCTCAAAGAATTGTTCGGCCACACGCCCGTGGAAGTGATGGCGGGCGCTGCTCTGGGCATCGTCGTCGCGGTGGCGCTGCCCTTATGAAGCCTTCCGGCGCCAAGGGCGTTTTGATGGCCGCGGCCGCTGTCGCGTTGGTCGCGGTCGGTGTCTGGTCCGGCCGCGCGAGCATTCGAGGCCCCGTGGAAACGACCCAAACCGCTTCAGGGTCCGCCGTTCCAGGGCCCGCTCCTGACGCCGCCCGATCGATAGCTCCTGCCGCGTCTACCGTCACCGTGCCGGCTTCAGTCCCTGCCGCTCCCGCAGCGCCTTTAACTCCGGCGCGCGTGTCAACATCAACACCCCCAGCTTCGCCTCAAGCCGGTCCGGCTCAAGCCGCTCCCACCGCAGCTCCAGCCGCCCCCGCGTCCACGCTCCCCGGTCAGACCGCGTTGAGCGACTACTTCAAAGCCCTGACGGACGCCAACAGCGCCGTGTATGTCGTTAAACCCGGCGATAACCTCACGCGGATCGCCAAGCAATACGGTGTCACCCCCGGCCTGGTGGGCGCCGCGAACGCGGTCAAAGGGGACCGGATCTTCCCGGGCCAAAAGCTCCGCGTCCCGAAAGCCAAGCTGTCGGTCCTTGTCGAAAAGTCGACCAACACCCTGCATCTCAAGGCGGACGCTGCCGTGGTCCGCAGTTACCGGATCGCGACGGGCAAGGACCGCTCGACCCCCGAGGGGACGTTCAAGATAATAAACCACTTAAAGAACCCGACTTGGTATTATGAAGGGAAAGTTATTCCGCCCGATTCGCCGGACAACCCCCTGGGGACCCGCTGGATGGGCTTCGACAAGGAAGGGTACGGGCTTCACGGGACGACCCGGCCCGAAGAGATCGGTCAATTCGCGACGCTCGGCTGTGTCCGGATGCTCAACGAGGACATCGAGTCCCTGTTCGAGCTGCTTCCGGTCGGAACCGACGTCACCATCATCGCTTAAGGAGTTTTATGGCGCACGTGCTTGATTTTGAAAAACCCATCCTCGAGCTTGAAAGCAAGATCAGCGAGCTCAAGAACCTTTCCCACAACGGCCCTGTCGACCTTCAGAATGAGATCAAAAAGCTCGAAGGCAAGTTGCTGGAGGTCAAGGAACACACCTACTCCCGTCTGACGGCCTGGCAGCGCGTCCAGATCGCGCGCCACCCCAGGCGTCCGTACACGCTTGATTACATCCGGCTGCTTTTTACCGACTTCGAAGAGCTCTACGGCGACCGCGCGTTCGCCGATGACAAGGCCCTCATCGCGGGATTCGGTCACATGGACGGCAAGCGGTTCTGC
>CAZHID010000171.1:0-3457 GCA_964532445.1 uncultured Planctomycetia bacterium | reverse complement strand
CGCCTGGATCTTGAAGACGAACCCTGAGAAAACCGGGCTGTCGAGCGGCATCACGCCCTTGGTGGACCGCCGCGCGACCGGCGGCGATGAGTAACGGACAAAGCCGTCGAGGATGAGGTCGATACCAAAGTTGTTCGCCGCGCTGCCGAAGTAAACGAAGATCGTCTCCCCCGCGAGCACCGACGCCGCGTCGAACCCCGCGTGCGCCATGTCGAGCAGGCCGAGTTCTTCGGTCACCTGCTTGTAGAGGGCCTCGTCCAATTCCTCCTCGAGCGCCGGGTCCGACGCGCCTCTCACCTGCACCGGCGCCTTGTACGCGCCGCCCGTCACCCGCTCGTAAAGGTGCGCTTCCTTGCCCAGCCGGTCATAAACGCCCCGGAAGCCGGGACCGTCGCCGAGCGGCCAGTTGACGGGAAAAGCATGGACCTTGAGCACCGTCTCGATCTCGTCGATGAGCTCCAGCGGCGCCTTCGCGGGCCGGTCCATCTTGTTCAGGAAGGCGAAGATCGGGATCTTCCGCTCGCGGCAGATCTCAAAAAGTTTGCGCGTCTGGTTCTCGATGCCCTTGCCCGCGTCGATGACCATGACGACGCCGTCGACCGCCATGAGAACGCGGTAGGTGTCCTCGGAGAAGTCCTTGTGACCCGGCGTGTCGAGCAGGTTCATCTTCCAGCCGCGGTAATCGAACTGAAGCAGGGTCGAGCTGATGGAGATGCCGCGCTGCTTTTCGAGTTCCATCCAATCGGAAGCCGTGTCGCGCTGGCGCTTGCGCGCGGAAACGGAGCCGGCAAGCTGGAGCGCGCCTCCGTAAAGGAGGAACTTCTCCGTGAGCGTCGTCTTGCCCGCGTCAGGGTGGGAAATGATGGCGAAGGTCCGGCGCTTCTGGACCTCCTCTAAAAATGGGTTCGGCATGGGGGAGATTATAGCCCAAAAAATGCCGCCGCTTGAGTCTTATGCGCTGAGCGGCGTCTTGAGCACCCCTGTCACGGGACCGTACGGCGTATCAAGCCGGATCAGTACCGGCACGCGCCGCTCATCCGCGGTCACGTAGATCTTCGCCTTGGCGCGCTTCATCGCCACGCCGTCGAGCCGGACCTCCGGCACGAGCACCACGACGTCCTGATCCGGCTGGCCTGGGAGGGCGAAACTTTTTATCCCGCTGGCGCGCACGCTCAAGTCCCATGTTCTTTCCTTGAGAAAAATCCGCGTGCTCGCCGTCCCGCCGGCTTCCAGCGGCTGGCGCCGCGCCCAATAAAAGGCCGTGAGCGCGTCATGGACCGGCCCGGCGATCGCGGATTCCGTCACCGATCCGTCGGTCGCGGAAACCCGCACGGCGCGTCCAGTCTCGGGGTCGAGCGTTGTCGTTTCGTGGGCACGGTACTTCCCTTCCTTGACGTTCCGCTCGAAAAAGACGCTATGACCCTCCGGCGTCATCCGCGAACCGAACGCGTCCTCCACCGGAAAGATCTTCCGAAGGTAGTCGTTGTCACGCGCGGCCGCGTCGATGCGGTACACGGGCCGGCCGCCGTCTTCCGCTTCGGTGATGAGGATCTCGGTCGTCCCGATCTCCACACCCCACCAGTTGATGCGGTATTCGAGCTTTTCGCCCACCGGGAACGCTTCCGCCGCCGGCGGGATGCGCTCCAAGCGCGACATGCCCTCGCGTCCCTCGACGTCGGGGCCGCCGACACTGTCCGCCGACCGCTTCGGTCCGAAATTGTTCACGGGCTCCGCATGCGCGGATGCCCCGGACCCCAGAAGGGCCCAAGCCGCGGCCAGCACCGCTCCGAGTGCGATGAGCTTGAACATCTCCAGCACCAACAAACCCGCCGACGGAGCGGGATCGCTCGCATCTTTGCGGACAAGGACCTTTCGTTCGCGGATCATGGCTATCCCTCCACTGAGGATTGGACGGATGAGGGCCGGGGTTGGTTTAGTCTGGAGGGAACAGGGCGGGGGCCGGACGGAACAGGAACGGGCTAGACGAGCCGGATGCCGTCGTCGCCGATCGTGATGAGCCGCTGTTTGAACAGGGCTCCGACCGACTTCTTGTAGGTCTTCTTGCTGATGCCGAAGAGCCCGTAGATCGTTTCGGGAGAGGACTTGTCGGTGACGGGCAGGAAACCGCCGCGGGCTTTGAGCGTCTCAAGGATCGGATCGAGCGACTGTTCGACCTTCTGATAACCGAGCTTATGCAGGGTGAGATCGATCTTGCCGTCATCGCGGAAGTTCTTGATGTAACCGGTCCGCTCGTCGCCTTCCTCGAGCGGCTCGAAGACCTCGTTGGCGTAGAGCAGGCCCCAGTGGGAGTTGTTCACGATGGCCGGGTAGCCCAGGTCGGTCTGTTTGCAGATGAGCAGGTGCACCTCATCCCAGATACGGAAGTCATGACGGGTCTTGCTCGCGAACTTGTTGAGCCGCATCGACGCGACGATCCGGCCTTGCTTGGGGTCGAGCGTCACATGCACGACCACGCGCTCGCGGACCTCCAGCGGCCGCGTCTGCTCTCTGAAAGGAAGGAGGAGGTCCTTACCCGGGATCCCCCAGTCCAAAAAAGCCCCGAACTCCGTGACCTCCACGACCGTCAACGCGGCAAAATCCCCGACCTGGGCCAACGGTTCGATCGTCGTCGTGATCGGCCGGTCCTCGGAATCGAGGTAGAGGAAAACGTCGATCTCATCCCCCGGCTTGGCGCCTTTCGGCACCGCCTTCAGCGGCAGCAGCACCTCACCGAACTCCTCGCCCCCGTCCAGGTAGTCGCCGAACTCGACTTCCTTGACGATGCGCATGCGGTTGAACCGCCCGATCTCGAGGGCCGGACCGTTGTCGGAAAAGTGTTCGGAGGGGTTCAGAGGTTGATCCATGCGGGCCATTCTACGTGTTTACGGTTCAATAAGGAACGGTCAGGGCCAAAAAGGGGCCGGCCCCCCGCGAGATGCGGAGGGCCGGCTTTAGGGGCAGCTTCTACCGACGGACTAGCAGCCGCAGATCTTGCAGACACAGGTGCCGCAGGCGCACGCCGCGTAAGCCAGGGATCCGACGGTGATGACAGCCGCGGCCAGTGCAAATCCAAATAATGTCTTCATATAATTCTCCTGTTATCGATCTATTTTGGAACCGTTCGAAACGCGAAGGATCAAACGGCGATCGGAGGAGCGCGGGGAGCGTAGAGATGGCCCTGAAAAAGCGAGGGCCTGAGGGGCGGACCGGACGTATCCAGGAATTCCGTGAGGAGCGCCGTGTGCCGGCCATCGGCCAACGACGGGGCGGCCAAGAACTCAGGGAGAGGTGACTGCTTTGCGTTTAAATCCGGCTTGGAGGAAGCCGCGGAAGCGGCGAGCTCCCCTTTAAAGCAATTGCCGCAACAATCCTTGCTCTGGGACCCGTGCTCGGCCGGAGCGTCGGGACCTCCGTGGCACTTGGGGGTTTGGGAGACTTTTTGGACCGTCTCGCAGGA
>CAZHID010000170.1:0-3465 GCA_964532445.1 uncultured Planctomycetia bacterium | reverse complement strand
GTTGGAGCGGCTGGAGGCGGGAGACGGGGTGTTGGGAAGGGTGCTCATCAGGCTGATTTTCGCACGCGCGCGAGCTCACAGGCAACGAGAATGGCGTCGACGAGGCTGTCGGCGCTGGCGACGCCTTTCCCGGCGATCTCATAGCCGGTGCCGTGCGCGACGGAGGTCCGGATGATCGGCAATCCGAGCGTCACGTTCACGCCGCGGATCGAACCCCAGCGGCCGGCAGCGGCGTCCCAGTTGAACGCGAGCAGCTTCATCGGGATGCCGCCCTGATCGTGGTACATGCAGACCACGATGTCGTAGCGGCCGCCTTTGAGCATCGCGAAAACGGAGTCGGAGGAGAGAGGGCCGTCCACTATGAACCCTTCACGGACGCCTTCAGCGGCGGCGCGTTCCACGGCCGGCCGGATGACGCGCGATTCTTCCTGACCGAACAGCCCGCCCTCCCCCGCATGCGGGTTCAAGCCCGCGACGGCGATGCGGGGCTGGGTGATGCCAAGTTCCCGGCAGCCCTGAGCGGCGGTCCGGATGGTCTGATGGATGAGTTCGGGCGTGAGCGCGTCGACCGCCTGACGCAGCGGCATATGGAGCGTCGCGTGGACCACGCGGAAGTTCCCGATCATGAGCATCAGCGACACGTGCTTGGCGCCGGTGAGCGCGGCGAGCATCTCCGTGTGACCGGGGTAAACGTACCCGGCGGCCTTGAACGATTCTTTCTGGAGCGGCGGGGTGACGACCGCGTCGACTTTGCCCGCGACGGCGAGCTTCACGGCCCGCTCGATGCTTTCGCCCGCGGCGCGGCCGTACTGAGGCAGCACTTTTCCATAAACAAAGGTGTTGAGATCGACGTTCTTGAGGTCGAGGACCGGCACGCGCGCCGCCGTCCGGCCGACCTCGTCCACCGAAGCGACCGGCGCGATCATCCCCGCGCAGTCGATCGTCCCGGTGTCACTGGCCGCCTTCGCGATCACCCCCAGGTCGCCGACCACAATGGCGCGGCACGCGGCCTGCACTTCGGGCCGGGCCAAAGCTTTCACGATGATCTCCGGACCGATCCCGGCCGGGTCTCCCATCGTGAGCGCGATCAAAGGTCTGTCCTTCATAAGTTCCCTTCAGGTCCTTGGTTCAGCGCGTCAGGAGCACGAGCGTTTCGATGTGCTTGGTCCGCGGAAAAAAGTCGAACGCGCCGATCTTTTCGACCGTCCAGCCGCGCGCGGTCAGGTCTTTAAGATCCCGCTGAAGCGCCTCCGGTCCGCACGAGAGGTAAAAAAGTTTTTTCAATCCCAGCTCTCCCGCCTGGACCAGACCGTTCAGCGCTTCCGGGCTCAGGCCCCGGCGCGGCGGGTCCACGAGCGCGATCGCGTCGGCGGGCATCCCTTCCGCGAGAAGCTTAGGGAACTCGACCTCGGTGCGTCCCTCGCGGATGTCGACGCTTGCGTAGCCGCAAGTCTCGCGGGTGTGACGCGCGCAGGCCATCGACGGCCCCTCCGACTCGATCATCACGACCCGGCACGCGCGGTCCGCCATCAGGAAGCCAAAAAGCCCCACCCCCGCGTACAGGTCGTAAAAAACCGTGCGCGCCGGATCCCACTCCGCCCAGCTCAACAGCCGCTCCCGCACCGCCGGCAGGATGTCTACGTTGGCCTGGAAAAAAGTATCCATCGAAAAGTAAACGCGCTTCCCGCAAATGTCCGCCCACAGGTACTCCGCCGGCGGGAGGCTGAGCGACCGCTTACCGATGCCGCCCCAAAGGACCCGTCCGTCCGACCCGATCTTCACGGTGAGGTTCGCCAGACGCTTCGTCTCCGGGAACTTCGCGGCCGCGGCGGCTTTGAGCTCCGGCAAAAAGGCCGAGATCTCCGGCCGCGCGATCGGGCACTTTTCGATCGTCACCAAAAAGGTCCTGGACCCTTCTTTCATGAAGCCAAGCAAGTATTTGCCGTCCTTGCGGGTGCGGATGAACGTGAGGTCCAGGTTCGTTCGATAGCCGTAATCCCGCGGTGACGGGGTGATCGGCTCGAGCACCGCCTCCGGCAGCCCCAATCCTTCGATGAAGAGCGTACGGACCTGGCCCTGCTTGACCGTGAGCTCGTCCGCGTACGAAAGGTCCTGGTACCGGCACCCGCCGCACACGCCAAAGACCGTGCAGACGGGCTTCGCGGACACAGGCACCCCGCCGCCGGAAAACGCTTGGTCTTTTATCCTACTGGGGTTGTCGGTGATCGCCAAATCCATACGTGGAGTGTATTATACCGGACACCATGGGCACAGGTTTTGTTTACGACGAACGTTTCTTGCGGCACGATCCGGGAGAGGGGCACCCTGAATCCCCGGACCGCCTTCGGGCCGTCATGGCGCACCTCGGCGAACTCCCCTGGTTCGACGGTCTCGTCCGCGTGCCGGCGGGCCTGGCGGACCCGGACCGCGTCCTGACCGTCCACGCGGCCGAATATCTGGACCGCGCGCGGGCCGCCTGCGAGGACGGTGCCCGGACGCTCGACGTCCCGGACGTCGGCATCTGCCCCGCCTCATACGAAACGGCGCTCCTCGCGGCCGGCGGCGCGATCGCCCTCGCCGACGCCGTCGCTTCCGGCAAGGTCCGCAACGGCTTCGCGCTCCTTCGCCCGCCCGGCCACCACGCGCTCCGCGGCAGCGCGATGGGCTTCTGCCTCTTCAACAACATCGCGATCGCGGCGCGCTTCCTCCAGGACGAACATCAGCTCAAACGGATCGCTATCGTCGACTGGGACGTCCATCACGGCAACGGAACGCAGGACGCTTTTTACGAGGATCCGTCGGTGCTGTACGTGAGCCTGCATCAATACCCGTTCTATCCGGGGACCGGCGCGGCGTCCGAGACAGGCGCGGGCGCCGGCAAAGGCGCGACGCTCAACATTCCCATGCCCCAGGAATCCACGGACTTCGACTACCAGGAAGCGTTCGCGGACAAGGTCCTACCCAAGCTCGACGAATTCAGGCCCGAGGCGGTGCTGATCTCGGCCGGCTTCGACGCGCACGCGAAGGACCCGCTCGCCAACATCCGCCTGACCTCCGACTGCTTCAGCTGGATGACGCTGCGTCTGATGGAGATCGCGGAAAAGCATTCGTCCGGCCGCATCGTCTCCCTGCTGGAAGGCGGTTACGACCTCCAAGCGCTCCCTCTCTGTGTCGAAAAGCATCTCGCCGCGCTCGCGGGACACCACGACGTGTCCTTCAAGGTGTTAGGATAGTGTCATGCTGACCGTCATCACCCTCACCTGCCCCCACTGCTCCGGGAACTTCGACGAGAGCCTCTCGCCTCACGACGAGCTGGCGGAACTGCCGTGTCAGGTGTGCCGCAAGACCATCATGAAGCGCGCGGGCGACCACTGCGTCGTCTGCTCCTACGGCTCGAACGTCTGCCCCAACCTCCAATGCCGGCGCGACTGCTGCAGCGGATGATGCTCTCCAGCCGGCTGACCC
>CAZHID010000169.1:3039-3480 GCA_964532445.1 uncultured Planctomycetia bacterium | reverse complement strand
TGAGTCCTTCAATGTTGCCGTACGTGTCTTCCTTCTTGGGAAGCGCGACGAGCTTGTTCGTCGAATAAACGTTCTCGTGGGCGGCGCCGGAAGACCCTTCGAGGGTCGGATCGGCCGTGACAACGGATTGCTTGAAGCCGCGGGTGTGACCGATCTTGGCCTCGTCGACCATCTTGTCGGCTTGGATCTGGATCTCGCGCGCCGGATGGCCGGCCAGGTCCACCGCCACCGCACCGGCGGGCATGTCGCGCAGCGCCTGCTCGATGATGCGCATGCTCTGCTGCATCTCTTCCATGCGGACGTAATAACGGTCGAGATTGTCGCCGTATTCACCGACCGGGATGTCGTAGTCCTGGCGGTCATAGACCAGGTACGGCGCGTACCGGCGCGCGTGGAGGTCGACGCCGGTCGAACGCAGGAAGGGTCCCGTGTCGCCGTACG
>CAZHID010000169.1:365-3029 GCA_964532445.1 uncultured Planctomycetia bacterium | reverse complement strand
CGAGCGCGTCTTCCTTGGAGATGACGCCGGTGTCCTTCATGCGGTCATAAAAGATGCGGTTCGTGTTGAGCAGGCCCTCGACCTCTTTGAGCACCTTGCGGGTCTCGGCGATCGCGGTCAGGGTCTTTTCCTTGAAGCCGTCAGGCAGGTCCGCCTTGAGGCCGCCGACGCGGGCGTACGAGATCGTGAGGCGGGCGCCGGTGACCATTTCGACCAGCTCCCAGAACCACTCGCGGGCCTTGATCATATAAAGGAAGACGGTGAACGCGCCGAGCTCCATCGACGAGGCGCCGACACAGGTCAGGTGGTCCGTGACACGCGAGATCTCGGACATGATCACGCGGATGTACTTGCAGCGGTCGGTGGTCTCGATGTCGAGGAGCTTCTCGACGGACATGCAGTAGCCGATGTTCGAGATGAGCGGCGACACGTAGTTGAGGCGGTCGGAGTACGGCAGCGCGACGTTGTAGTGCCCCTGCTCGCAGGACTTCTCGAACGCGCGGTGCAGGTAGCCGATCTCGGTGTCGATCGAAGTGACGGTCTCACCGTCGAGCTCGGCGACGATGCGGATGACGCCGTGCATCGCCGGATGCGAGGGGCCGATATTGAGCAGCATCGACCGGGACTCGGTCACTTTGTAATCGGAGGGTAAGGGTTTGCCCATGGTCGTTGCGTCAGCCTTCTAGTTCTTCGGCCCGATCAAGGGCTGGCGTTTGCCGTACGGATAATCTTTGCGGAGCGCATGCCCCTGGAACTCCTCGTACATGAGGAGGCGCTTCAGGTTCGGGTGGCCGGTGAAGCGGACGCCGAACATGTCCCAAACTTCGCGCTCGAACCAATCGGCGCCGGGCCAGATCGACGACACGGAATCCAACACGGCGTCATCCTCCGCGACCTTGGTCCTCAGAATGATCCGCTCGTTGCGGATCATCGAATAAATGTTGTAGACGACCTCGAAGCGCTCGGCCTTCTCCTCCCAGTGGAGGTAGTCAACGCAGGTGAGGTCCATCAGGATGTTGAAGTCGCATTCGCCCTTGAGGTAGGCAAGCACTTTTTTCACCGCATCCTTGCGCACATAGCCCCATTGCTGACCGCGTTCGGTTTTGAGCTCCGAGGTTTCCGACGGGAACTTGGCGGCGAGCTGCTCGAGGATCGAAGCGGCGGCGTTAGTCATGTTCGGCGCGGAGCCCCTGCTTCTGAATTTTTTCCTGAAGCTTCATGAGGCCGTCGAGCACGTTCTCGGGACGCGGCGGGCAGCCCGGAATGTAGACGTCCACCGGAATGATCGTGTCGATGCCCTGGACGGTCGCGTAATTGTCATAGAAGCCGCCGGTGCAGGTGCAAACGCCGAACGCGACGACCCACTTGGGGTCGCACATCTGGTCATAGACCTCTTTGAGGACGGGCGCCATCTTGTGGCTGATCGTGCCGACGACGAACATCACGTCCGCCTGACGCGGCGAGAAGCGCGGGAAGCCCGCGCCGAACCGGTCGACGTCGTAGTGCGAGCACGCGGTGGCCATGTATTCCATGCCGCAGCAGGCCGTGATGAAGGGATATTGGAAGATGGAGAACTTGCGCGACCAGCCGATCGCGGCGTCGAGCGTGGTGGTCATGAAGTCGAGCTTGTCGACGTTGACCCCGGTCATCGGAGCGGTGCCTTGCGGCGCGGTTACTTGACCCATTCCATGGCTCCTTTTTTCCAGGCGTAGGCGAAGCCCACGCCGAGGACGGCGACAAATGAGAACATTTCGATGATGCCGACCCAGCCAAGCTCGCGGAGGACCACGGCCCACGGAAAGAACCAGACGATCTCCACGTCAAAAAGAATGAACAGCATCGCGATGAGGTAGAACTTGACCGAGAAGTTGCCGCGCGGAAGCGCGAACGGGGTCTTGCCGCACTCGAACGTGCGGGACTTGATCGCCGTGGGATTCTTGGGACCGACGAGCATGTGCAGCGCCAGCATCGCGCCGGCGACGCCGAGCGACGCCAAAAAGGTGATCAATAACGCAATGTATTCGATCGAATTTTCCATGAAATGACGGGCCGCTTGAGGACCCTACCTAAGCGTTTGAAGGCGGAAAAATATAAGCGCCTATTCTAAGGGTTGGGCGCGGGCCTGTCAATTAACGGAGGGGAAATAAACGCGGGCCAGCAGGTCCTCGACCCCCTTGCCGATGAAGTAGGGTTCCATGCCGGACTTTTCGAGCTCTCGTTTGATGCGGTTGACGATCTCCATCGGTGGTTTCCTGTCGTTACGCGACGTCTTGAATTCCCTTTTTTTGGAAAAAAAGCGGGTTGCGGCCGTCATGGAGCGGTCCTTTTCTGCCCTTCGAGAGGGCGGAGGGTCGAAATGCTGGTTTTTTCATCATTCTCGCTGAAGAACGCGGTACGGAACCGTGATCCAATCTTTCCATACGGCATTATTCAATCTTTTATTTAGTTATGTGATTTTAGCGTGGGAATAGAAAAAATCAAGGAATATTATTTAGCTCCAGACGACCGATAGTGCCCAGGATACTCATAGAGATGATTATTTATGATCACTATTGAAGTTTTTTGGTATGTAATGTATATTTTTATTACTAGGAGGACCTATGCGCACACTTGACTTGAGAAAAGTATCTTTCCTCGTAATGTCGATTTCATTGTTGACGGTTT
>CAZHID010000169.1:0-241 GCA_964532445.1 uncultured Planctomycetia bacterium | reverse complement strand
GGGGATGATTCTGAAAAAGGTGTCGTCGGAAAATCTGAAGATGCTCAAGATGCAGAGGTGGCCGAGTTCGTTCAGCAGCTTGAGAGCGAAGGTTACGATGTCGATTCGATCCGCGAACAGGTATTCGAATCATTTGACGGTCTTGATATTGACGCGCTTATGGACCAGGTCGAGATAGCCGAAATTTAGACTTCGGCGCTTGGGGTGCAATTAGACATCACCCTCTTTGATCAAGCGTTCG
>CAZHID010000168.1:3164-3504 GCA_964532445.1 uncultured Planctomycetia bacterium | reverse complement strand
TTGAGCGCGCGGTCCACCAGGTCCAGGTGCCCGTAGGTCACCGGGTCGAAGGTGCCCGGACAGATCGCTAAAGTCTCTTTTTTTGCCATAAGGCCTCCAAAATCCACAGGAGGTCGGACAATGAGCGAGCATTATATAGTATGCGGGTGGGGTGCGCAACAGCTTCACCGACCGCCGCTGTTCATTCTGCGCGGTCCGGCCCGTGCCGGATGGTAAAACTAAACTAAAACGTAGTAATGGACCGCCGTATCGCCGTACTCAGCGGTCTTGCGGCGCATGAGCTGACCGCAAGTGTCGGGCAGAACTTCCTTACGGCGTGTTTCCAAAGCGATCCAGGCGC
>CAZHID010000168.1:1711-3154 GCA_964532445.1 uncultured Planctomycetia bacterium | reverse complement strand
CGCCCGGCGCGAGCGCCGCTCCTTCCGAAAAAAACTCGAGGGTCTTGAGCGCCAACCCCTTGTCGTACGGCGGGTCCGCCAACACCCGGTCGAAATGCTCGTCGTTATCGACCAGCCGTTCCAACGCCGTAAAAACGTCCCCGGCCTCCGCCCGGCACTCCCCTTCGAGTTTGAGATGACGGAGCACCTGCCGTATCCCTTCCGCGCGCCGCCGGTCCGCTTCCACAAAGATCGCTCGGGCCGCGCCGGCCGACAACGCCTCCAATCCCATCGCCCCCGTTCCGCTGAACAGGTCCAGAACGGACACACCGTCCCATGCGGGTCGAAGAGAGTCGATGATCGCTTTGCGGACGCGGTCGGGCGTGGGTCTCAGGTCGGCCTGCGGCTTGAACGGGATCACTGTGTTCTTGAACCGGCCGGACAGGATCTTCATTTGATCGGCCCCGGGAACCGCGCGGCGAGCTCTTCTTTCGCGGCCGCGTGTTCGGGTTTTTTCAAAAATGGGTCGGACGCGATCCACTTCTCCGCTTCCGCGCGCGCGAGCGCCATGATCGCGCCGTCACGGGCCAGGTCACCGATCTTGAGCTGCGGCAGACCGTGCTGACGCGTGCCCCAGATGTCGCCGGGACCGCGGAGCTTCAGGTCCTTCTCGGCGATCTCGAACCCGCTCTCGGTCTCGCAGAACGCCTCGAGGCGCTCGCGGCTGGCCGGGTCCTCGGCGTCCGACAGGAGCACGCAGTACGACGCGTGCTTTCCGCGGCCGATGCGGCCCCGGAGCTGGTGCAATTGGCTCAGGCCGAAGCGCTCCGCGTTCTCGATCACCATGAGCGTAGCGTTCGGTGCGTCCACGCCGACCTCGATCACGGTCGTCGCCGCGAGCACCTGGACCTGGTTCTTCACGAAGTCGTTCATCACGCTTTTTTTCTCATCCGCTTTCATCTTGCCGTGGAGCTTGCCGACGCGGATCCCGGATTTGAGTTCCTTCGCCAGGTATTCGGCGCCCGATTCGACCGAGCGCATGCCGCCCGTGTCCGACTCCAGCGCCGGGTAGACCACGTACACCTGCCGCCCCTCGCCCACCTCCCGCTCGATCCAGCTCAGCACTTCGCGCCGGCGGTTCGGCGCTGTCCAGCAGGTGCTCACGCGGCCGCGGCCAGCGGGACGGCCCTTCATCTCCGTGACGTCCATGTCGCCGTACAGCGACATCGCGAGCGTCTGGGGGATCGGCGTCGCCGTCATCATGAGGACATGCGGCGCGGAGGATTTTTTCTCGAGCTGCTGACGCTGATAGACGCCGAACTTGTGCTGCTCATCCACGACCATCACGTCGAGGCTCTTGAAGCGGATCGTGTCCTGAAAAAGCGCGTGCGTCCCGACCACGACCCCGAGCTCGCCGCGGGCCAGGTCCGCCAAAGTCGCTTCCCGCTCCGCCGCGGAGACGCC
>CAZHID010000168.1:1150-1701 GCA_964532445.1 uncultured Planctomycetia bacterium | reverse complement strand
CTGCAAGGAGGGCCGGAAGAGGTCGCGATTGTCCAGCCCGACGGCCAGCGTGGCCTGTGCCACGCTGCCGGCCAGCATGCTCCCGATGCCGAAGGCACCGGCAAACGGTGCCCACTCCGGCGACAGCAGCGCCGTCACATGGGCATCGCCGCGGGCCAGCTCCGCCAAAGTCGCCTCCCGCTCCGCCGCGGTCACGCCCCGGCAGATCAACCCCACCCTGATGCCCGAATCCAGGAAGAGACGGCTCAGCGTCATGTAGTGCTGCTGCGCCAGGATCTCGGTCGGCGCCAGGATCGCGCCCTGTCGCCCGGCGCGCGCGGCGGCGTAAAGCGCGAAGGCGGCCACGGTCGTTTTGCCGCTGCCGACATCGCCCTGAAGCAGACGGCGCATCCGCTTGGACGAACCCAGGTCCGAGGCGACCGTCCGAATGGCGTTCGACTGAGCCGCGGTGAGCTCGAACGGCAGCAGCTTGGTGAAGCTGGCCGCCCTATACGCGTCCCCGCGGATACGGGCCCCCGGCGCCCCCGCCCCGCGGGCGCCCCGCCACACCC
>CAZHID010000168.1:0-1140 GCA_964532445.1 uncultured Planctomycetia bacterium | reverse complement strand
GATGCTCTGAAAATCCTATCGAGCCCTGCATCGTCGTTGTGATCGATCCGGGACTCGCTCCGATAGACCAGCCTGCACAGGTCTTTCGCCATTCTTGTCGCCTTGGGGCGTGAAGCCCTGACCGCCGGAACCCTTCGCCGACCCGGAGGTAGGCGTAGTGTCGCGGCGTGAGGCGCAGGCCTACGGCCCGTAAAAGAGTCGAATCACGCAGCAAGCGTTCGCGCTCGGACTGCTCATCTTGGCTAAGAAATACCTTCGAGCGAAGCTTGGCAAAGGCGTCGAGCTGAGCCTGATAAGGAAAGGGCCGGTCGGACCGACCCTTATCCGCCTGAGTCGGCGCCGCCAAAGTCGGCTGAGGCAAAGACACTTGAGCTGGCGCGACCGAGGCCGCATCACGAGCAGGAGTTGTATGAAGAAGAACTCGTCAAAAACGAAACGCCGGTAGGCGCGAAGCAGGTCATCTTCCGCGGCGGGAAAGTGGATGCTCTTGAGCGCGAAGCGCCGGTTCTCGAGCTGATGGGCCTGGCGCAGCTCCGGCGGTAGCGGGTCTTCCACGTGCGGCAGCGCGTCGGTCAGGAGCTGATACTCGATCCCCCGCAGCACGCGCGGGGTCAGGTCCCCGCCCGCCGAATAGAACGGCACGATCCGGCCGGTGTGGATCCGCCTGGCGTCGGGAGCGTCGCTCAGGATCTCGTAGTCGGGGTGGATGAGCTGGACCTCGCCGGACTTGCGCTCGAAACGGCCGAAGAGCGCGATCCGCTGAACGCCCTTGAACGTCTCTTGGAGGTATTCAGACCGGAACCAAAGGGCGGTCACAGGACCTTGAGGGGTCGAGAGCTCCAGCCTGAGAATGGTCGGGCCGCTGCGTGTCCGGATCAGCCGGACCCCGCGGATACGGCCCTCGAAGAGCCCCTTCTCGGGCGCCGCCGGCGCGTCGGACGCCTCAGGTTCCGTCTCGGTCCGGACGCCTGCCGGAGCCCCGGAAGAGGACGTCCGGGTCAGGGTCCGGTCCTCATACCGGCGTGGAAAGTGGAACAGGAGGTCCCGCACGGACCGGATCCCCAGCCCCTCGAGCTCAATGATCCGCATGGGCCCCACGCCCTTCACGTACTGCAGCGGGAGCGTCAGAGGGTTCTTTTT
>CAZHID010000167.1:0-3533 GCA_964532445.1 uncultured Planctomycetia bacterium | reverse complement strand
TTCTGGCGCTTGGAGTATTTGTTCTGTTCGAACGGCTGCTGGCAGTAGAGGCAGTTCAGCGTCGTCATGCTTAGCTCGAAATGAAGTAGTTTTGGATCACGAGCGCCGCGGCGCCCAGCGGCACCGCGTCCTCGCCGAGACGGGACGGAACGATCCGGGTCTTTTCGGCGGCTTCGGGGATCGCGACATCGCGGATGCGCTGACGGACCGCGTCCAGGAGCACGACACCCGCGTTCTCGACACCGCCGCCGATGATGATGAGCTCAGGATTCAGGAGATTCACCAGAAGCGCCGCCTTGTGGCCGAGCGCGAGGCCGGTCTGGACCAGGATGTCGGTCGCGAATTTGTCGCCGGCTTCCGCCGCCTCGGTGACCATGCCGAGATTGATCTTGGCCGGCTGACCGCCGGAAAGCTTGTTCAGCGTGGACTCGGGGTGCTTGGCGAGTTCCTTGCGGGCCTGATAGGTGATGCCGAGGTCGATCACCCAGTCCCCCGTCTCGACGGCGGCCTGGAGCCACGCGATAGGATCTTCCTTGGAAAGGTCGAAGAGGAATTCTCCCGCCGAGCCCGTGTGACCGCGGTAGATGTGGCCGTCGATCAGAAGGCCGCAGCCGGAACCCGAATACAGGTACGCGGCGGAATCCACGTTGAGGCCGTTCTCGGACACCCACTGCTCGGCGAACACGGCCGTATTGGCGTCGTTGTCGAGGATCGCGGGCAGCTTGAATTTTTCGTAGACCTTGTTGGAGATGGACGCGGTGATCGCCATGTCCTGGTTCAAAAGTCCCTTGGGCCAGCGCACCGTCCCGTTGTTCTGGTTGACGATGCCGGGAACGCCGATGCCGACGCCGTGGACCTTGGCCACGTCGACGTTGGATTCCTTGATGAGCAGCTCGACCACGGCGAGGATCGTCTCGACGGGCCGCGCGTTCGTCTCGGGATTGCGCTCGATCTTGACCTTGTGGATGATCTTGCCCTTGAGGTTCGTGAGCACGGCGATGAAGTCGACCGCGTTCAGCCCCACACCGATCGCGAAGGCGCGCGTCGCGTCGAGGTCCACGAGCGTGGGCTTGCGGCCGCCGGTCGAGATGTGGACGCCGGCTTCCTGTAGGACCGCTTTTTTCAAATATTGGTCGACGTAGCTGGTGACCGTGACGTTGTTCAGGTCGACCAGGCGCGAGATGTCCGCGCGGGCGACGGGCCCTTTGCGGCGGATCGTCTCGAGGATCAGGAGGTTCTTCTTCTCATGGTCCGAGAGGCGGGCGTGATCGATGATGCGGCGTTTGGAACCTTCCATGCTTAGACCTCCGCGAAGAGCTCCTGAATGACCAGCGAAACGGCGCCCAACGCCACGGCGTCCTCGCCCAAACGGGACAGGATGATCTTCACGTTGCCCGAAACTTCTTCCATCACGACCTTCTTCACGACCCGGCGGACGCGGTTGACGACGAAGTCGCCGCCGAGTTCCATGCCGCCGCCGATCACGACGACTTCCGGGTTCAGGAAGTTGGTGAGGTACGCGACCTTGAGACCAAAGAGGTCCACCGTCGGTCCGATGACATCCACAATAGGCTTATCACCGCGCTTGGCGGCTTCGAGGATGAGCGGCAGGGTCACACGGTTCATGTCCTTGCCGGCCATTTCCCAGAGATCCGACTTGTTGTCCGGGTTCTTGGTGAGATAGGCCTTCACTTCTTCAACCATTCCCATGTCCAAGCCGCGCGATTTGAAGTAGTGCGAATCTCCCACCCACTTCGGGAGGTCGAGGTCCGCGAGCTCGGCCATCGTGAGCTGGATCTCGCCGGCGCTCCAGCTGGAGCCCCAGAAAAGGTCGTTCTTGGTGATGATGCCCGATCCGACGTCGCCATAGAAATAAAGGATGTTCTCATCGTCGATGCGGAGCGAGAGCTTTTTCTCCGCCAGCGCGGCCAAGCTCGCGTCGTTGCCGATAGAGACCGGGATGTTGAGTTCCTTTTCGAGGATGCTCTTGGCGGAAATGTAGTTGCCGACGGTGACGCCGCGGTCCGGATCGGTGTCACGGACGGTGCCGGCGTTCTTGTCGATGACGCCCGAGATGCCGACGCCGATGCCCTTGATCTTGGTGCGGTCGACTTCGGAGGACTCAATGAGCTTCTGGGTCAGCTTGATCGCTTCCTGGATCACGACTTCCATGTGACCCTTGGGACGCGCGATCTTGGCCTTCTTGATGATGCGGGGGCCGAGGTTCGTGACGACGGCGATGATGTGCTCGGGACCGATGTCGACGCCGACGGCGAATCCCCAATCGTGGTGAAGCTCGATGAGCTCAGGGCGGCGGCCGCCGCTGGAGACGTCCAGGCCCTTTTCAACGACGAGCTTGGCCTTGATGTAGCTTTCGACGTAGTTCGAAACGGTGACGATATTATGGCGGGTGATCCGCGCGATGTCCGTCTTGGCGATCGGCCCGTTACGGCGGATGACGTCCAAGAAGATCATGTTCTTGCGTTCGCGGTCGGTCAAAACTTCGTCTTTATAAAGCGAGCGGTACGCCATATGAAATATTCCTCAAAATTTAGGGACGACGGATTATACCGTATTTCGGGCCCGGGATAAAGACCTTTAAAAAGATAGATAACGGAGTATACTATGAGGGTTCCAAAACTCAAATAAAGTATTCACCTAACTTTTTCTTAAGGATTTAAGGAGCGGTATGATCGTTGTGACTGGCGGCGCGGGTTTTATCGGCAGTGTGTTGGCCCGCAAGTTAAACGAACTGGGACGCACGGATCTTCTGATCGTGGACCATGCGGCTAAGGGCTCTCCTCGCGAAGCCAACCTCTCCAAGATCCAAAGCCGCAGCTACTGCGACTCAGCCCCCTTCATCAGCCGACTCGAAGGCGGCGTGTTCGACGGACAGATCGAAGCGATCTTCCATCAAGGCGCCTGCTCCAGCACCACGGAAATGGACCGCGAGTATCTCCGCAATAACAACACGCTTTACACCCAGCGGCTCGCCGAGTGGTGTGTGAAGCGCAATATTTATTTTTCTTACGCCTCCAGCGCGGCGACCTACGGCAATGGTGAGTTCGGATATTCAGACGCTGACACCCTCACCCCCAGCCTTAAACCCTTGAATCCCTACGGCCAGTCCAAACTGGACTTTGACATGTGGGCCATCCAAACGGGAATGGCGGAGAAGGTCACTGGCTTTCGGTACTTTAACGTTTATGGGCCCAACGAATATCACAAGGCGGAGATGCGCAGCGTCGTTCATAAGGGGTTCGAACAGATCCGGGACACGGGCGGGATGCGGCTCTTCAAGTCTTACAAGCCGGAATACGCGGACGGCGGGCAGATGCGCGACTTCATCTACGTGAAGGATGTGGTGGACGCGGTGATATGGTTCTGGAAAAACCCGTCACGCAAAGGCATCTTCAATCTAGGGACGGGAAAAGCGCAGTCCTGGAACGACCTCGCCGACGGCCTGTTCGCGGCAATGCGCAAGCCGCGCAACATCGACTACATCCAAATGCCACCGAATCTCCGGCGGCAGG
>CAZHID010000166.1:2146-3587 GCA_964532445.1 uncultured Planctomycetia bacterium | reverse complement strand
AAGGGCAAGGCCTTCGACGAAGCGGTCGCGCGCTGGAAGGCGCTGGCGACCGATCCCGGCGCCAAGTTCGACCGCGAACTCACCATCGATGCGTCCCAGATCGCCCCGCAGGTCACTTGGGGCACGAGCCCCGGCATGGTCATCGACGTGGATGCGCCCGTGCCCGACCCGTCCAATGTCCCCGGCTACACCAAGCTCGACGTCGAAAAGGCCCTTGAGTACATGGGGCTTAAGGCCGGTGTACCTTTGACGGAAGTGAAGATCGATACCATTTTCATTGGCAGCTGCACGAACGGCCGGATCGAGGACTTGCGCGTCGCCGCGTCTTATTTGAAGGGTCGCAAGGTCGCCAAGGGCCTGCGCACGCTCATCGTCCCCGGCTCCCAAGCCGTGCTCCGACAGGCGGAAGCTGAGGGCTTGGACAAAATATTCAAGGATGCGGGCTGTGATTGGCGCCAGTCGGGCTGCAGCATGTGCCTCGCGATGAACCCGGACCAGCTGTCCGTGGGTGAGCGCTGCGCATCGACGTCCAACCGCAACTTCGAAGGCCGTCAGGGTAAGGGCGGCCGCACGCACCTGGTGAGCCCGGCGATGGCCGCGGCTGCGGCGATCGAAGGCCGATTCGTCGACATCCGGAAGTGGAAATAGCGGGGATCTTATAAAGTGAAGCCCATCAACCAGCACACCGGCATCCTCGCACCGCTCAAGCGGTCCAACGTCGACACTGACCAGATCATCCCGAAGCAGTTCCTCAAGTCCATCGCCCGCACCGGCTTTGGCCCCAGCCTTTTCTTTGACTGGCGCTACCTCGCGGACGGCCGGACCCCGGACCCCGCGTTCGAGCTCAACCGGCCGGAATTTAAGGGTGCGTCGGTCCTCGTCACGGGCAATAACTTTGGCTGCGGCTCGAGCCGCGAGCACGCTGTCTGGGCGGTCGAACAGGATGGTTACCGCGTCATCATCGCTCCCTGGATGGATCAAGGCAGCGCGCGCATCCCGGGTTTTGCCGACATCTTCAAGAACAACTGTTCCAAGAACGGCGTGCTCACGATCGAGCTCTCAGCGGTCGACGTGGAAAAGATCTTCTCGGCCGTCGCGGCCAAACCCGGCGTCCAAGCCTCCGTGGACCTGGCGGCTCAGACCCTCACGATCCTGTCCTCGCCGGAGCTCAAGTTCCGCTTCGACATCTCCCCCGCCGTCAAGGACCGCCTCATCGGCGGTCTCGACGACATCGGCACGACGCTCAAACATGAAGCGTCCGTGACCGCGTTCGAATCCAAACATAATACCCAGATCGCTTGACGCTGACGCGGTGATGCCGATCCCCTCCGGCGTCAGGTTGTCTATTTGATATTATGTCTTTTATGACATATAATTTAAATATGACCACCGGTCAATCGATCCGATACTATCGTCTCGCGTCACAAATGACCCAGCCGGA
>CAZHID010000166.1:0-2136 GCA_964532445.1 uncultured Planctomycetia bacterium | reverse complement strand
GGACTACGAGGCCGTTGGCGACATCAAGCCGCACCGCAAGCGGGTCTATGCCGCATCGAACAGGACCGGCGGGACCTGACGGTCGGATCATTGCGCCGGATCGCGGCGGCGCTGAACATCCCCCCGGATCGTCTGCTAGCCCCCCTCCCAGCAGTCGGTCCTACCGCGAACCAAGAAGAACGACTCGATCTCACGCGCGAACAGCTGGAAGCCCTTGCAGCTCAAGTGGTAGGAAAAAGTGGTGGGGTCTCAAAAAATACCTGGGTGGGCCCTTGGCGCCTGGTCACCGGACGAGGGCCCAAGAACGCTTCGGACCAAGCCGTTTTTCGTGCCTGGAACCGCATCAAGGCGGACTGGCCGGCAGAGACGATCCGAAGCATGGTGCAGAGAATTCGCGACGCGGCTTCGAGGGTCCCGGCGTGACCCCGCGCGTGATCCATCGATTTTTTAAGGCACTTGACCAGGAGCTCGGCCGGCCGAGCCGGATCATCCTGACCGGCGCAGCCTGCGGGTCGCTCATGGGCCACATCCGGCCCAGCCTGGACATCGACTTCGAGATCCGATTTTTGTCCCGTCCTCACCCCTCGCCGGAGCGGGTCGAACGCGCCGTGCGTACGGCGGCCGCACAAACCGGCGTTGCCGTGAACTATGCGGGCGATATCAGCCGCTGGTCCATGGTCTCTTATCTGGACTACAGAAGGACCGCCGTCCCCTACCGCGTCTTTGGCCGTTGTGAAGTCCGCCTTATCGCCCCGGAATTCTGGACCATCGGCAAAATGACCCGCTTCCTCGAGCCGGACATTCGCGATATGGTGCGCATCATCAGATCAAAACGGCTTCCGGCTGCTGAGCTTCTGAAGGTTTGGAGCCGCG
Organism: uncultured Planctomycetia bacterium; assembly: GCA_964532445.1. Lineage (GTDB taxonomy): Bacteria > Omnitrophota > Gorgyraeia > 2-02-FULL-51-18 > JAGOUK01 > JAGOUK01. Next base: position 1,263 of record CAZHID010000166.1, on the reverse strand, counting down.
CCCTAAGGTCCAGCGAACTCAGCGCCGAGACACGCCTCTTCAGGGACCATGTCCGGACTTTTCTCAAGCTTCACGCCAAGCATATTTGGGGAAAATCTTCCGATCCCGAAAGCCTTGCCCGATCCTTCGACCGGCTGGCTTCGATCCGACGCTAAGGCTAAGCAACGTCCTATCGGCGGGATGCTGAAGGGTCGGACGTTGTCTGTTGCTGCTGGGGGTCGGTCACAGGGCTCATCTCGAGGAATTCTTCGGACATCACCGGCTCTTCCACACCTTCATCCTCATCTTCATCCTCGCCGTCGCCGGACCCGTCAGCTGTCACGGCTTCGAAGGTCTCGATCGGCATAATGATCTCTGCGTACATCTCCTCGAACGGCTCCACTCCTCCTACGATCTTGAAGGACTGTGTCAGCGTCATCGCGGAGAAAAAGTTCACGATCTTCTGCTGTGGCTCAGCCTCGTCTTCTTGAGACTGCGTTGAAGTTGAAGCGGCCGCAGGCTTAATCCCGGCATCTTGTTTGACGGGTGAAGTTGATCCCGCAACCGCAGCAGGCGCGGGGCTGGTGGGAGTCGTATTTGAGGCCGGCAGACCCCCCTTAAGACGGTCAGTCGGGACCGTCGCTGCGGGAGGCATCACCGTCGTACCGGTCAAACCGCCCGATGACGCGCTCGGCATCAAGCTCTCGCCGGAAACGCCGGAAAAGTCCGTCACGGGGAGCCCTTGGATCGGAGCTTGGGTCGGAGCTTGGGTCGGGACCTGGACCAAGGATGCGGCGGGCTCGAACGCCGGCATCACAGAATCACCCGTCACGCCATCAAATGGATTTGAAGGCAGCGGCGCGGCGCCTCCGGAAGACGGGGCCGGGATCGGGAGCATCACAGGTGCGGGAACGAAGATCGCGCCGGTAATTTCGCCCACATAGGTCGGGATAAGTACCGTGACCGGAACAGAAGAGCCCCCGCCCGAAGCCGCGCCAAAGGTCCACCCAAGATTGTTCAGAGAATCCGTGGTGTTGGCGGCCGTGGCATCGATCGCTGTCACGTTGATATTGTTGGAGTCCTTCACGTCCAGATAGTTGATGGTCCTTGCCGCCTGCGGATCGATCCGCCACTGGACCCCATTGGCCGTTGAACGCAGAGACAGGAGCTGTCCTAAAGCACCCTGCAGATTTAAGGCCCCAGCGACCGTCTGGGTCGTCCCCGCAGTGAAGGTCAATGTATCCGCGGCAGCCGTGTTCTTGGTCAGGTTATTGAAGGTCGTCG
>CAZHID010000165.1:0-3636 GCA_964532445.1 uncultured Planctomycetia bacterium | reverse complement strand
CCTCGCTGGTCTTGACCTTCTTACTGCCGATCTTCTGGAAGCCGCCGCCGTAGTGAAGCCAGTACAGACCCACGATGAAGAGCAGGGTCGAGATGATCGTCTGGATCGGCATGAGCGAGAGCCAGGCGATGAGGTAGATACGCTGGTAGGAATCGATGCGGCTCAGGACGCCCCAAGGCAGGGCGATCGCCAGGAAAAGGAAAAGGAGCATCGCGATCACTTTCCAGTGACGGATCCAGAAATATTTGAGGTTCTTCTTAAGCGACATGGCGTGTGTCCTAACTCGGATCGACGTCCGATTCAAAACTCGGTTGAAGAACTCGGTCCAGAGCACAAGCTTCGGCGAAACGCTCGGCCGCTTCGTCCCGCTGTCCGCGCTCCTGATACATAAGTCCGTACATAAAGTTCAGATACGCCCGGGATTTGCGCCGGTCGGCTTCCAGGATCACGAAGCCGCTGCGCGGCTCCAACCCGTAACGGGTTTCCAGCCGCCGGGTCTCGAGACCCGACTTGAAGATCCAGGTCGCCGACGCTCCCAGAGCGAACGCTGCAGCGGCCCAAAACATCGTTTTGCGCGCACGGTCTGTCATATCAACACCTCGATCGAAGCGGGACCCGGCGGCGGCTTGAAGACCGACGCCGGGCCCGTTCTTTAACGCTGTCTCTTCTTATGTCTGTCGCGTCTACGGCGCTTGCGGCGCTTGTGCACCGCCATCTTATGCCGTTTCCGCTTTCTGCCGCAGGGCATCAGAGCGTCCTCCTGTTAATCGATGACTTTGTTCAAGGGATACTCAATGATCCCCTGAGCTCCGGCCTCTTTCAGCCGCGGAATGAGATGCTTCACGACCGGCTCGTCCAAGATCGTCTCCACGCCGAACCAATCCTTGTCGGAGAGGTGCGAAATGGTCGGTTTCTTCATCGCCGGAAGGATGCCGAGAACTTTTTTCAAATTCTTCTTCGAGACGTTCATCTTGAATCCGACCTTGCCCTCGGCCTGGATGGCGCCGAGGAAGAGCATGGCCATCCCCTCTATCTTACGCCGTTTGACGGGGTCTTTCCACGCCTGCTTGTTGACGATGAACTGCGTGGTCGAATAGCACAGGGTCTCGACGATCCGAAGGTTGTTCGCCTTGAGGCTCGATCCCGTCTCGGTGATGTCGACGATCGCGTCCACGAGCCCGGAACCGACCTTCACCTCGGTCGCGCCCCAGCTGAATTCGACATCCACCGGGATCTTGCGCTCTTTGAAATATTGCTCCGTGAAGCCCTTGAGCTCCGTGGCGATGCGCTTGCCTTTGAGGTCGGCCGGCTTATGGATATTGGACTGATTGGGCACCGCGAGCACCCAGCGGACGCGGTTGCGGCCGGTCTTGGCGTACATGAGCTCGGCCACGCGGATGACGTCCGACTTGTTCTCGAGGATCCAGTCCTCGCCGGTGATGCCGCAGTCCAGCGCGCCCTGCTCGACGTAACGGGACATTTCCTGGGCGCGGATGAGGACGGGGTCCAGCTCAGCGTCGTCCATATAAGGAAAGTAGGAGCGGGACGAGACGGAGACCTGGAAGCCCGCTTTTTCGAGCATCTTGAACGTGGAATCCTGCAGGCTCCCTTTGGGAAGCCCGAATTTGAGCTTGAGCGCGGAGGCCGGAACAGATTTGGTGGCCATGAAATTGCCTTGTCTTCGATTTAGAAAAAAGTTGTTCGGACCCGTTACGACAAAAAATCCCTCTAGGGCTCGCGCCCTAAAAGTTCATAACTTATTGAAAATGAATAAGTTAGGAAAGTTCGACGAGACGTTCTGACGGCGACTTTCGAAGCGGAGTATACCATGCGTCACCATTCCCGTCAAACGTGCTTACTTTTGCTATGAACTGTTAAAGCTGTAATTGACCGCCCTATGATATAATGCGCGACCATGTTAAGCCTCCTCCGCAAGAAACCCATCCAGCGCGGTCTCTTCATCGCGCTCTGCATCCTGGTCATCCCGGGATTCGTGTTCTTAAGCACCACGACCGACCCCTCCGGCATGAACGGCACCGCCGGTTCGATCGGCGGCCGCAAGATCAAGGTCCAGGAGTTCATCCGCAACTTCGAAGCGATGCGCCGTGAACTGGAAGTCTTCGGCGGCGCGGACCTGTCCCAGATGGCTGGGTCCGTCGACTTCGAAGCGCTCGCCTGGCAGCGCATCCTGCTCGTGGACGCCGCGAAGGAAGCCGGGATCAAGGTCACGGACGCTGAGGTCATCGCGTGGATCCAGGAGCAGCAGGTTTTTCAGGAAGAAGGTAAGTTCTCCAAGGAGCGTTACCAGCTGGTCGTCGAACGCTATCTCAAGATGGACCCCAAGACGTTCGAAGAGGAATCCCGCGAGTACCTGGTCCTCCAGCGCTACCGCGACAAGATCCGCGGCACCTACGCGCCGGCCGAAGCCGAGCTCAAGGAAAGCTTCGAACTTCTTTACGGTCCCCGCGATCTGGAATACGTGATCTTCGCCAAGGACAGTGTCGCCGCTCCAGAAGCCGCGACCGAGGAAGAGCTCCAGTCCATGTACAACCGTCTGTCCGGCCGTCTGCTCTCCCAGGAATCCGTCTCCGTCAAATATCTGACGCTTGACGCCGCGGCCGCTGAGCCCGGCGAAGCCGGAGAAGCCGGCCTGTGGCAGACCTCCGCGGTCCGCACCCCGTTCTTCGCAAGGGAAGAGCCCATCACGGGCATCGGCTCAGCCCCCGCGCTCACCGAGGCCGTATTCGCGCTCAAGAACGCGGGTGAGCGCACCGGCTGGCTCGAACACGACGGAAAGCGCTACCGCTTCGAACTCGTCGAACACAAGCCTCAGACACCCATGAACTACGACGACGCCAAGAACATCCTCACCGACCTCGTCGGCCAGGAAAAGACCTTCCGCGCCGTGATCGACGAGGCTTCCGCTTTTTCAGACGAAGTGAAAAAATCCGGCTGGTCCTCCGCCGTCGCGGCCGCCAAGCTCGAGCCGTTCAAGACTTCCGCTTACAAGCCCGGCGATTACATCGAAAAAGTCGGCAAGCTCGCCCGCATCGGCCAGGCGCTCTCTGAACTCAAAGCCGGTGAAGCCTCAGAGCCGCTCCCCACTTCCAACGGCCTGGTCCTGTTCCGCGTGACCTCCCAGACCGAGCCGGACGCCTCACTCTTCGACTCCAAGCGCGAAGAACTCGAGCGGGGCCTCAAGCTCCGTCACGAGATGGAAGTTTTCGGCAAAGCGCTCCAGGCGCTGCAGAACCAGCTCACGGTCAACCCCGAAGCGTTGGCCAAGCTCTTCCCCTCCAAGTACGAATCCTCCCCCGCGTCCAAATAACCTGTCCTGATCCCCCGCTCTTGCCGGAGGGTGGGGTGTGTCTGCTCGGGACGGAGCCGCTCGCGCGCCGTCAATGACAAGGCGCGCTCGCTCCTTTGTCCTCGTCGGCGGGGACGCCTCCTCGGACAAAAAGTCCCGCGCAAACACACCCCACCCTCCGGCAACCAAACGGGAATACGATTAGTTATTTCGCACGGACTCGTTCAATAAAAGAACGGTCGTTTGTTATCTTTGAGAGCGAGAAGAATTGATGAACGGAGAGACGAGGCTTGAAGGGTGCTGGGGAGGAGGGGGCTCTTCGCAGGGCT
>CAZHID010000164.1:2760-3680 GCA_964532445.1 uncultured Planctomycetia bacterium | reverse complement strand
CGAATTTCCTTGGGCTTTTGAGTTCTTCGAGAAGCAGCATCAGGTCCATTGGATCCCCACGGAGATCCCCCTCGGTGAGGACGTCCGCGACTGGCAGCGCAAGCTGACCAAGGAGGAGAAGAACCTCATCACGCACATCTTCCGCTTTTTCACGCAAGGCGACATCGAGGTCGCCGACAACTACATGACGCGCTACAGCCAGATCTTCAAGCCGCCGGAGATCCAGATGATGCTGTCGGCATTCGCCGCGATCGAGGGCGTCCACGTCCACGCGTACTCGCTGCTTCTGGACACGCTCGGTCTTCCCGAGGTCGAGTACAGCAAGTTCATGCGGTACAAGGCGATGAAGGACAAGCACGACCTGTTCGAGACCTTCTCCGTCGACAACCCGCGCGAGGTCGCCAAGACGCTCGCCGGATTCGGCGGGTTCGTCGAGGGCGTGCAGCTCTTCGCGTCGTTCGCCATCCTGATCAACTTCACGCGGTTCAACAAGATGAACGGCATGGGCAAGGTCATCGAGTGGTCGATGCGCGACGAGAACCTCCACAGCGAGGGGATCACCAAGCTCTTCAGGACGTACATCAAGGAGAACAAGGAGATCTGGGACGACGAGCTCAAGCGGGAGATCTACGCGATCGCCGAGCGCATGGTCGAGACCGAGGACAGCCAGCTCACCCTGCCCACGCTGGAAAAGAAGGGGCGGGTGCGCATGGCGCAGATCGCGACGCGCAAGGCGACGATCGTTGCCCGTACCCCGGCGCAGGATGCCTACATGCGGGCCATGGACCGGGCGGAGCTGATCTTCGGCGTCGGCCCGGCCGGTACCGGCAAGACCTACCTCGCCGTCGCCCATGCCGCGACGCTGCTCGAGCGCGGCGACATCAACCGCATCGTGCTCTCGCGTCCGGCGGTGGAAGCGG
>CAZHID010000164.1:0-2750 GCA_964532445.1 uncultured Planctomycetia bacterium | reverse complement strand
CCCATCCCCTGACGTGGATCGATGCCCTGGTCGGCGCGACGAAGAGCAACTTCTTCGAGAGCCGCGAGACCGGGTACTCCAAGGGAGCGACCAAGGGGACCTGGGAAGACGCGTTCAACGAGGTGTTCCCAACCGCGTGATCCTATGATACTGTGTCCACGATGATGGAGGACCGTCATGGACACGTACCGAAACCAGAATCGGATCATCGATGCCGCGATCCCGGTCGTCGGCTACAGCATTGCGCTGCACGCCCGGCTGAAGAAGATCATGGGCACCCTCGCCTACCTAAGGTTGATTCAGATGGCCGATGACGTCGGGCTCGCGGTTGGGAATGCGGATCGCGAGCTTGAGGACCTCGAGCGCGCGCTCGGGTCATTCGGCCTGACCCTGGAGAAATTGCGCCATGAAACCCAAGAGGGTGACCGTGCCCGAGACTGAGACTCCTCATCCGCCGATCAATCGAGCGTTCGCCTCGGACGAGCAGGAGTACATGCGGGATCTGTTCGCAGACCCGGACCGTTTGACCCTCGTCGACATGAGGATCTCTCGTAATGATCCCGGGTATAGCACCGACGCCCCGGACATCGAGACCGCAAAGGGGATCGCCGATCTTCTCTTCCATTCACCGTCGATGCTCGTCAGGAAGCCCTTCGACCGCAAGCTACTTCTGTACGCCGTGAAGGGCATCCGTCAGGCCCTCATCGCAACGATCTACCCGGCCGGGACCACCAGCTTCCCGGCGATGCCGGGCAAGTACAAGGAGGAATCCAACCAATGGACGACGGACGGGGAGTGGAAGCTCCGGGAGCCGAAGCCGGCCAAGCCCAAGCGCACCAAGACCCCAAAGAGCGCGATGTGACGCTCAAGGCCGCTGACCTGATCCTGATGATCCAGGTCATCGACCGCGCCGCGACCAAAGGGATCTTCGGAGGACCGGAGCTGTACCCGGTGGGACTGCTCCGGCAGCGCATCCAGGAGGCGCTCGGATGAAGGACCCGGTGCGTGAGGCCGCGATGCGGACCAGGATGATGGGCGAGTGCCTCCTCAACGTGAGGGGCTTCCTGGACACCCCGATCGCCCGGCTGAGGTTCGCGGGCGACATGGTCTACGACGAGATCCTCAGGCAGCTCGGTGAGCTGTTCCCCAGGGATCCGGTCGAGGGACCCGTCCCGATCGAAGACGTGTGGAGCGTCCAGGACCACGAGAGGGATGCACTCACCGATTGGGCCGCGGGAGAGGCCTGCCATTGGGACCACCGCGGAAGGTGGCCGAAGAACCCGTACCCGACCGGATCGGACGCGGCCGAGGCCTTCGATTCGGCGACCAACGGCGCCTACTGGAGGAACAACCGGTAGGAAATGGGCGCGTAGCTCAATGGCAGAGCTGGCTGCTCATAACAGTCTGGTCGCAGGTTCGATTCCTGCCGCGCCCACCACTTCCGCGTTTACATCACTGTGAGATCCGTATACCATCTTCCGAGCGGCTGGGGCGGAGGTTAAATTCCTGCATGAACGACATCCGGAAGAGGCTCGTCGAGGCCGCCAAGAAGCTCTACGCCGAGGACTTCCCCATCCTCATGTCCAAGCTCGGCGAGCAGCGCGCCAGGTGGTTGACCGCCGCGCTCGAGGAGATCAACAAGGGCCTCGAGGCCGGCGAGATCTTCAACCCCCGCTACAACGAGGCCAAGGACTCCCTGAACCGGGCGTTCGACTTCGCGTTCTCGAAGATCCAGAACTACGACATCGCCAGCACATGGCGCCGCAACGAGGCCGGGAACCCGATACCGAAGGACCTGGAGTTTCTCGACCTCTCCAACTACGACATCACGCTCTTCAAGCTCCCCGGGATCATGAAGCGCGTCGAGAAGATCAAGAGCCGGGACCCGATCGTCGACCTCTACGTCCCGTTCCTCCGGGAGGTCGCTCCCCTCGCCGAGGTCATGGCCGACCTCAAGGGCAAGGTCGTCAAGCGCGTCCCGAAGACCGACGAGGAGAAGCGCCGCGAGCGCTTCGTGCCCCCGCCGCCGTCCAGCGACGCGGTCGCCCAGGTGCAGAAGATCCTCGAGGGGATCGCCGACCGCGCTTACCAGGAGCTCGTGAAGAACTTCACCACCTACAACAACCGGCTCTACGACGGCTTCGTCCGGGCGCGGACCGCGGCCGAGGCCGACAAGACGCTCAACAAGCCCTGGCGCTTCAACCCGGAGGTCTATAGCGACACCTACTCGGTCTACTGGCACTTCACGGACAAGCAGACCTACCTGGCGACGTCCGGCCGCAAGGGACAGATGGACTCGATCTCCGCCGGGCTGATCGCCGGGGTCGAGAGCCTCCCGGAATCGGAGGCCAGGGCCGCGCTCGCCAGGAAGGCCGACGAGGACGCCAAGGAGATCCGCGACTCGTTCGTCGTCAAGAACCTCAAGAAGCTCGCGTCCATCATCGAGGCCAAGGGCAACTTCGTCTCCGCGTCCGTCGTCTCCGAGGAGGTCGACCTCCGCGGCCTGACCGGTACCATCCGGGTCACGTTTGCGGACGGCTCGTCCTTCGACGCCCAGAACTCCGTCGTGTTCGTGGTCAACTCGTTCAATACGCGCTTCTACCGCTACCCGCTCACGTTCCACAACGTGAGGCTCCCGGGCGGCGCGAAGATGCCGACGCCCTCCGAGGAGCGGATGAACACGGTGTTCACCGGCAAGGCTCCCTGAGGTGAGGTACCTCACGGACGGGAAGAGGCACCTCGTGTGCCTT
>CAZHID010000163.1:2114-3727 GCA_964532445.1 uncultured Planctomycetia bacterium | reverse complement strand
CGATGGAGATCATCGACGAACTCGAGCCGGTCACGCGCGGCCCCTACACCGGCTCTCTCGGCTACGTGGGCTTCGACGGCAACTGTGACCTGAACATCGTGATCCGAACCCTTTGGACGCGCGGACGGAAGGCCTGGCTGCAGGCCGGTGCCGGCATTGTCGCGGACTCGGATCCCCGGAAGGAATATGAAGAAACGCTCCACAAAGCGGCCGCCTTTTTGGATTGCCTGGGGCTCGGCCGCCCCGCAGTCCGCTAGAAGCGCACGGTCCGCGTCCGCAGGCTTGCCCGCCGCGCTGCTTGACGGGCCCGGTGTGTTCGAGACGCTCCGTGTCTACGGAGGCGCCGCCGCGGGTGAGGACGCGCACGTGTCCCGCCTCCTGGCGTCGGCGAAGACGCTAGGGCTGCCGCTGCCTTCGCGCGCGGTGATCGTGTCGCGCCTGCGCGAAGCGGTCGCGGCGTCAAAGATGCGCGAAGCGATCGCGCGCCTGGCGGTCCATGCGCCGGCCCCGGGACGCGCGGCGGTCATGAGTTGTCTGGTCCGGCCGTTCGACGGCTGTCCGGCGGAGTGGTACGCGCACGGCGTTGCGGTCGTGACCGCGGCGGTCCGCCGATCAGGTCCGCGCGAGACGGCGTCCCAGGTGAAGGGGAACGACTACGCGAACGCGCTCACGGGGCTTTTGTCGGGTCCGGCCGCCGCTTCGGCCGCCGCGGCGCCCGGGAAGCGGCCCGCGGGTCTCGACCCGCTTTTTTTGACGGAAGCCGGGACCGTGTCCGAGACGTCCGTCGCGAACCTGCTGGTGCTGAAGGACGGCACGATATGGACACCACCTGGCGCGTGCGGTATCTTGTTGGGCGTCACGCGCCGGACAGCGCTCGAAGCCGCGCGGGGCTTGGGCTTGAGCGTCCGCGAAACGCCGTTCACGCGGCATGACATTTACAACGCGGACGAGGTTTTTTTGACGAACGCGGCGGTCGAGGTCCTGCCGGTGGTCGAGGTCGACCGGCGGCGGATCGCCGCGGGCGCGCCCGGCCCCTGGGCCTCGAGGCTTCGGGCGGCGTACCTGGACCTGGTCCGCGGCCGCTGAATCGGCACGGCGGACGGCTTTTTACTTTTTCATCCGTAAAGTTTTTACGACAACTTCCATCTAAGGAGCAAAAATGGGACACGGTCTGGTCAAGGTTCGTGCGGCGCTCATCAGCGTGTATGACAAAACGGGGCTCGTGCCGTTCGCCAAGGGGCTCGCGAAGCACGGCATCCGGATCATTTCCACCGGTTCGACGGCCCAGGTCCTGCGCGAAGGCGGCGTCACGGTCACCGAGGTCCAGGAGGTCACGCATTTTCCGGAGATGATGGACGGGCGGCTCAAGACGCTGCATCCCGGCGTCCACGGCGGAATCCTAGCTCGTCGTGATCGCCCCGCACACCTCGCCAGCGCCAAAGAGCACGGCATCGGTCTCATCGACCTCGTCGTAGTGAGCCTCTATCCTTTTGAAAAAACCCTCGCGTCCACGCAGGACCCCGAAAAGATCATCGAAATGATCGACATCGGCGGACCCACGATGCTCCGCGCCGCCGCCAAGAACCACGACTCCGTCGCCGCCGTGTGCGACC
>CAZHID010000163.1:0-2102 GCA_964532445.1 uncultured Planctomycetia bacterium | reverse complement strand
GCGGTATTTCGCCGGCGGCGTGTCCTCGGCTCAAGGTTCGTCAGACCCGAGCGCTTCGGACGGCGCCCTGACGGCGTCCGAGATCTGTCTCAAGTACGAAAAAGTCGGTGACCTCCGCTACGGCGAGAACCCGCACCAAAAGGCGGCGCTGTACCGCTCCGCGTCCGGACCCAAGGGTCTGGCCGATGCCAAGGTGCATGGCGGCAAGGAACTTTCTTACAACAACTACCTCGACCTCGAAGCCACCTGGGCGCTGGTGAGCGCCTATGACGCGCCCGCCGCGACGGTCGTGAAGCACAACAACCCGTGCGGCTTCGCGCTCAACGCGGACCTCGGCAAGGCCTTTAAGCAGGCGTTCGCGTGCGACCCGCTTTCCGCGTTCGGCGGCATCGTCGGCTTGAACCGCAAAGTGGACGCCAAGACCGCCAAGACCGTGATCGCGGCCGGCTTCCTCGAGTGCGTGATCGCGCCCGCGTACGACGCGGCGGCGATCGAGGTCTTCAAGACCAAGAAGAACCTGCGCGTTGTCGAGATCGGCCGTCAGGCCCCCGGCGCTGAACGCGACTTCAAACGCATCACCGGCGGTCTCCTCACGCAGGACCTGGCCCGCCGCGACGCCGCGCGCGAGGAACTCAAGCTCGTCACGCGTAAGAAACCCACCGCCAAGCAGATCGATGAATTGCTCGCCGCGTTCCGGCTCACGCGCTTCGTGAAGTCCAACGCGATCGTCCTCATGAAGGGCGGCGTCGCGTACGGCATCGGCATGGGCCAGCCCTCCCGAGTGGATTCGGCGCTCACCGCGTTCCGCAAGGCCGGCAAGCGCATCCGCGGCGGCGTGCTCGCGTCAGACGGCTTCTTTCCCAAACCCGATTCGATCCAGCTGGCGGCGAAACACGGCATCAAGGCCATCATCCAGCCCGGCGGGTCGATCCAGGACGCGGAAGTCATCAAGGCCTGCGACAAGGCGGGTATCGCGATGGTGATGACCGGCATCCGGAATTTTTCGCACTAGAACCCGGCTTTTTACCCCTCGAGAGTACGCTTGGATCCCGAAGCATTTTTCAGCCGGTTCAGGAACCTCGAGCGGACGGGCGACTTCCATCAGGCGCGCACGCTCGACCGGATCCGCGAACTGCTTTCCCGCGTCGGTGACCCGCACCGCGCGCTTCCGCCGGTCATCATCATCGCCGGTTCCAAGGGCAAGGGCTCCACGGCACACCTGACCGCTTCGATCCTCGGCGCCGCCGGCCTGCGGACCGGGCTCTACACCTCTCCCCACATCGTCCGCTGGAACGAGCGGATCATCGCCCATGGTCAGGAGATCACCGACGCGGAGGCCGCCGCGATCATCACGCGCTTCGGCGCCGAATTCGAACGTCCCTGCGCCAACGGCGAAACGGCGACCTACTTCGAGGTGATGACGGCGGCGGCTTTTTTGCACTTCGCGGCTTCGCGTCTCGACGCGGTGGTGCTTGAAGTCGGTCTTGGCGGCACATTCGACGCGGTGAACGTGTGCGATGCCCAGGTGGCGGTCATCACCCAATTGGGACTTGAACATCAACGGGTGCTCGGGACCTCGCTTCCGGAGATCGCGCGCGAAAAAGCCGGCGTCATGCGGTCCGGTCAGTACGTCATCCTGGAGCGCCAGCCGTTGGACGCGACGACCGCGCTGTGGCGGCACGCGGAGGACACTGGCGCGCGGAAGATCGACGCGGACCGCTGGAGCATCCATCTCGGGGATTCGGCGCGGGACCATCAGGAATTTTCGCTCTTGAGCGGCGCCGTCGAGTACGGGCCTTTGAGGTTGGGGCTTTTGGGCGACCATCAGGTCCGCAACGCGCGGCTGGCGGTCATGGCGGCCTTCGCCTTCGGCGAAAAGACCGGACGCGAGATGCCCGACGAGGCGGTCCGCCGCGGTCTTTTGGGCGTACGGGTGCCGGTCCGCATGGAGCGCCTCGACGGGACCCCGGCGTGGCGCCTCACCGGCGCGCCCCACCCCGAGCGCGCCGCCGCGCCCCCCGCCGGCGGGCGCCAGCACGTCCGCGGCACACCCGTGCGGCTGGCGGTGGGGATGCTGCGGGACAAGGACCCGGCCGCGTTCA
>CAZHID010000162.1:0-3757 GCA_964532445.1 uncultured Planctomycetia bacterium | reverse complement strand
GCTGGGCCGCCAGCGTTGTGAAGCCTCGGCGGTTGTACAAACCCGTCAACGGATCGACCAGCGACAACCGTTGAAGCTCCATCTGCAATCGGCTGCGCTCAAGGTTGTAATTGAGGATGCGGGTCAGGAACTTGCCGTCCACCTGTCCCTTGATGATGTAGTCCTGAGCGCCGGCCTTGAGCGCGTCGAGCGCGACCGTTTCGTCATCCATTCCCGAGAGGATCACAACCGGCACCAGCGGCGAACGCGCCCGGACCCGCGAAAAAGCCTCCATCCCCTGGCTGTCCGGCAGGTGGAGGTCCAAAAGGACCAGGTCCACCTGGCGCGTCCCGAGTTCCCGCAGCCCCTCCTCCAGCGTGTGCACGTGGACCGGGCTGAAGCGGTACTTCACGTCGCTCCGCAAACGGCTCTGGAGGACCATCGCGTAATCCGTATCATCCTCGATCATCAGGACCAGGACCGGCTCAGGCGTTCCCGTCTCCGTCACGACGCGCCTCCCCCGGCCGCCGGATCACCGACCGTCAGCTCATAAAACCCCTGACAGCGGCCGTCCCAGCGATATTTGACAAAAGTGTCCACGCGCTCCCGGATACGCTCCTTCACCGCGGCCGCGGCCGCGCGGTCCGTGTCAGGCAGCAGGACCCAGAACCGTCCGTCTCCTGTGATCAGATCATCTTCCTGGCGCCTGAGGCAGTCGCGGACCGCTGTTTCCGATCCCAAAAGAACGCTCGCGGCGTCCGGGCCTTTGAGCCTCACTTCCAGCATCGCCGCGGAGGATCCGCGCGCGAAGGAACGTTCCCTGAGACGCTGCCACAGGTCCTCAGCCGCCGCGCGGGCGTCACGGAGCGGGATACGGACCTCAAACCGGCTTCCGGAGCCCAACCGGCTCTCGACCGAAATGGCGCCGCCGTGCATCTCCGCGAGACCCTTGCAGATCGCCAGCCCGAGACCGGCGCCTTTTTCTCCGGCAGAACGCTGACGGCTGAACTGTTCGAACTTGGAAAAAACCCTCGGCAGGTCGGTTTCTGAGATCCCAATGCCCGTATCCTCGACCGTGATACGGGCCCGGCCGCCGTCAGCGGCCAGGGTCAACGACACGTGACCGGACTCCGTGAATTTGATCGCGTTCGAAAGGAGGTTGGTCAGGATCTGATCGACCTTGTCGCGGTCGGCGTAGGTGACAAGCGCCGCGGGCGCGGTGACCGTGAGATCGAGCTTCTTACGGCGCGCGGCGGGCAGGAGATTCTGGACCGCGTCGCGGGCGCAGAGCGCCAGGTCCGCCGGCTCGAGCTTCAAGCGAAATTTGCCCGACTCGATCTTTGACAGGTCAAGCAGGTCGGTGACCAGCCGCGTCAGCCGGTCCGCGCCTTTGAGCGCCAGGCCGAGCGTCTGCGCCTGACCCTCCGCGACCGGCCCGTGGACGCCGTCGGCGATCTGCGCAACGGCCTCGCGGATGATCGCCAACGGCGTGCGCAGCTCGTGGGAGACCGTGGAGATGAATTCAGATTTGAGGGAATCGAGTTTTTTGAGCTCGCGATTCTGGTGTTCGAGCTCGCGATAGAGATGCTTCACGCCCTGGTTCGTTTTTTCTGCTGCCCACCGCACATCCTCCATTTCGCGGCGCAAGACGAAGTTCTCCTCAACGAGGCGCCGGTGCTCCTCGATCAGGCGGTCGAGGTCCCGGGTGGTCATCGGCCGTCCCCGAGCGCGGCGGCCAGCGCTTCCAGGAGCGGCGCGCCGTCGGAGGTCTTGACCACGTAATCGTCCGCTCCGGCCCTGCGCGCCCGGCCCGCGTCGAGCGCGTCGATGAGCCCGGTGATCATGATGATCTTCGCGGACGGGCGCAGCGCGCGAACGCGGGCGCAGACCTCGAATCCCTGGGCATCCGGCAGGACCGTGTCCACGATCGCGACGTCGATCGCGTGCGCCGCGGCGGCGGCTTCCGCCTCCCGCGCGGTCCGCGCCTCGATCGGCTCCCCGCGCCCGCTCTTAAGAAGAAGCCGCGTCATGATCTTGCGGTCCTGGTCGTTGTCATCGATCAGGAGGATCACCGGAGGACGGTTCATTCCGCCCTCCCCGGCAAGAGGCTCACGTCGTTCCAGTAAGCGCAAAATTGATCGACCGATCTGGCGAATTCGACGTAATCGGCGGGCTTGGGGATGTAACTGGCGGCGCCGGCCTGATAGGCGCGCAGCACGTCGCCGGCGTGGCGCGAGGTCGTCATGATGATGATCGGGACCTCCCGCATCGCGGGGTCCTTCTTCAGCGCGTCAATGACCGCGAACCCGTCCACTCGCGGCATATTGAGATCGAGCAGCAGCAGATCGGGCTTGGCGTATTCCGTCCGGTTGGAATACATACCCCGGCCGTAAAGATAATCAAGCGCCTCCTGCCCGTCCCGGACCGCATGGATCACACTCGGCCGCGCCGCGGCGTTGAACGCTCTGAGAGCGATCTTCGCGTCCGCGTCGCTGTCCTCAGCGAGCAGGATGACCAGCGGCCTGCCCGAGGCCGGTACGCCCGCCGTCATGGGACCCTCACTCCGGGGACCTTCGGCAGGATCACGCGGAACACGGACCCTTTCCCCGATTCCGACTCGACCCAGACGCGGCCGCCGTGGTCGTCCACAACCCGCTTAACGATGCTCAATCCCACCCCCGTGCCTTCGTACGATTCGCTTGGATGCAGACGTTTGAAGATGCCGAATATTTGATCATGGTATTTGGGCTCGATACCGATCCCGTTGTCCTTCACCCAGAACTCCCAGCGGTCCCCGCGGTCCTTCCAGCCGATCTCCACTTGAGGGGTCTCGCCGGACGGCGTCCTGCCGTTCTCCACCGCGTTCTTGGAAGAAAATTTTACCGCGTTCGTGATCAGATTCAAAAATACTTCGGTCAGCTTGACGCGGTCGCACAGGATCACGGGCAGGTCCGGAGCGGTCACGATCCGCGCGCCCGCCGACTGCACATCAAAACGGATGCGTTCCAGCACGTCACGGACCATGTCGCCGACGGAGGCGGGAGCGAAAGGGTTCCTGACGCGCGAGATACGCGATAAGGTGAGGAGGTCGTCGATCAACTGGTTCATCCGCAGAGCGCCTTTGCGGATCTCCTCAAGATGGTCCTGGCCGCGCGCGTCCAGCTGGGGGCCGCAGTCCTCCTTTAGGAAAGCGGCAAAGGACGCGATCGCGCGCAGCGGCGCGCGCAGATCATGGCTGGCGGTGTAAACGAAGCTGTCCAGCTCCGCGTTCGCTTTTTCCAGGAAACGCTTCTGCTCATCGAACTTGGCCTCGGTGATCCGGCGCTGACGGATCTCTTCTTCCAGGGTCTGATTGGCTTTTTCGAGTTCGGCGGTCCTTTGCTGGACCAGGTCCGAGACGATCCGTGCCCGGTGGATCGCCGCCCACAAAAAGTAGGCCAACAAGAACGCGAACCCGGTGATCGAGCCCGAGGCCGCCCACGGCAGCCAGGGCTTGCGGTTGGGATCCAGCTCGGGCCGGTAGATATGGATGATCTCCCGTTCGCCCTCGCCCGTTCCGACTTTTTCGGCCAGCTTGAGACCTTCGTACCGGCGGACCTCCTCGGCGTTCAACGCACGGTCGGGCGTCGTCCGGCGCCGCGAACCCAGATACCCGATCACACGGGAGCTGTCGCCGTCGGCCGCCTCGAGAATGTAGATATCGGCGGCGGAAGGGGCGAGACGGCCCAGCGCGTGTTCTCGCGCGCCTGGAACTCGGCGAAGTGCTCGGGCGTGTCGC
>CAZHID010000161.1:0-3777 GCA_964532445.1 uncultured Planctomycetia bacterium | reverse complement strand
TGGTGAAAACGTCATAAACGCCCCCGGGGGCCTGGAAGGAAGGGTGCGCGAGCTCCTTGACGTCGAGCACGGCGAAGAGCGGGAGGTCGGCCAGCTGCTTTTCCATCTTGATGCGCTCGCAGGCTTGGGTGAGGCCCGAGGCGGGGGCCGAGAGGACGAGAAGGTCCGGCTTGGCCTTGGAGGCGAGCTCGGTCCCGATCTCTTTGACCGAGGCGTGGCGGCTCACAAAATGCGGCGAATCCTTGAGCGCCAGCGCGAGCGCCTTCAGGTCGTCAGAATCCGAAATGAGCAGGATCTTAGCGTTCATCCATCACACTCCCGTTAGGACCAGTTCGAGGCGATCCGCCAAAGAAGTCATTTTACCCGCATCGGCGAGAAGTGTCCTGCCTTTTTCCACACCCACGGCCGCGAAGCCGGCGCGGTGGGCGCGTTCGAGCGTTTCAGCCCCGACGAGCGGCATGTCGAACCGCAGGTCCTGTTGAGGCTTGGCCGCCTTGACCAGGACCGCGTCCCGGATGCCGAGCGAGCCGACCCGGTCGATCATGGCGTCCGTTCCTTCGATCCCCTCCACCGCGATCACGGTCCCGTTCTTGACGGCGACCGCCTGACCGATGTCCAAGAGACCGATCGCGCGCGCCTGCCGCAGCCCCAGCTTCAGGTCGTCCAGGATAGCGGCGTCCGGCTGGCGGCGGGACAGGACGCGGCCGGGCGCGACCCACTCCGGGATCAGCTCGTGGACCCCAAAGACGGTGATGCCGTTGGCCTTGAGAAAAAACGCGAGCGCCTTGAGGATCCGGTCATCACCCTTCTCGCGGCCGGCGGACTTGAGGACCTGACCGCTCACCGCGTCAGGCGCAAAGCCGGGGTCGTAGATCCGGCGTTTGACGATCTTGCCGACGAGGACCACTTTGCGGATGCCGGCTTTTTTGACCGCTTCGAGCGCCTTCGCGCCTTCGGCCACCTTGACGTCCAGGACCTGCTTGGCGAACGGCGTGAACTCGGCGAACGTTTCGCGCTCGACGCTGAGCACCATGAGCTCCGCGCCCGCGCGCTTGAGCTCCTCCGCGACGCGGACCGCGAATTCCCCCTGCCCCGCGACCAGGACCACAGGCTCGCCTTGCCGGACGGCGGCGGCGCGGTTCCAGATCACGCTTCGACCGTTCTCGCCCTGGGAGCGATCCCCCGCTTGGACGCGGAGATGAATTCGACGATGCGGCGCACCTCGGCCGATGACCCGGCAGACGCCTCGAGCTTCTTGAGCGCGGCGGGCCGGAGCGTCCTGGAAAAATAAAGCTCCTGCACCGCCTCTTTGACGGCGCGGATCTGGTCGTTCGTGAACTTGGCGCGGCGCATTCCGACGGAATTCACGCCCCGGACCTCGGCGGGGTTCCCGTCGCAAAGCGCGAACGGGATCACATCGGTCACGAGCTTGGTGAGCCCTCCGACCATCGCGAATTCCCCGATCCGGACGAATTGGTGGACGCCGGCGAGGCCGCTGATAAAAGCGTTGTTGCAGACCTCCACGTGGCCTGAGAGCTGTGTGCCGTTGGCGATGATGATGTCGTTGTCGAGCCGGCAATCGTGCGCGACATGGACCCCGGACATGATGTAGTTGCGGTTGCCGATCACGGTCGCGGCGCCGGCCGTCCCGGCCGCATGGACGGTCGCGTACTCACGGAAGACGTTGCCGTTCCCGATGCGGACCCCGCCGGCGCCGTGGGCCGCCTTGATCTGGGAGTCCGCGCCGATCACACATCCGGCGCAGATCTCGTTGTCCTCGCCGATGAGCGTGTCGCCCTCGACGATCGCGTGAGCGCCGATGCGCGTGCCCCGGCCGGCGCGGACCCCGTCGCCGATGACCGCGTAGGGGCCGACGGTCACGCCGGCGGCCAGCACCGCCTTGGGGCTCACGATCGCTGTGGGATGGATGGAAGGGATCATGAGGTCATTGGGCCAGGAAGAGCATCAGCTCCGCTTCACAGGCCAACTTATCGTTCACGGTCGCCTTGCCGTGGGCGATGTAGAAACGGGTCTTTTCCTTCACGTGGACGACCTCGAGCTTGAGCTCGTCGCCCGGACGGACCAGCTCACGAAAGCGCGCGTCGTTGATCGAGGCGAAGTAACCGAGCTTGCCGTGGTGTTCGGGCCGGATGAGGACCATGACGCCCATGGTCTGAGCGAGCGCCTCGAGCATGAGCACGCCCGGCATGATCGGGTTCCCCGGGAAATGTCCCGCCAGGTAATACTCGTCCGGACGGACCTTCTTCCAGCCGACCACCCGGTGCGTCTCGAGCTCCGTGATCCGGTCCACGAGCAGGAAGGGCTCGCGGTGCGGGATGACGTTCTTTATGGCGGCGGCGTCCATCGGAAGGTTCATGAAGGCTTTTCCTTATTTTAGGATGCGGAGGCGGCTTCCCGGAGCGCCTCGCGCAAACGGTGATTGAGCGCGTGTCCGCTGCGGACCGCGACCACGTGCGCCCGGACGTCGGCGCCGAGAAGGCTCAGGTCGCCGACCATATCAAGGATCTTGTGCCGCGCGCATTCGTCGTCGAAACGCAGGCGGTTGTTCAGCGGGCCGTCAGCGGTCATCACGAGCGTGTTGTCCGTGGTCGCGCCCTTGCCGAAGCCCTGCTCCCGCAAACGGTCCGCTTCTTCGCGCGCGCAAAAAGTCCTGGCCGGCGCCACCGCGTCCAAAAAAGTCCGCGGCGTGAGGTCCAGCGAAACGGTCTGGGCCCTGAGGCCCGGATACGGATAATCGAGCGTGTAGGTGATGCGGAAGCCGTCAAAGGGCAGCGCGAGGATCGCGCACCGCTCGCCGCTGACGAAGACCGGCTCCTTGATCGCCACTTGGGCGATCGTCCCGGCCTGTTCCTCGACACCGGCCGCTTCGAACGCGGCCACGAACCCGGCCGAGCTCCCGTCCAGGATCGGCAGCTCGGGCCCTTCAAGCTCCGCGGAAAGGTTCGAGATGCCCATGCCCCAGAGGGCCGCCAAAAAATGTTCCACCGTCTCAACGGACCCGCCGGCCCCCGAAAGGAGCGTGCGTCGTCCCGCGCCCTGGGTCACCGCGTCCGACGCGAGGGCGCCGGTCAGGTTCCAGCGGGGTTCTCCGGCGATGTCCTTGCGGCAAAGGACGATCCCCGAACCGGCCGGCGCGGGCTTACAGACCAGACGCGCCCGCTCACCCGTGTGGATCCCGGCCCCTTCGATCACCGTCTCGCGGCGCAGCGTGGCTTGGGGACGCATCACCGGTCCTGCAGTTTTTTCTGGATCTCTTTGAAGTCTTTGAAAAGCTTGGGAAGGCGGGAAATGTAGATGATCCGTTCTTTTTCCTCGCGGATCGGCAGCGGCGGGCTGCCCAGAAGGGTGGATTGCTCCGGCACGTCCGTAAAAACGCCGCTCTGGGCGCCGATGATGGACCGGGCGCCGACTTTGACGTGGCCCACGACGCCGACCTGGCCGGCCAGGATGACGCCGTCGCCCAGCTTGGCTGAACCCGCGACGCCCACCTGCGCGACGATCAGGCAGTCCTCGCCGACCTCGACGTTGTGGGCGATCTGGACGAGGTTGTCGATCTTGGCGCCGCGCTTGATGAGCGTCGTACCGAAGCGGGCGCGGTCCACGCAGGAGTTGGCGCCGATCTCGACGTCGTCCTGGATCCAGACATTGCCGCGCTGCGGGACCTTGATGTAGCGGCCGCCGAAGTTCTCGTAGCCGAAGCCGTCGGCTCCGATCACGGCGCCAGCGTGGAGGACGACACGGTCGCCGATCCTGGTG
>CAZHID010000160.1:2116-3905 GCA_964532445.1 uncultured Planctomycetia bacterium | reverse complement strand
AGGTTGTCGCGCGTGTGCATCTCCCAGCGGAAGGTGCGGCTGGTGCCGAGGATCGTTCCGCCGCGGTGCAGGATGCCGGTGACCGTGGTCATGTTCAGGTCCATCGGAGGCAGGTTGTTGACCAGGCCCGCCCAGCCGTTCCGGATACCGACCACCTCGTCCCCGTAAGGGACCGCCGCGCGAACGATCGCACGGATCACTGGATTCAACCCCGGACAATCTCCGCCGCCAGTCAATACTCCGATCCTCATGATCCCCGCCTTTCTCCTTGCCGTTACCGGAAGGTTAATGTTGTTCTTTGAGGTACTTTCCGAACAGTCTCGGAATGAAATCCGTGTAATAAACGCCGCGCTTGAAGATCGGGTTCCGGACGATCTCGCGGTGGAGCGGGATCGTCGTCTTGATCGGTTCCACGACGTACTCGTCGAGCGCGCGCGTCATGATCCTGATCGCGTCGTCCCGGTCCTTGCCGTGGACCATCAGCTTCGAGACCATCGAATCGTAATAGGGGCTCACCGTCTGACCGGCCGCGACCCCGGTGTCGATCCGGACGCCCGGCCCTCCGGGCGCGGAATACATGTGGATCGGACCCGCCGACCCCGCGAAATTGTTCAGGTAATCCACGGCCTTCACACGGCGCGGCCTGCGCGGCCTTGACCGCGACTTCGCCCATCTTGCGGCGGAGCTTCGGATCGAGCGCCGGCGAAGGGCTTTCTTCCAGCAGCTTCTGATGGCGGCGCTGGATGGAACAGTCCCGCTCGTTCAGATGGATCAGGTTCCCATGGCGGTCGCCGAGCACCTGGATCTCGACGTGACGTGATTTTTCGAAGTACTTTTCGATGTAGACCGCGCTGTTTCCGAACGCCGCTTCCGCTTCCCGCTCGGCGGTCATAAGCGCGCTCACGAGCCGGACGTCGTTGTGACACACCCGCATTCCTTTGCCGCCGCCGCCCGCGGACGCCTTGAGGATCACGGGGTACTTGAACTGCTTGGCAAGCTTGAGGGCCTCCTCCTTGTCCCTGATGCGGTCAAAACTGCCCGGGACAAGGGGCACGCCGGCCTTCTTGACCGTCTCGCGGGCCGCCATCTTGTCGCCCATCCGGCGGATCGAGTCCGCGGAAGGTCCGATGAACTTGATCTCGCAGGATTCGCACACTTCGGCGAAATGGGCGTTCTCGGCCAGGAAGCCGTAGCCCGGATGGATCGCTTCAACGTCGGTGATCTCGGCGGCGCTGATGATGGCCGGGATGTTGAGGTAACTGTCCTTGGGCAGCGGTCCGCCGATGCAAACGGCCTCGTCGGCCGCCTTCACGTGGAGCGAGTCCTTGTCGGCCTGGGAATAGACGGCGACCGTCTTGATGCCGAGATCGTGCGCCGCCCGGTTGATCCGGATGGCCACCTCGCCTCGGTTTGCGATCAATATTTTTTTAAACATGGGTTATTGGAGTGCGCCGGGTCGGTTGGAACTCGTCCCGGATCAGGGGGCGACCGTGTAAAGGACCTGTCCGAATTCGATCGGAGAGCCGTTCTGAACGTGGACCTCGGTGACGGTGCCCTTGATCTCGGATTTGATCTCGTTCATCAGCTTCATGGCTTCGACGATGCAGATCACCTGTCCGACATC
The DNA here is from genome assembly GCA_964532445.1 of uncultured Planctomycetia bacterium. Taxonomy (GTDB): domain Bacteria; phylum Omnitrophota; class Gorgyraeia; order 2-02-FULL-51-18; family JAGOUK01; genus JAGOUK01. Next base: position 2,281 of record CAZHID010000160.1, on the reverse strand, counting down.
CACCTTTTGACCGACCTTGAGGTAAGGTTCAGCGTCCGGCGCGGGAGCCGAGTAGAAGGTGCCGACCATCGGGGACTTGATCGTCAGGCCCGGGACCGCCGCAGGAGCGGCGGGCGCTGCGGGGGCCGCCGGGGCCGGCGCGGCGTGAGAGGCCGACATCATCCG
>CAZHID010000160.1:0-2106 GCA_964532445.1 uncultured Planctomycetia bacterium | reverse complement strand
GTGCGGGAGCCGAGTAAAAGGTTCCGACCATCGGTGATTTGATCGTGAGACCGGGCGCAGCGGCCTGGGTGGAGGGTGTCGCCGGGGCGGAGGGTGTCGCAGCTTGAGGGGCGGCCATCATGCGCGGGGCCTCGTGAACGACGACGTTCTCCTGCCCTTTCTTGAGCTTGATCTTGGCGCCGTCGGTCTCGACCTCGACCTCGGTGAGGTCGTTCTCGTTCATCAGCGCGATCAGGTCCTTGATCTCTCGTAAGTTCACGGTTTCCTCCGGAAAATAGTTATGGGGTTAGGACGCGCGCTCAATGTAGTTGCCGGTGCGGGTATCCACCTTCACCGAGTCGCCCGGATTGATAAAAAGAGGGACCTTGATCGCGGCGCCCGTCTCGAGCGTCGCGGGTTTGTTGCCGGACTTGGCGGTGTCACCGCGCACACCGGGTTCCGTTTCCTTGATCTCGAGGACGACCGACGCGGGCAGCTCGATCGTGAGGAGCTCGTTGTCGCCGTAAAGACCGGTGACGTTCATGTTCTCCTTCATGTACTGGAACTGCTCGGTGATCGTGGACTTGTTGATGACGACGTCCTGGTAATCCTCGGTGTTCATGAAGTGGATGAGCTCACCGTCGGCGTACAGGTACTGGAGCTCATGGCGCTCGAGGAACACGTCCTCGAACATGTCACCGGAGCGGAACGGCTGTTCCAGCGTCTGGCCCGTCTTGAGACTGACCATCTTGGTGCGGATGATCGGCGCGCGCTGCTGCATCTTCACGTGCTGGAACCAGATGATCTGGAACAGCTGGTGGTTGTACTTGATGACGACGCCGTTCTTAAAGTCGTTCGCGCTGATCATGGGTGGCCTTATCGGTTGATGGACTGGAGTTTTTTGGGGATCCGGGCCGTCAGCACTTCCGCGCCCCGGTCCGTGATGAGGAGCATGTCCTCGATCCGGACGCCGAACTGCCCCGGCAGGTAGATGCCGGGCTCCACGGTGATGATCATTCCCGGCTCCAAAATCTCCGGAGAACGGGACGAGACCGAAGGAGCCTCGTGGATCTCAAGACCCACGCCGTGGCCGGTGCTGTGGCCAAAAAACTTTCCGTATCCCTTTTTTTCGATGAAATCACGGCAGGCCAGGTCGACATCTTTCGCCTTGACCCCAGGACCGGCTTTGCGGATCCCGAGCTCCTGGGCCTGAAGCACCGTGTTGTAAACTTTTTGCTTCAAAGGCGGTATTTTACCGGTGAAGAAACAGCGGGTCAAGTCAGAGTGATACCCCTCATAGACGCAGCCCATATCCACCAGGACCAGATCGTTGGCCTGGACCCGTGTTTCCCCGGTCACCGCATGCGGCATCGAAGAATTGGGGTCAGCGGCGATAATAATATCAAAAGCGGGCTTCTGCGATCCGAACATTTTGGTGTCATACTCCAGCTTGGCCTGGACCTCGCGCTCCTTCATGCCGGGAGCGAGACTCGAAGCCAGGCTCACCATCCCCAATCGCATGATCTCCACGGACTGACGGATCTTCGCGATCTCGCTCTTGTCCTTACGGATGCGCAGATCCTCGATCGCGTCGGAGACCGCGACCAGCGAGGTCCGGGGGCAGTTCCGCGACAGCGCCCGGTACAGCGCAAATGAGATCCGGCCGGCCTCGACGCCCAGACGGCGCACGCCATGACGCTCACAGATCTCCCTGACCATCACGGAATAGGGCTTCTTTTCCCGAAGGACGATGGTAAAACCCTTAAGTTCCCTTTGAGCCTGTTCGAGGTAACGGAAGTCGGTCAAAAAATACCGCTTGTCGCGCAGCAGCACCGCGTACGACTCGGTCCCGGTGTAACCCGAGAGGTAGGAGACGTTCGGCTCGCAGCTGATGAAAAAAGCATCGAGGTTGCGGGCGTCAAAGACCGGGGCGAACGCTTGAAGGCGGCTGGAGATGCTCATCGGCGGGTTTTCCTTTTGGCCGCGGACGGCCGTTTGACGGACGGGGTCGTCCGGGTCGCGGCCGCGGCCGGCGCCGACACGAGTTTGAGAAGCGCCGTCAGGCCCAGCTCGTAGCTGTGCGTGCCGAAGCCGCTGATCTGTCCTGCGGCCACGGGTGAGATCAGG
>CAZHID010000159.1:0-3923 GCA_964532445.1 uncultured Planctomycetia bacterium | reverse complement strand
GAAGTCCAGGATGAGCTTGAGGCCGGCGGCGTTCACGGCGGCGCGGATCTTTTCGAGATCTGAAGGCGCGCCCAGGAAGGGGTCGAGCCGGTAGTCCCCGATCGCGTACGCCGAACCGGCGACATCCTCGTCCTTCCAGCCCGGCAGGACCCGGGTGAAGTCGGCCTTGAGCTCCGCGAACTTGAACGCGTGCTGGCGCGCCTTGGGACTGCGCTTCCAGACACCCATGAGCCAGACCGCGTCGAACCCGCGGGCGCGGATCGCCCGCCACTCCGCGTCCGGCACGGCGGCCAGCGTCAGCCGCCGGTCATACTTCGTCTTGAGCGCCGACAGCCATGTGAACGCGTTGAGCTCGAGAAGAAAAGCGCTGTGCCTCATATCAGCGCCAAGCGAGGGGGCCGAAGCGTACGAAAAACCACGGTGCAGCGCTACTTGAGCAGCGTCATCACTTCGATGTGCTGGGTGCGAGGGAACATATCGAACGGGATCACGGCCTCGACCTTGCGGCGGCCGTCGGCGGCGAGGAGCTTCAAGTCGCGCGCGAGCGTCGACGGGTCGCAGGAAATGTACACGATCCCTTTGAGTCCTTTGGCGTCGGCGATCTTCTGACAGAGGTCCCGGGTCATCCCGCTCCTCGGCGGGTCGATCACGAGCGTGTCGATCGCGGGCTGGGCGTCGGACATCACGCGGCTGAACGCGCGCTCGACACGGGCCGCGTGCACGCGGAAGCGGCGGCCGGGCCGGTCGGCGATGTTCATTCGAAGCGCCTGGATGCTCATTTCATTTTCCTCGACGAACGTGACGGATGCCTTGGGCGGCGAGGCCAAAAGGCCGAAGAGACCCACGCCGCTGTAAAGGTCGGCGACGTGTTCGGCTTTGACACTTCGGAGCCACTTGGCGGTCTGATACGTCATCGCCTCCGCGACCGCGAGGTTGTTCTGGAAGAAGCCCTGGGTCGCCGCTAGCCCGCGATCTTGACCAGGTAATACTGATCGGTGCGGCTGGTCATGCAGGTGCCGTCCGCGGCGATGCGGTAGGTGCGCCGGTCCTCGTCGCGGACCAGGTTCTCGTCCCATTGAAAAACACGCTCCAGCTGCGGCTCCGTCAAAAGGCAGCGGTCGATCACGATCGGGGTCGTCTTGTCGCGGCCGATGAACCCCATGCGCTGGGGCGCCGCGCCGGGCTTAGTGCGGTGCAGCGTCACATTCGAGCGGTACCCGTAGTCGGATGGCGAAGCGACGATCGCCTGGATCTTCGTGTCATCGACGCCGCCGTGGCGCGTGAGCAGCTCCCTGACCTGTGATTCCTTCCACTTGAGCTCTTCCCCATAGCTCAAGTGCTGGTATTGGCAGCCGCCGCAGAGACCCACGTAGGCGCACGGGGGCGTCACGCGCTCGGGCGAGGGCTCGAGCACTTCGACGAGCTCCGCCTCGAGGAAATTCTTACAGTCCTTGACGATCTTCGCGCGGACCCTTTCGCCGGCCGCGACGCCGGGCACGAAGATGACCCGGCCCTCATGACGCGCGAGGCCCGATCCGCCGTAGACGATCTTTTCGATCTTAAGTTCCAGCGTTTCCATTCTCGATCCTTTGGTTCGTGAGACGGACAAAAATAGGACGGTGATCGGATCCGATCCCCGACAGCACCTCATGCGACAACGTAATAAAGTGACTTGAGTGCAGTAAATGGTCGATCGGGATGCGCAGGAACCTCGGTAACGGCGACGGCCAGGTGGTCGCCAAACCTCTCCCCCGCGCACTGTCCGCAAGAACGCTTAGATGGTCGCGGAACGAACAACCCCAGGGTGCCGTGTTCAGATCGCCCGTAACGACTGCAGGCAGCCGCTCTTCTTGGATCCGGAACATGACCTGTTCCAATTCGCGCCGATGGCGGACCCAGGCGGCCGGGAGAAAAGGAGGCTCGGGGTGCATGCCCCACAGCGCCAAGTCTCCCGACGGGTGGTAGATGCGGCAACGGACGCTCGGTTTGGCCGTGTCATGAAGATGCTCGACGGTGGCCGCCATCGGGTACTTGGAAAAAACCGCGACGCCGTAATAATCCTCACGGATCTCAGCCTTGTGGTGCTGATATTTCGTGAGCGACCGGCGCATCTCACCGTACCAGCGCTGATCGGTCTCCAGAAGCACGATCACGTCCGGGTCCTTGGCGTGAATGGCCGCTGTGAGGCCCGCATAACCGTGGTTCATCATCCAAACGTTGCAGGACAGAACCGACAGGGTCCGCTCCGGGGCACCTCCTTCTGGACCTGAACTCCCGGCGCCGACGCCCGAAACCCGCGGTCCCGCGGTGCGCTTCCAGACGGACGCCGCACAAAATATCGCTGACGCCGCCGCGCCCGCCGTCTCGATCCCCCATCCCGCCAAGATCAGAACGACCGTGAGCACCGCCGAAGCCCAAGCCGCCTGGATCCTGAAGTGATTGAACAGGTCCAGCAGCCAGAACTTCCGTCCCCACTCCCCCGCCAAAGGCAGAAGGATCATCGCCCAAACGAAAATTTTTATCATATGAGCCTTTGAGCGTCCGCGCCGGCAGAAAAACCGGCTTCGCGGGATTTCATCTTCGTGTTGCGACCTTTAGATCGCAACGCGAAGATGCGAAGCGAGCCGCACCTCTATGCGGCGAGCGGTCCCGCGAAGCCGGTTTTCCTGCCGGTGCGGGGGCGCGAGCGGCCGCAGGCAATGCGGGCCGCGCTGTGTTAAGCCTGAACCTTCCAGATGTCTTTGGCGTATTCCCTGATCGTGCGGTCACTCGAGAACTTGCCGGAGCGAGCCGTGTTCAGGATGGACTTGGTGACCCACGCGTCGCGCTTCTGGTACTCGGCGGACACGCGTTCCTGCATCCGGCAGTACGCGTCAAAGTCGGCGCAGATCAGGTACGGGTCCAGGCCGGTCAGTGAGTCGAGGATCGGCCGGAACAGGTCCGGATGATGGGGCGACAGCACGTTCTGACGGATGAGTTCCATGATCTCCGACAGCATCGGCGAATTGCGGATGAAGTCCTGGGGCCGGTATCCGGCTTCCTTGAGGTGGCGGACCTCTTCGGTCTTAAGGCCGAAGATGAAGATGTTGTCCGGGCCGGCCTCTTCCGCCATCTCGATGTTCGCACCGTCGAGCGTACCGATCGTGAGTGCACCGTTCAGCATGAACTTCATGTTGCCCGTGCCCGAAGCTTCGGTCCCCGCGGTCGAGATCTGCTCCGAGAGGTCGCTCGCCGGAAATATTTTTTCCGCGACGGAGACGCAGTAATTTTCCATGAAGACCAGACGCAGACGGCCCTTGGTCAGCGGGTCATTGTTAATGAGCTCGCCGACGCTGTTGATGAACTTGATGATGAGCTTCGCCATCGCGTACCCCGGCGCGGCGTTGGCGCCGAAGATGAACGTGCGCGGCTGGACGAAGGCCTTGGGGTCCTGGCGCAGGCGCAGGAACTCCGACAACGCGTAGAACGCGAAGAGAAGCTGCCGTTTGTACTCGTGGATGCGCTTCACCTGCACGTCGAACAGCGAATCCGGATCGATCACAAGTCCCTGGGTCCGCTCGATGTACTCGGCGAGGTGCTTCTTGTTCTCATGACGGGCCTCGTGCCACTTCTTGCGGAACCCGGCGTCCTTGACCAAGGGTTCGAGCTTCTTGAGTTGTGCGAGGTCCGTGACCCAGCCGTCGCCGATGGCGGAATCGATCATGTGCGACAGGCGGGGGTTGGACTTGAGCAGCCAGCGGCGCTGCGTGATGCCGTTGGTCTTGTTGTTGAACTTCTCGGGCGTCAGTTCATGGAAGCCGCGGAAAAGATGCTGCTTGATGAGCTCCGAATGCAGCGCGGACACACCGTTCACCGAATGGCTGCCGACCACGGCTATGTGGGCCATGCGCACGCGCCGGCCGTTGGATTCGTCGATGATCGAC
>CAZHID010000158.1:0-3936 GCA_964532445.1 uncultured Planctomycetia bacterium | reverse complement strand
ATGAATGTTTACCTGTTGACTCTTCCGAACGACCGAGGCGAGTATTTGCTGGACGCCTCCCGAGCCGATGGTATCAATGATATGAACGATGCGCAGATTTTTTATCATGGATGACTATTGTACAACCCGTCACAACCCCCTGGTTCATCAAATATACGAAAGACATAGTAAGAGCTGTTGAAATAAGTCGCCATCATCAAAATCAGAGCAGCCCGTTCAAAGGTCAGCGGATGATCGAACACATGAAGGATCATCATTCCTCGGGTCATTGACCCGGGTCGAGACCGTGTGGATCCGCCATTCGGCCGGCGCGAGCGAGCGCACGAGGTCGGCGGTGTCGGACGGGGCCGAGAGACGCGGGTCGAGCCAGCGGTCGGCCGAGCCGTTCATCAGGTCGACCGTGACCGGCATCCGCTCGTGGACGGCCCGGGTCTCTCCCTCGGCCTCGCGGGTCAGGATCGCGCAGGTCCGGACCTGGCCTCCGTCCCCATCCTCCCAATCCGACCAGATCCCGGCGAACGCGAAGGGCCGGCCGGACTTTTCCCTGAAGTAATAGGGTTGGCGTCCGCCGCCTTCCCGGCGCCATTCGTAATACCCGTCGGCGGGGACCAGGCAGCGGCGATGCAGGACGCTGACCTTGAAACTGGGCTTTTCGAGGACGGTCTCGGAACGCGCGTTGATGAGCCTCGCGCCGATCGAGGGGTCCTTGGACCAGGACGGGATGAGGCCCCAGATCGCGTGATCCAGCCGGCGCGAGCCCGCGGCCGGGCCGGCGGCGATGATCGCGACGGGCTGGGAGGGGGCGATGTTGTACCGCGCGACCAGGCGCGAGGCCTCGGCCGGCGGGATCCGGAATTCCTTGGCCAAAATGTCAGAAGGCGTGGTGAGGGTGTAGCGTCCGCACATGAAGGACATTATAGTGCATTTGATGCATTCATGCCGAGAGAGCATTGACCTGGATATTCCATGATGTATACTATTTATAACCATGGTCATATGACCATGGTTATGGAGGTCCTATGAACATCCCCGCAGGCGCGTTCAAAGCCAGGTGTCTTAAGCTCATGGAACAGGTCAAGCTCACGCAGGAAGAGATCGTGATCACCAAACATGGCAAGCCGGTCGCCAAACTCGTTCCGATCACCGAAGACTTCAAACCCTCTCGGACCGCCTCCGGCTTCTTGAGAGGCACCGTCCGTATCCTAGGTGACATCGTCGCCCCGACAGGTGCGGTGTGGAGCGCCGGTGAATAAAAATAGCGGAGCGCCCCTCCTCCTCGATACCCACGTTTGGCTTTGGCTGCTCAACGGCGACTTGGAACGCGATCACCCGGCCGCATGCGAAGCGGTGGAACGGGCGCTTAAGATCGGATCGGTGTGTGTTTCCGCGATCTCCATGTGGGAGGTCGCGATGCTCGAGGCCCGCAAGCGGATCGCCTTGCCGGTCGACTGCCTCATCTGGGTGCGGCGGGCATTGCGGGCGCCGGGGATCGAGCTCGAGGAACTTTCGCCGGAAGTCGCCGTCGCCAGCACCCGTCTGCCGGAAGGGGCGCCGGCGGATCCGGCGGACCGCATGATCATCGCCTCGGCGATGAGCTTGGGCGCGGTGATCGTCACACACGATCGGCAGATCCTCAACTACGCCGAACGTCAGCAGATCCCCGTTCTCGCGGTCTGACCGCGCGGACCACGCCGATCCTGCCGCCTGGCTCGAACGAACCCTTCTCGCTCCCGTTGTGTTAGAATCTTGGGCTTATGAAGATCCCCTTCGTCGACCTGGCCGCCCAGTACCGCTCGATCAAGCCTGAAGTCCAGTCCGCCGTCAACGGCGTGTTGGACCGCTGCGACTTCATCCTCGGCAACGACGTCGCCGCCTTCGAAAAAGAATTCGGCGCCTGGACCGGCGCGCCTCATGTCGTCTCCTGCGCCAACGGCACCGACGCCCTGGTGCTCGCGCTCAAGGCCTGCGGCATCGGGCCCGGCGACGAGGTCATCACAACGCCGTACACCTGGATCTCGACCGTCCTCGCCATTTCGCTCGCGGGCGCCAAGCCCGTGTTCGCCGACATCGACCCGGCGACCTACAACATCGACCCGAACCTGATCTCCAAGCGCGTCACGCGCCGCACCAAGGCGATCCTCCCCGTCCACCTCTACGGCCAATCCGCCGCGATGGACGGGATCGCCGACGTCGCCAAGAAGCACAAGCTGCTCATCATCGAGGACGCGGCGCAGTCGCACGGCTCCTACTGGCGCGGGATGCGCGTCGGGCAGACGGGCACGGCGACGTGCTATAGCTTTTATCCCGGCAAGAACATCGGCGCGTACGGCGACGCCGGCGCGGTGACCACCCCCGACCCCAAGATCGCCCGCGCCCTGCGCCTGCTCCGCAACATGGGACAGGAAACGAAGCACAAGCATGAGGTGATCGGGACCAACAGCCGGCTCGACTCGATCCAGGCGGCGGTCCTGCGCGTGAAGCTCAAACATTTGGAAGCGTGGACGGAAGCCCGGCGTAAGGCGGCCCAGCGCTATCACCGGATGCTCAAGGACACGAACATCGTCGCCCCCAAGGAAGCGGACGGCGTGCGTCACGTGTTCCACGTGTACGCGGTCCAGGTCCCCCGCCGCGACGCGGTGGCCAAACGATTGAACGAAGAAGGCGTGTCGGCCCAGGTCCACTACCCGACCCCCGTCCATCTGCAGCCCTGCTACAAGTCGCTCGGCTGGAAAAAAGGTTCCTTCCCGGTCGCCGAAAAAGTCTGCTCCCGCATCCTTTCTCTGCCCATGTACCCCGAGATCACCGAAGCCCAGCAGGCGCACGTGGTCGACCGTCTCAAAGCGGCTCTCGCCCGCTAAGCTCCGCGCTCACTCCCGTTCCCGTCCGATCCACGAACTGACGGAATTTCCGAAGAACTTACCGGACTTTTAGAGCCAGGTTTCTTTCCACTTCTGGAACACGTACAGCGTCCAGAGCTGTTTGCGGTTGTCTTTTTTGCCGGCGAGGTGCTCGGCGAGGAGGGACGAAACGGCTTCGGGGTTGAAGAAGCCGTCCTTGCGGACGCGGTCGGGGGCGAGCGCGGCCTCGAACTCCCGGCGCAGGTCCTGGCGGATCCAATGCGCGATCGGGATGCCGAAGCCTTTTTTGGGGCGGGTCAGGATCTCGGCCGGGATGCGGCCTTGGAGCATTTTTTTGAAAAGGGGTTTGGGCTGGCCGTCCTTGAAACGCATCTCCGCGGGGATGCGCCGCACGGCGCCGACGAGCCGGTCGTCGAGCAGCGGTGAGCGGGCCTCCAGCGAATTGGCCATGCTCGCGCGGTCGGTCTTCACGAGGATATCCCCTTCCAAGTAGAACTTGAAGTAGAACTCCTGCAGGTCATCGCGGGCATCCGCCGGCTCATCGCCCAGCACGTCGTCGATCCCGCGGTAAACGCCGTCGATCTCCGCGCCGAAGCCGGCCTCCGACGCCAGACCCGGCGCGAGCAGCGCGCGGATCTCCGCCGGCTCGAACGCGCCGAGCCAGACCTGGTTGCGCTCGCGGGCCGGGTGCAGGAGCCCCTTGGTGAACTGCTTGGCCTTGAAGTCGAGGCTCAGATTGTCCATCGACACGGGCAGCGCCCGCGCGGCGCGGCCGAGCGCGCCCTTCGCCCACGGCGCCCAGCGGTCGATCCGTCCGGCCAGCCGGGCCGCCTCGAACGTCGGGTACCCGCCAAAGAGCTCGTCGCCTCCATCGCCGCCGAGCGCGACGGTCACGTGACGCCGGACAAGCCGCGACAAGAGGAAGGTCGGAATGAACGAGGCATCCGCCATCGGTTCGTCCAGATGCGCGAGGATCGCCTCGTGCTCCCGCAGCATCGCGCCAAGCGTGAGCTTCTCGTCGATATGTTGGGTGCTAAAAAAATCAGTCGCCAAAGATCTACTCCGAGAAATGCCGCCA
>CAZHID010000157.1:0-4029 GCA_964532445.1 uncultured Planctomycetia bacterium | reverse complement strand
TCCCTGAGTGGCTCTCCACCGGTCAGGCCCCCGCGAAGATCGTCGAAGCCAAAGGTCTAGCGCAGGTCTCTGATACCGGTGCCCTGGAGACCGCCTGCGATGAAGCGATTTCCAAAAATCCCAAGTCCGTTGAAGACTACAAAGCCGGCAAAGAGAACGCGTTGATGTTCCTCGTCGGCCAGGTGATGCGCGCGTCCAAAGGGAAAGCGAATCCAAACCTGGTCAACGAACTTCTCAAGAAAAAATTGTCATGATCCCGGTTCAAGGCCCCGTCCAGGCGGAAGGCGTGTCGTCGAAGGGCTTTTTGTCCGACGAGGCGTCCCTGCCGAGGAGGACAAATGGAGCTGACGCGCCTTGTCTTAGACGGCGCGTCAGCGGCTATGCCCGGAGCCGACATGCCTTCCTTCTGGGCGCGGGCCGTGCTCAGGGTCATGACAGTTTTTTCTTGAGGAGCTCGTTGACGAGGTTGGGGTTGGCTTTGCCCTTGGAGGCGCGCATGACCTGGCCGACGAGGAACATCAGCGCGTTCTCTTTGCCGGCTTTGTAGTCTTCGACGGACTTGGGATTTTTGGCGAGGGCTTCATCGCATGCGGCTTCGAGCGCGCCGGTGTCGGAGATCTGACCGAGGCCCTTGGCCTCGACGATCTTCGCGGGGTTCTGACCGGTGGCGATCCATTCAGGGAAGACGTCCTCGCGGCAGACCTTGAGGCTCACGACGCCCTTTTCGACCAGGTCCAGGATCTGGAGCAGGCCGTCCACGCCGACGCGGAACGGCAGGCCTGAACTCGAAGAGGATTCTACGCCGAGCACTTCCGGCGCCGGACGGGTCGGGATCACGATCTCCGCCCCCTCGACCCGCATGTCCTCGACCTCGCCGGAACGCTCGTTCGCGGCGGCGAGCACGGGGCCGATGAGCCAATTGACGAGACTCTTGTACCGGTCGGTCTTCTTGGCAAGGCTCTCGAAGACGACGGCCAGACCGGAATTTTCGACCAGCTGGCGCGCGTCGTAATCGGTCAGCGCGTACTGGGACTTGAGCCGCTCGAGCTTCTGCGTGGGCAGCTCCGGCAGGCGCGCGCGGGCGGCTTCGATCTCGGCGGCCCCGACGACGAACGGCACCAGGTCCGGCTCCGGGAAATACCGGTAGTCGTGAGCCTGTTCCTTGGACCGCATCGAATGGGTCGTCCCCTTTTCGGCGTCGAACTGACGGGTCTCCTGGACTATTGTTTCGCCGGCGTCCAGGACCTTGGCCTGACGGGCGATCTCATACTCGAGCGCGGCCTTCACGTTCTTGAACGAATTGATGTTCTTGATCTCGACCCGCGTGCCGAAGGGATCGGACGCGCTCTTGCGCAGTGACACGTTCGCGTCGCAGCGGAGCTGGCCTTTTTCCATGTCGGCGTCGGAAACGGCCGCGGCCTTGATGATGGCCTTGAGGTGCGTCAGGAAATTGTAGGCTTCCTGGGAGCTCTTGATCTCGGGCTCCGAAACGATCTCGGCGAGCGGCACGCCGGCGCGGTTCAGGTCCACGTAGCTGGCCCGCGTGTCGTGCGTCAATTTGCCCGCGTCCTCCTCGAGATGGAGACGGACCAGACGGATCGGCCGGAGCTTGCCGTCATCGCCGATGATGTCGACGCTGCCGCCCTCGCCGAGCGGCATATCATACTGGGAGATCTGGTAACCCTTGGGCAGGTCGGGATAAAAGTAATTCTTGCGGTCGAATTTCACCTTGGACGCGATCTTGCCGCCGAACGCGAGTACCGCGGTCATTCCGAGCTCGAACACGCGAGCGTTCAGGACGGGCAGCGTGCCGGGATACCCCGCGCAGATCTGACAGACTTGGGTGTTGGGCGCCGCGCCGAACGTCGTCGGGCATCCGCAAAAGATCTTGGTCTTGGAGGCCAGCTGGACGTGCACCTCCAGACCGATCACGATGTCATAGGCGAAAGGCTTGGTGCCGCTCATCGTGCGCCCGCCCCGGACGTCCCTGACCCGGCGTACACGGCGGGCTTACGGCCGCCGAGCGCGGCTTTTTGCTCATAGGCATAGGCGGTCTGGAGCAGCCTGCCCTCTTCGAACGGACGTCCCATGAACTGGAGGCCGGCCGGCAGACCGTCGGCGGTGAAGCCGCACGGCACGGAGACGGCCGGGACACCCACAAGGTTCGCGGACAACGTGTAGATGTCGGAGAGGTACATGCTCAAGGGGTCGCTGGTCTTCTCGCCGATCTTGAACGCGCCCGACGGCGCGGTCGGGCTGATGAGGACGTCGGCTTTTTGGAACGCCTGCGTGTAGTCGTCGATCATTTTGCGGCGGACCTTCATCGCCTTCAGGTAATACGCGTCGTAGTAGCCGCTCGACAGCGCGAAGGTCCCGAGGATGATGCGGCGCTTGGATTCGGCGCCGAAGCCCTCCTGCCGCGTGCGCAGGTAAAGGTCGGCGAGCGATTTGGCCCCGAGGTCGCGGTCGCCGTAGCGGACGCCGTCAAAGCGCGCGAGATTGGAGCTGGCCTCGCAGGGGCCGACGATGTAATAGACCGAGACCGCGTGTTCCGTGTGCGGCAGCGAGACCTCGACGATCTCCGCTCCTTCGGCCGCGAGAAGCTTCACCGAACGGTCGAACGCTTCCTGGATGTCCTTGGGCAGCGGGAACGCCATAAATTCCTTGGGGACACCCACTCGGAGGCCCTTGATCGAACCGCCGAGCGCCTTCGAATATTCCTCGATCGGCGTGCGGGAGGAGGTGGAGTCCATCGGATCATGCCCCGCGATGACCTCGAGCACGCGGGCGGTGTCCTCGACCCCTTCGGTGATCGGACCGATCTGGTCCAGGCTCGAGGCGAACGCGATCAGGCCGTAACGCGACACCCGGCCGTAGGTGGGCTTGAGGCCCGTGACGCCGCAGAACGACGCCGGCTGGCGGACCGATCCGCCCGTGTCGGACCCGAGCGCGACCGGAACGAGTCCGGCGGCCACCGCGGCGGCCGAACCGCCGCTCGAACCGCCGGGAACGCGGGCCGTGTCCCACGGGTTGCGCGTGACGCCGTAAGCGGAGGTTTCGCAGGAAGAGCCGAACGCGAATTCGTCCATGTTCACGCGGCCGACGAGCATGGCGCCCTCGGCGAGGAGCCGGTCGATGACGGTCGCGTTGTAAGGGGCCTTGTAGCCTTTGAGGATGCGCGAACCGCAGGTGATCTCCCAGCCCTCGACACAAATATTGTCTTTGACCGCGATCGGAACGCCGGCGAGGCGCCCCTTGGGGTTGGCCTGAGCGGCGCTGACCGCGCGGACGGCGTCGCGGCCTTCGACGGAGATGAACGCGTGGATCTGCGGGTTCACCGCGTCGACGCGCTTCAGGTGCTCCCCGAGGACGTCGGCGGCGGGACGGCGGGCTTCGATCTGCTTGCGGATGTGGCTCATGAAAGAGATCTTCTAGTCCTTGCGCTCGATGATCGGGGGCACTTCGATCATCCCGCGGTCGGCCCGCGGCGCGATCTCGAGCAGGCGCTCGACGCCGAGCACCGGCCGGACCTCGTCCGGGCGGAAGGCGTTCTTCATCTCGAACGGATGATAGGCGGGCTCCGCGCCGCGCGTGTCGACCGCGTCGAGCTTGGCGATGTAGCCCAGGATGTCCTCGAACTGCGCGGCGAGCTTCGCCGACTCCGCGTCGGTGAGCTCGATCCGGGCGAGTTGGGCTGTTTTTTTGACGTCGATCTTTGGCATGGGAGCGGTCATTTTATCATGAGGAAGAGGTTTTTGCCCGGTCAGAGAGGGCCCGTCCCAGCGCGATCCACTGGTCCAGGCTCAGGGTCTCGGGCCTCTGCTCCGGGGAGACGCCCGAGGCTTCGAACACGGCCTGCGCCGCGGCGGCGCCGACCATGCCCTTCACCGCGTGATTGATCTGCTTGCGGCGCATCTGGAACGCCGAGCGCATCACCTTTTCGAGCGCCGCGCCGGTGCCCGCCGCGTAACGGGGTTCCTTTAAAAAATCCACCCGGATCACCGCCGATTCGACCTTCGGCGGGGGGCT
>CAZHID010000156.1:0-4044 GCA_964532445.1 uncultured Planctomycetia bacterium | reverse complement strand
TGGACAAGCTGACCCGGGAACAGGTCCTTGAGCTCAACCTCGACACGGGCGTGCCCACCGTCTACGAGTTCGACAAGGACATGAAGATCCTCAGCAAAAAAACCCTGAAATAAAGATCAGGCGCCTTCGGCCCTCCCGTGCTTTTGGCCCGGGGGTTGCTTGAGAAAAAGAAAAACCCGCAGCGGTCATCCCGCTGCGGGTTTTTTGTTTGCGGAAAAAGCAGGCTAGTCGCGCTGACGTCCGAAGATCCGAAGCAGGAACAGGTTGATGAAGTCGAGGTAGACCGTGAGCGCCCCGACGATCGCCAGGCGTCCCACCGCGTTCTCTTCGACCGCTCCCGACTGGTAGATCGCCTTCAAACGCTGGGTGTCCACCGCGATCAGGACCAGGAAGATGCCCACGCCGAGGTAGGTGATGATCCAGTCGAGCATCGTGCTTTTCATGAACATGTTCACGATGGTCGCCAGGATGATGCCGAGCAGGCCCACGATCGCGATGCTGCCGATCGAAGACAGGTCCTTCTTGGTCACGTACCCGTACACGCTGAAGATGATGAACGTGCCGGCGGTCACCGACAGCGTCGTCACGATCGAAGCGCCCGTGTACACGATCAGGATCGGAGCGAAGATCAGGCCGTTCAGCGCCGCGTACAGCGAGAACAGTCCGATCGCCTGCGCCGTCGGCATGGTCAGCGCGCGCGCCGACAGCCAAACGACGAGCGCGACCTGCGCGATCATCAGACCGATCATGAGGAACGGGTTCTTGTAGAGCGTGATCACCAGCTGCGGGTTCGCGAGCACCAGGAACGCCGAGGCGGCTGTGATGAACAGCCCCACGGCCATCCAGCGGTACACGCCGGCGAAGAAACTGGATTCCTTCGCCTTTGCCGCCGACAGGTCGAATGAGGGATTGGAAGAACTCATGGTCGTTTCAACCTCCTGTTATAAAGTGACTCGGAAGACCGCCGGTTTAGAGGGTCTTCTGACCGGGCTTCCACTCGCACGGCGTCAGGCCGCCGGTCTGGAACGCGCCGAGCGTGCGCAGGGTCTCATCGACGCTGCGGCCGACCGAAAGTTCGTTCACCGTCGAGCTGACCACACGGCCTTCGGGGTTGATGAGGAAGGTGCCGCGAAGCGCGATGCCCTTTTCCTCGATCAGGACGCCGAATAGGCGGCTGACTTCGTGGTTGGTGTCGCCGATGATCGGGAAGTCCACCTTGCCGAGGCCGTTGGCCACCCACGCCTTGTGGGAGTAGGCGCTGTCCGTCGAGACGGCGAGCACTTGGGCGTTGGCCTGGTTGAACGCGCCGTTCTGCTTATGGAAGCCCTGGATCTCGGTCGGGCAGACGAACGTGAAGTCGAGGGGGTAGAAGAACAGGACCACCCACTTGCCCTTGTAGTCCGAAAGCTTGAGGGTCTTGATCTCACCGTTGGGCATGTAGGCCGAGGCGCTAAAGTCAGGTACGGTGGAACCGATCTTGATGCTCATGTTCGATGTCTCCTTATTCAGAGTGTTTTTGTCTGACATGACCGGACGGCTGGCGTCCACTCAATGATTTAGACAATAGCTTAATCCATGGCCCCGCACAGTCAAGCAAAATTGGACTCCCAGGACCGCGGACTTTAATCCGCGTCGTAGCGGCCGCCCCACATGTTAAGTTTGATAAAAATGAGCTCGCCGAAGGTGTTGATGGCGTCCCGGACCGGGCGCAGGCGGCTGTTGGGGGCGTCGTACCAGCTGACCGGGACCTCGGTGATCTTGTAGTCCCGGAGGTCGGCGATGGCCAGGGCCTCGATGTCGAAGCCCCAGCGCTTCACGTGAGTGTGCGCGAAGATGTCCTTGGCCGCCTCCGCCGTAAAAAGCTTGAACCCGCACTGGGAGTCATGGATCCCATTGATGATGAACGAGCGGATCAGGAAGTTACCGACCCGGCCGATCAGGATCCGCAGCGGACTCTGCTTGATCTTGACCCGGCTGGCCTTGAGGTAGCGCGAGCCGATCGCGACGTCCGCGCCAGAGGCTTCGAGCGCCCGCTGGAGAGCCTCGAGCTCCTCGATCGGGGTCGAATTGTCCGCGTCCGTGAACAACACCCGCCGGCCGCGAGAGGCTTTCACACCCAGCTTGACCGCGTTCCCCTTCCCCTCGTTCCGGCCCGTGACGATCACTTCGGCGTCACCGAGCTCTTCGGCCAGCCGGCGGGCGATCTCGACGGTCCTGTCACGCGAACCGTCGTCCACGATGAGGATCTGCGCGTTCAGGGCCGTCCGTTTCCGGTAGTCCGCGATGATCCGGACGGTTTTTTCCAGACGCAGCTCCTCGTTGTACGCCGGGACGATGATGGAAAGGTCATAGTCAGCAGCGCCGGGCGCCGGATGCGCGGCGCGGGAGTGGCGGAACGTCCAGTACTTGTTGGCCAGGAAGTTCCAGACCAGGACGAGCGCCGAGGTCATCAGCTTCGCCCAGATGTACCAGATCTCGGCGGCGTGCACGAGCACCCACATGCACAGGTTGGTCAGCCCGAGACCGCCGAGCGAGACGATGATGAACTTGATGAAGAGCTTGCGGTAATTGGAGGAGGGGTTCCGGAAGGTCCAGAACTTGTTCAGCAGGAAATTGTTGATCACCGAGACGATGAACGATAGGGTCGTCGCCGTGAGCACGGGGAGCCCGCCGAAGTGGACGAGCAGCCACAGCACCGCCACGTCGATCGCGGTGCCGAGGACGCCGACCGCGCAGTATTTGAGGAACGGGGCGATGTTTTTGATCTTGCTCACGGAGCCGTCCGTCACGGTTGCGGGTTAACGATCAGAAGATCACGTCGGGAGAGATGCCGTACACCTTGTAAGGCTCGCCCCACTGCGACTTGTCGGACAGGCTCCAGGGCGAAGGCGCGTCCGCGCGGCGGAACCGGACGCCCCAGTCGCCGCCGAAGATCAGGTACGCCGGACCCTCGCCGGAATCGTCGATCTTGCGGACCTTCGCCGGGGTGAAGCTTCCGTCCGAACCGACCGAGGCCGCTTCGCAGAGCGCGTCGCCCGAAGCCGTCGACACGACGATCCCGCGGAGCGGCCGGATATCGGCGCCGATCTCATTGAAGGCCATCTGCTCGCAGCCGGCGCAGTTGGGGTTGGCCGGCACTTCGATCAGGATCATTTGACGCGTTCCCCCGCCTTGAACTCCTGGACCTCCAGGAGGCGGCCATCCGGCTGGAACATCCTGAGCGATCCGTGGCGTTTGCCGCCGACAAAACCGGCCAGCGCCCTCAGCGCGCCCGACTCATAATACAGTTTGGACTCGCCGTTCAGCAGGTCCTTGGCGTAGAGCCATTCGGCCTTCACCTGCCCGTCCTCATAAAAGTCTCGCGCCGCGCCTTCCCGCATCCCGCCGACGAAGGTCACCTCGCGCTTGAGCGCGCCGCTTTCGTAGTAGAAGCGGCTCGGCCCGTCGAGCCGGTCGTCGCGGTAGCTGAGCTCGGATTCGAGCCCGCCGCTCTCAAAATACGTCTTGAACACCCCGTGGAGCCGGCCGTCCGCGAACGTGCTCTCCCCCTGGAGTTTGCCGTTCTCGAAGTATTTGCGGGTGACACCGTCCTGCCGGCCGTTCTGGTACCGCCGCTCCCACTCGACGCCGCCCGAATCGTAGTACGACGTCATCACGCCGTGAGCGCCTGAAGGCGCCGCTTCCGGGGCGGACTCCGCCGCATGGGCAGCGCCGGCCCAAGGGGCGGACGCGCAGAGGGTCCAGATCAAAATGAAGGCGGTCAGGATCCGGCGCATCAGAACGAGTTCAGGACATCGATCAGCGCGCGGAGGCGGTGGTACCCGGAGCGGTTGAAGTGAAAAAGGATGCGGTCGAGCTTGGGGTCCTTGTCGTCGTCAAGCTTGGGATCGCTCATCCGCGTGAAGCGGCCATTGGCGAGCAGGTCCTTGAAGTCCCGGTTGATGAGCTTGAGCTCGCCATCGGTCACGCGCTTTTTTACGCGGATGAGGTACTTGTCCTCGAAGAATCGGGACGAGTCGTAATTGCGGTAGAAGCGGACGACCT
>CAZHID010000155.1:1800-4237 GCA_964532445.1 uncultured Planctomycetia bacterium | reverse complement strand
AATGAGCTGGCACGGATAATGCTTCGCCGACTCCAGGACCAGCTCCGCCGTCCGGTCGGAGCTCCCATCATCCACGACAATGATCCGATGGTCCCATTGCTGGGCGGAGGCGAACTGATGGGTCTCGGCGATCGAGTCGGAAATGTTCCGTTCTTCGTTGTAGGCCGGGACGACGAAGAGGATCATCTGGAGGCGCGCACCGATCGGATCACGAGCTCCAACGACTTCCGGAACGGCATCCGGGGTTTGTAACCCAGGAGCTTACCGGCTTTGGAAAGGTCCGGGATCCGGCGCGCGATCTCTTCGTAAGAGCCGAACACGCGCTTCATGGGGATGAACTTGAGCTTGAGCGGCGTCTTGACGCCGGAGATCCTGTGGATCATCCGGGCGCTCTCGACCACGCTGACCTCTTCGTCGTTCCCGAGGTTGATGATCTCGCCGACCGCGGCGGGGCGGTCCATCGCGAGCATCGTGCCCCGGACGAGGTCGGAGACGTGGGCCATCGAGCGGGTCTGACGGCCGTCCCCATGAATGATGACGGGCTGACCGTCCAGGATGGCGCGGATGAAGATCGGCACATGCCCTCCGCTCCAGGTGGTGCTGGAACGCTCGCTGAAGCCGCCGAAATAACGGAGCACGACGGACGGGACGCCTTTGTCCTTGTGGTACGCCAGTGTCAGGTGCTCAGCGTAGAGCTTGGCCGTCGCGTAGGCCCAGCGCTTGGCCGTGCTGGAACCGATGACGCAGTGCCCGCTCTCTTTAAAGGGAAGGTCTTTGGACGTGCCGTACACGTCGGAGGTGGACCCCAAGACGAACTTCGACCCGGCTCGCTTCGCGTACTCGAGGACCGCGTGGGTCCCCTCGCCGTTCACCTCGATCGTCGGCAAAGCGGGTTCGCTCTCGCCGATCTTTTTGACGGCGGCGAGATGGACGGTGATGTCGCAGGATCCGGCGAGGCGGTGGAGACGGTCGCCGCCTTTCAGGATATCCGCCTTGATCAGCTTGAAGTTGGGGTGCTTGCGCCAGGCGCCCAGATGCCGCAGGTCGCCGAAAGACAGGTTGTCGACACCCGTCACCCGGTCTCCGCGCTTCAAAAGTTCCTCGAGCAGATGGGAGCCGATCATCCCGCAGACACCGGTGACGAGAACGTGACGCTTTTTCATCGGCGGACCTCCCGGGCCAGGATGTTCAGAAGTTTAGCGGCGGCGTCCCCTTTGCCGTAGACCGGGGGGACGGTTTTTTTCCAACGGGCCGACATTTGCTTGAACGCGCGGATCACGTGGAGCGCCGACGGCGCGCAAAGGCGGTTGCGGCCGAGCTCGACGGTTTCCACCCACTCCGTTTCGGCGCGGAGCGTGACGCACGGGACCCCAAGCAAGAAGGCTTCCTTTTGAACACCGCCTGAATCCGTGATGATGCCCGCCGAGGCTTTCATCAACGCGATCATGCCGCCGTAGCTCTGGGGCTCGGTCAGCCACAGGCGCTTGAAGGAAGCGGTGAGTTTTTTCAGCTTCCGATCGGCGTGGATCCGCGACGCGGTGCGGGGGTGCAGGGGCATGAGCACCGGGATGGGCATGGCTTCGAGCGCCTCGAGGATGCTTCCCAGCCGGGCGGCATCGTCAGTGTTCGTGTTGCGGTGGATGGTCGCCAGATAATAGGGCGCTCCGACCGCCGGCTTAGGGAGACTGCCGGAAGCCTCCAGGATGAGGTCGGCCATCACGTCGCCGACATGGTGGACCCCGCGCCGGATGTTCTCGCGCTCCAACTGGTCCACGGCGCGGCGGGTCGGACAAAAAAGCCACCGCGACATGTGGTCCGTCAGCACCCGGTTGCGCTCTTCGGGCATCCCCTCGTTGAAGCTGCGCAAACCCGCTTCGACATGCGCCACGGGAATGCCGGCATACGCCGCGGCCAAAGCCGCGGCCAACGTGGAATTGGTGTCCCCGAACACGAGGACCGCGTCGGGGCGGGAACGTTCGAGAGGAGCGCTCATCCCGCGGAGGATGTCGGCAAATTGGTCCGGGCCGGATCCCCTCGAAGGGTTCAAACGGTAGTCCGGCTTGGGGAGCTGGAATTCCTTGAAAAAAACATCCGACATCGGCGCGTCGTAATGCTGGCCCGTGTGGAGCCATTGCAGCTGGAAACGGTCCGGGCCTTTTTGGCGGCTCCAGGCCCGGTGAACGGCCGCGGCCTTGATGAACTGCGGGCGCGCTCCGACAACGCCCAGGACCCGGGCCGGCCGGCTCATAGACGGATACCGCGGCCGCCGGCTTTGAGCGAGCGCGTCGCCGCCTCGAGGATACGGAGCACGGCGACGCCGTTGTGTCCGTCCGTGCGCGGCTTCAAGTTGCGGTCGATGCATTCCAGGAAGTGATGGCATTCCGCCTTGAGCGGCTCGACGTTCGGGACCAGGATCGTGCGGACCTCGCCGAGTCTG
>CAZHID010000155.1:0-1790 GCA_964532445.1 uncultured Planctomycetia bacterium | reverse complement strand
GCTCGTGCTCTCCTGGCTCTTCTCCACGTCGACGCCTTTGTCGTAGATCTTGAGCTTGTCCACCTGCTCCAAGTCATCGAACACGATCATCTTACGACTGCCGACGAGCGTGATCTTCCGGACCTTGTGGGGGTCGAGCCAGCTCAAATGGATGTGGGCGGACCGGCCGTCCGCGTATTTGACGTTCATGAAGATCACGTCCTCGATGCCGCGGGAACGCTGGATGTAGCTGGAACCGTGCGCGGAGACAGAGACGGGCTTGGGGCCGAACAGGTGCAGGATCATCGAGATATCGTGGGGCGCCAGGCTCCACATCGCGTTCTCGTCCTTGCGGACCTGGCCCAGGTTCAAGCGCTGGGTGTAAAGGTAGTAGAGGTCTCCCAGGTCCCCGGAGTCGATGACCTCCTTGAGCTTGAGCAGCGCGGGATGATAAAGCAGCAGGTGCCCGACCATGAGCTTACAGCCGTTCTTGTCCGCGATCTTGCAGAGACGCTCCGCCTCGCGGACGCTCAGGGCCAGCGGTTTTTCGACGAAGGTGTGCTTGCCGGCTTCCAGGGCTTTCTTGGCCAGAGTGAAGTGGTGGGGGGTCGGCACAGCGAGAACGACGGCGCGGACCGAATCGTCCTTGATAACAGCATCGAAGGACGGGTACATCTTGGCATTGCCGTAGACCGAGGACCACTGCTTGAGGACTTCCGGGCGCGCGTCACACAGCCCGCCCAGCGCTCCCAATTCGTGGAAGTGCCGGGCATGGTTCTTGCCCCAAAAGCCGATGCCGCAGACCACGACCTGCGCGGGATCTTTAACTTTCTTGGGAGCGCTCATGGTGTCCGCTTATGCTCCGTAGAATGAACGGATGGACGAAACGACGTACCGGCATTCGTCATCCGTGAGCTCAGGGTACATCGGGATGGAAAGGATGGTCTCCGAAAGCCGCTCCGACACCGGGCAATCACCGCGGCGGTAACCGAGACCTTCGAAACATTTCTGCAAATGCAGCGGGGCCGGATAGTACACGCCGCAACCAACGCCCTGCTTCTGCAAATGTTCCGCGAGAGCGTCCCTGCGCTCGGAGCTCTCGGCCGTCAAGGAGTAGAGGTGGTAAACGTGATCGCGGCCGGAGCCCTCGGCCTGGGGACGCAACGGGAGTCCCTTCAGGCCTTCGCGATAGATCGCCGCCGCGCGTTGCCGCTGGCGGTTCCATTCGGCCAGATGCCCTTCCTTGGCCAGCAGGATCGCGGCCTGCAGCTCATCCAAACGGCTGTTGATGCCGACGATCTCGTGATGATACTTTTTCTTGGCGCCGTGGGTCCTCAGGATCCGCACCTGCTCCGCGGTCTTCTCGTTGGACGTGAGCACCATGCCGCCGTCCCCGGCGCCGCCCAGGTTCTTGGTCGGGAAGAACGAAAAAGCCGATGCATCCGCCAGGTTCCCGATCGGCCGGCCCCGGTACGAAGCTCCGGTCGCCTGCGCCGCGTCCTCGATGACCGGGATGCCGCGCGGCGCGGCCAAAGCGCAGATCTCGTCCATGTCGGCCGGAAGACCGAAGAGATGCACTGGCAGGATGGCCCGGGTCCTGGGACCGATCTTGTCGGCGACTTTTTTGGGGTCCAGGTTATAGGTCAACGGGTCCACGTCCGCGAAGACCGGCTCGGCACCCGTCCGGACGATCGAACCGGCGGTGGCGAAAAAAGTAAAAGGGGTCGTGATCACCTGGTCCCCCGCGCCCACGCCGCGCGCCGCCAGCGCCAGGTACAGCGCGTCCGAACCGGAAGCGACGCCGATGCCGT
>CAZHID010000154.1:2920-4265 GCA_964532445.1 uncultured Planctomycetia bacterium | reverse complement strand
CCAAATGATCGAGTCCTGCGCCGAGCACTGGGACATGAAGCGCATGGCCGTGGTCGACCGCAACATCCTCCGTCTCGGCGTCGCCGAGATCGTCCACTCAGGCGACGTGCCCGCCAAGGTCGCGATCAACGAAGCGATCGAACTGGCCAAGAAGTTCGGCGACTCGGAGAGCTCCCGCTTCGTGAACGGGGTTCTGGACCAGATCGCCAAGAAGCATGCCCCGGCCGACAAGCAATAATCACGACATAAAGTGGATGGCGCGCGCCATCGCGCTGGCGCGTAAGGGGGTCGGGACGACCTCGCCCAACCCTCGCGTGGGAGCGGTGGTCGTGCGCGGCGGCCGCGTGGTCGGGGAGGGTTTTCATCACCGGGCGGGCGAAGGACACGCGGAAACGATCGCGCTCCATAGGGCGGGCACGAAGGCCCGAGGCGCGGACCTCTACGTGACGCTTGAGCCTTGTTCGACGACCGGAAGGACGCCGGCCTGCACGGACACGATCGCGGCGGCGGGGATCCGGCGTGTCATCTACGGTGCTTCCGATCCGAACCCCCGTAACCATTCCAAAGCCGCGCGTCTCCTGCAGTCCAAGAGGATCCGGGTCGTTTCCGGGGTCTCCCAAGCGGATTGTGAAGCGCTGAACCGGCCGTTCAATTCCTGGATGACCCGCGGCCGCGCCTGGGTCACGCTCAAACTCGCCGCCAGCCTTGACGGCCGCATCGCGACCCGGACAGGGGAGTCCAAGTGGATCACGTCCCCCGCGTCACGTGACATCGTTCAGCGTCTCCGATTTGAAGCCGACGCGGTGCTCGTCGGCGCCGGCACGGTCCGCCACGACAACCCCCGGCTCGACGTCCGCGGTTCCCACAAGAAAAAGATCCTCAAGATCGTCCTCGGTTCCCGCAGCGCTGTCCCGGCCCGCGCGAGGCTGCTCGAGTCGGGCGACCCCGTCTGGATCATATCCCCCAAGCCCGGCCAAAAAAAAGCCGACCTCAAAGGCCTCTTGCGCGAACTCGGCCGCCAAGGCTGCCTTCACTTGCTGGTGGAAGGCGGAGGGGAGACCGCGGCCTCCTTCATCGAGGCAGGCCTCGTGGACGAAGTTTATTGGTTCACCGCTTCCAAGATCATCGGCGGCCGCACGGCCGTCCCGTCCGTGGGCGGTGCCGGGATCGCACGTCTCAGCCAGGCGCTTCAACTGCATGACCTCACCCTAAAAAAAGTCGGTCCCGACTTCCTGTTCCACGGCTTCACCGCCAAAGGAAAGGCGTAACGTGTTCACCGGGATCGTCGAAATGACCGGCAGGGTCCTGTCGGCCGCCGCCCCCCCCCCCCGGCGGCGGCGCGCGC
>CAZHID010000154.1:0-2761 GCA_964532445.1 uncultured Planctomycetia bacterium | reverse complement strand
GCCGCGGCACCCGGGGGGGGGCGGCGGCTCGCGCTCAAGCCCGCCAAGCCGCTTCGCGGCGTGAAGCTTGGTGAGAGCATCGCCGTCAACGGGGTGTGTCTGACGGTCGCGGCGCTGCGCGGCGGGCGGCTGGAGTTCGACGTGATCCGGGAGACGCTGCGGATGACGAATTTAGGAGGTCTTGCGGCTGGGACGGAAGTGAATCTGGAGCGGGCGCTCAAGTTCGGGGACCGGCTGAGCGGCCACTATGTGATGGGACACGCGGAAGCGCGGGCCAAGGTGCTCGCGGTCGAGCGCACCGCCAAAGAGACCGGTGTCAGGGTCGAGGTTCCGGCGCGGCTGTCGCGCTGGATCGTTCTGAAGGGCTGCATCGCGATCGACGGTGTCAGCCTGACGGTCAGCCGCCGGACTGCGAAGGACTTTTCGGTCCACATCCCCCCGCCCACCGGGGGGGGGAGGCGGTTGAAAAATTTCACGACCGGTTCCTACGTGAACCTTGAGACCGACATCCTGCTCAAAGTCCGGCCGGCACGAGGCCGAAGCGGCCCGGGTCAAAAGCTTTTTCCATCTCCGCGTCCACAGCGCCGCCGCTGACGATCGCCGCGGCGAGCTCGCCGCACCCCGCCGCCGCCGTCACACCGTAACCTCCCAGGCACGCCGTCCAAAAAAAGTCCTGACGTTTCGGATCCCTGCCGATCACGAACTTCCGGTCCTTCGAAAAAGTCCTCAAACCCGACCAGATCCGCGTGTGTTTCGCGCCCAGCGCGGCGGGGAAGAAGCCTTTTAATTTTTCCTCAAGGACCTGGCCGGCTGATGCCGATATCCCGGTCGGTCCCGCCGGATGGGGTTCCTCATCACAGGGGCTGGTCATCACTGCCGCTCCGTCGGGCCGCACGTAGATGTCGTTCGTTACGTCCCAGACGATCGGAAGATCGACCGCCGGTTTGAATTCCGCGGTCACGAACACGTGCCGCCGCGCCGGCTCGACCGCGAGCGCGGACCCGCCCGCCATCCGCGCGACCTGATCCGCCCAGGCGCCGGCCGCGTTCACGAGGATGGGGGCGGTGAGGATGCTGTCGGCACTGATCACCGCTTCGAAGCCGTTGTCCGCCTCGCGGACCGCGCCGTCCGCCGAGAACGCGAACCGATGGCCGCGCTTGAGAAGGTCCTGCCACAGCGCCCGGATGAGCCTGGCGGAGTCCACGATCCCGTCCGAGGGGCACCACAGCGCCTCTTCGAACGCGGTACGGTCAAGGACCGGGAAGCGTTCGACGGTCCGGGCCCGGCTCAAGCGTTCCACAACGACCCCTTCCGCCCGGGCCGCTTCCACGGATCGATCGAAGGCCGCGATGTCCTTGACCGAACCGATGTGGAGTGAACCGCAGGGCTGGAACGCGGCATCGGTGTAGCGGGTCAGCCATTTTTCACGGAGGAGCCGCGCGCTTCGGACCATGAGACGGCAGGTGGGGGTGTCGCGCACGAGCTGGCAGATCATGGAGGCGCTGCGGGCCGAGGCCGCCAGGCCCGGTCCGGTCTCCCGGTCGGTGAGCGCGATCCGTTCCACCCCGCGCTCCGCCAGGAAGTAGGCGGTCGCCAGGCCGGCGAAGCCCGATCCGGCCACCAGAATATCGTACGTTTTTTTGCGCGCCATAATCCGCATATTGTACAATATTCGCTTTACAGAGCCCGGCGGAACTTCCGCCGCCCGCTAACCCGAAAGGCAGCCCGTGTCTGATCGCATTCGTCTGACCCGCATCGGCTACGACAAGCTCAAAGCCGACTACGAAGAGCTCACGACCAAGAAGCGCCGCGAGATCGCCAGGGCGCTCGAGCACGCCCGTGCCTTTGGCGACCTCAAAGAGAACGCGGAGTACGACGCCGCCAAGAACGCCCAGGCGCTCAACGAGAAGCGCATTTCGGAGCTGTCCGACCGTCTCTCCCGTGCCGAACTGCTGGACGATTCCGACCTGGCGAAGGACGTCATCCTCATCGGTGCATCGGCGAAGCTCCGGGACCTCGAGAGCGACGATGAGTTCGAGTACACCTTCGTTTCGGCGGAGGAAGCGGATTACGCGGCGAACAAGATCTCGATCTCGTCCCCGATCGGTCAGACCCTGCTCGGCCACAAGGTCGGCGACGAGGTCCAGATCCGCGTCCCGGCCGGCATCCTCAAATACAAGGTTCTCAAAATCTCCAGGTGAGCAAAACCGTCCTGCGGTCCTGGGTCCCGGCGCTCGCGCCGGTGCTGGCGCTGACGCTTATCGCCGGCTGTGCCGCTCCCAAGAAGCAGCTGCGCCAGCCCGACGCGGGCGGGTCGTCCCAGCAGTCGTTCGTGATCCAGTCCAAAGATCTCATACCGACCAGTGTGATCCCGGAAGCCTCCAAGATCCCCGTGTACCACACGGTCCGTCCCAAGGAGACCCTCTGGCGCATCTCCAAGATCCACAACGTCCCGATGAACGCGATCCTCGAGGCCAATCAGATCCGCGACGCCAGGAAGATCAAGGTCGGTCAGCGGCTCCTGATCCCGGGCCTGAGCCGCTCCGCCAGCTACAACTTCGTGATGCCGTACCTTCCCAGTGCCGACCGTTGGCGCTACATCGTTGTGCATCACACCGCGACGCGGGACGGCAACGCTGACACGATCAACCGGCTTCACCTGCGCCGAGGCTGGAAAGAGGGGATGGGGTATCACTTCCTGATCGATAACGGGACCGCCGGCCGCGCGGACGGAGAGATCGAGGTCGGCCGCCGCTGGGCG
>CAZHID010000153.1:0-4312 GCA_964532445.1 uncultured Planctomycetia bacterium | reverse complement strand
CCCTGTTTTTTCCCGGGGGGGGGGGGGCCCCCGCCGGGGGGGCCGTTTTCCCCCCAACGGCCGCGGAGCGAGGCTGATCAGGCCTTGATCACGCCCGTGCGGACCGCGTGGAAGAGGTATTGCTGAACGTAGCCGGCGTGAACGCCCCAGCGCTTGCGGGCGAAGCGAAGGATCTTCGCGTGAGGTGTTTTGCGGTTGCGGAAGTAGAGTTTTTTCATCACGCGCTCGATCCAGACGTCCACCGGGAACCCTTCGAGCCGATGGAAGCCATAGAGCAGGATGCAATCGGCGACCTTCGGCCCCACCCCCTCGAATTCTTGAAGCCGCTCCTTCGCCCGCGCGTAGTCGGGGTCCGCGCCGATCGCGAGGAACCCGGACAGGTCCGCGTCGACCCGCCGGGCGGTGCCGTGCAGGTATTCCGCCCGGTATCCCAGGCCCAATTTTCTGAGCGCGGCCTGGATCCGCTTGATGTTGTTGTTGGAAGAAATGATGAAGCAGGCCGCCGCTTCCCAGGGGTCCTGCCGCAGAAGCCTTAAACCCCGGTAAGCGAGAGAAGGCCGGAGCAGATCGTCCGACTCGAGCAGACGGTACACGGGTTGAAGATCGAGATCGAGGTCAAAATAATCCCGGACCGCGTCAGCGGTCAAACGTCCAGGCGCGCAAACGGCGTGAAGCAGCCCTTTTTCGTGGAAAAAGCGTACCGGCACCCCGGACAAATAGCCCGAAAAAGAGCCGGCATCATTCTTCTTGAAGCTAAAGGTCTGCCCGCAATCGAGCGTCGCGTCGAGATGAAGGTCGGAGGCAGGAAGAATGGGCATCAGATCGCCCGTCCGATCAAAGAACCGGTCAAATGCGGATGCCGCGGAGGATCATGCCTTCGGTGAGCTGGTCGGCGGCGGCCTTTCCGGCGAGCTCGGTGACGATCGCCATCGAGAATTCGAACGCGGTGCCGGGGCCCTTGCTCGTGATCACGTTGCCCGCCTTCACCACCCTGTCAGCTGAACGCTCTGTCTTCGCGGTCAAGCGGTCCTCGAAGCCCGGGTAGCAGGTCGCTTTTTTCCCATCCAGGAAGCCAAGCGGCGCGAGAACGACCGCCGGCGAAGCGCAAATGGCCGCGACGAGCTTGCCGGAGGCATAAGTCTTTTGGAGGATCGAGGCGAGGGATTTGGAAGCGGCCAGATTGGAAGCACCGGGCATCCCGCCCGGCAGAACGACCGCGTCCGGGGTACCCGAGTACCCGGACAGTTCCACGTCCGCCTGGAGCGCCAGACCATGCGCGCCTTTGACGAGCGTGCCGCCGATGCCGGCGACCGTGACTTCAAGACCCGCGCGGCGGAGCACATCGATCGGCGTGACCGCCTCGATCTCTTCGAAGCCCTCAGCGAGGACCAGCAGGACTTGTTTGGGAGCGCTCACGAAAAGCGGAGACGCGGGATCAGTGCTTGGAAGACGCGGACGGGTCGGACGGCTTCTTGTCCGTATCTTCGTCCTTCATGGACTTCTTGAATTCGCGGATCCCCTGCCCGAGCGACTTGGCGAGCTCCGGGATGCGCGAACCGCCGAAAAGGACCAGGACGATCACCAGGATCACGACCCACTCGCCCATGCCGGGCATCTGCCACGCGATCAGCGGTTGAAACAGGTTCATACTTCTTGTCCTCCGGGTGCGTTATGAATAAAGAGGTGTCGATTGAATGGGGGCCGGCACAGGCATCCAGCCGCGCGAAACGACGTCCGCGGCCACATAGCCGATCAGAAGCACGAGGAACACGAAGCCGATCACCGCCGAGATGCGGACCAGCCCCGATGAATAACGCACGTGCATGAAATAAAGAATGACCAGCGTCGCCTTGATGATGGCGATGGCGAGCGCGACGACCGTGTTCAGGATCCCGAAGTCCTGGAACGCCGCCCACACGGTGGCCGCCGTGAGGACCATGAGCGCCGCGAAGATGCCGAAGTAAATGCGCAAAGGAACGACATGACCGGACATAAGCTTAGTGCCTCCCCAGCAGATACAGGAGCGGGAACAGGAAGATCCACACGATATCGACGAAATGCCAGTAAAGCCCGAAGATCTCGATCGGCGAATTGTAGGTCTTGTTGATCTTGCCCTTGACCGTCATGCCGATGATGACGGCGAGGATGACCGCGCCGATGATCATGTGGACCGCGTGCATCCCGGTCAGCGCGAAATAGAGCGAATAGTAAAGCTCAAGACCGAACGAATGGACGCCGTGAGGCGCAAAGTTGGGACCCGGGACGAGACCGTGCTGGAACTTGGCGGTGTACTCGACCGCCTTGACGCCCAGGAACACCGTTCCAAGACCCAGCGTCAGGACCATGTTGAAGACCGCGCCGGACATCTTGCCCAACTGGGCGCAACGGACGGCCAACGCCATCGTCAAGCTGGAGAGGATCAGCACGACCGTATTGAAGCAGCCGAGCGTGATGTCGAGCATGTGACTGCCTTCGTCGAACGCCGCCGAGTACTGGGCGCGGTAGATCGTGTAGGCCGTGAAGAGCCCGCCGAAGAACATGACCTCCGTGATGAGGAATATCCACATCCCCAGCGTGATGGACTCGTGGGATTGCGCGGCGTCCTCGAACTGGTGCGCGTAGTAGGTTTCTCCGGGCTTTGTGGAATGGCTCATCGTCGTTACTCCGTCATTTCTCGTACGCGTACGCTTCTTCGGTCACGACGGGGGTCTTGTCAAAATTGGCCGTCGGAGGAGGCGAGGTCGTCTCCCATTCGAGCCCCTTGGCGGTCCAGGGGTTGGCCGGCGCTTGCTCGCCC
Organism: uncultured Planctomycetia bacterium; assembly: GCA_964532445.1. Lineage (GTDB taxonomy): Bacteria > Omnitrophota > Gorgyraeia > 2-02-FULL-51-18 > JAGOUK01 > JAGOUK01. The sequence goes on along the minus strand of CAZHID010000153.1, from coordinate 1,515 downwards.
TTCTTGAGCGACCACATGAGATAGAAGATCGGGAAGAGGTAACCCAGACCCAGCAGCGACGCGCCCGCGGTCGACATGATGTTGAGGAACTGGAACTCTTCCGGATAGAAGTGATAACGCCGCGGCATGCCCAGGTACCCGAGCAGGAACTGCGGGAAGAACGTCAGGTTGAACCCGACGAACACGAAGATCGCAGAAAGCCGCGCCCACGCCTCACTGTACATCTTCCCGGTCATCTTGGGCCACCAGAAGTGCAGCGCGCCGAGATACCCCATGATAGTTCCGCCGACCATGATGTAGTGGAAATGGGCCACGATGAAGTAGGTGTCATGGATGTGCACGTCGACCGCCAGGTTCGCGCAGAACAGGCCCGTCAGTCCGCCGATGGCGAAGAGACCCATGAACCCGATCACGTACATCATCGGCGTCTTCCAGGACTCGGACGAGCGGTACAGAGTGGCCGTCCAGTTGAAGGCCTTGACCGCCGAAGGGATCGCGACGATGTACGTGATGAGCGAGAACACCAGACCCGCGTAGGCCGACTGCCCGGAAACGAACATGTGGTGGCCCCAGATGAGGAACCCGATGATCGCGATGCCTAAGCTCGAAAACGCCACGAGCTTATACCCGAAGATGCGCTTGCGCGAGAAACAGGCGATGAGCTCGCTGATCACGCCCATCGCGGGCAGGATCATGATGTACACGGCCGGATGCGAATAGAACCAGAAAAGGTGCTGGAAGAGCACTGGATCTCCGCCCTTGGTCGGGTCGAAAAAACCGAAGCCGAAGAGGTGCTCGAGCGCCACCATCACGATCGCGATCGCGATCACGGGCGTTCCGAGGACCATGATGAGCCCCGTCGCGTAATGGGCCCAGATAAAGAGAGGGAGGCGGAACCAGGTCAGGCCCGGCGCGCGCATCTTGTGGATCGTGACCAGAAAGTTGAGGCCTGTCATGATCGATGAAAAACCGACCGTGAACGCGCCCAGCGCGCCGATCGTCACCCGCCCCGAGGCATAACTGCTCGAATAGGGGGTGTAAAAGGTCCATCCGGTGTCCAGACCGCCGAACACGACCGCCGACAGGATCATCACGCCGCCCGCCAGGAACACGTAAAAGCTGGCGAGGTTGATCTTAGGAAAGGCCATGTCGCGCGCGCCGATCATGACGGGGACCAGGAAGTTGCCGAACACGGCGGGAATACCCGGGATGAGGAACAGGAACACCATGACGACGCCGTGTCCCGTGAACACCCGGTTGTACGATTCCGACTGGAGCAGGTCCCCCGCGGGTGTGAGCAGCTCCAAGCGGATCAGAAGCGCCAGGACGCTTCCAATGAGGAAAAACAGCGTCACGGCCACGAGGTACATGATGGCGATGCGCTTATGGTCCTGCGTCAGGAGCCAGGATTGCACGGTGTGGCCGGCCGATAGATAAGAGGGCTTTTTCTGGGTCTGCATGTTAATCCTTGGCTGTTCCGGTCGTTCCGGCCGCTGCGGCCGCGTCGGACGGCGC
>CAZHID010000152.1:1055-4408 GCA_964532445.1 uncultured Planctomycetia bacterium | reverse complement strand
GGCAGGAGGACCGTCGCCGCGGATTCCTTGAGGAACATCAGCTTGCGCGTGAAGAAATACTTGAAGTTCATGAGCTTCTTATTGGAGCGGATCACGAAGTTCGCGTCCTGCTCGAACGGCAGACGGATGTTGAGACCGAAGCTGTTCTTGACGCCGGCGCCCACCATCGCCGCCTCCATGATGCCGCTGGCGCCGCCGGTGATCGTCATCCAGCCGCGACCCGTGAGCGCCGCGCCGAACTTCTTGGCCATCTTGTAATCGGGGTGATCGGACGGCGTGCGTGCGGAGCCGAACACGGCCGCCTTGGGCGTCTTGTGATACTCCTTGAAGATCGACATCGAGTAACGGAGCTCGCGCAGGGCCGTGTTGATGAGCCGGAGCTCCATGGTGTTGAAGCCGCCCTGCTTGAGGCGCTCGATGCTGTGGAGCAGGTCGTGGTACAGACGCTCTTCGGTGCCGTGCGGATGTTCGGTCGTCATCACCTGCATGAGCCAGGTCTGGATATCGCCGAGGTGCGCGTGGGGCTTGGAAACGTGCTGATGCGGAGAAACATGCTGATGCGGCACGGAAGCATGAAGGTTCTTTTTGGATTTAGGCACGGCGGGTGTTGATCTCCTTCACATACCGGTCGATGGCGACCCGGTCGGCATCCGCTAGCATCGGATACTCGACGGACACGTAAAAAACTCCCTCATATTCCGCGGGCGCGGACCGCACCACGGAACTTAGAACGGTGATCTCGGGCGACTCGACGGTGAGCCGGAACCGCAGGTCCAGAAGCGTTTTGGGCGGGAACGATTCGGTCATCCGGAGCATCATCCCCCCGGCGCTGAAGTCCACCGTGGAGGCGGTCATGCCGTCATCGAACTCGCCCATGTCCTGATGAAAATTGACCACCCGGTAATTCACCAGGAGGAGTTGTTTGACCCGCTCGAAGCGGCGATTGGATTTTTGAGGTTCTTGGCTGGTCACTTTGAAGTGCTAATTTTTAGTTACTTTTGTATATAAGTATAAGGTACGGGCGGGGATATCTCAAGGCCGGTCTCAAACGCGGTCAGAGGCGCGGTTGAGCTCCAATATGGCCGAATTCAGCGGCAGGCCGACCATCTCCTCTAAGCTGTATGGGCTGACCCAGGACCAGTTGTCCGGGTCGAACGTGCCCGGCACATTGGTCGGACGCGACAGCCGATCTTCCCGGGCGGGCAGACCCAGACTGAACCAATCCTGGAGCGATTGCACCGAAAAAACGGACGCCGACCGGCTCACCGTCTCCAGCGCCCGCCGCACCGCCTCCCCCGCCAGGCCGGGTCCGGCCGAGCGCATGCCGTAGTACGCCGCGAATTCGCCGCGCTCGTGTTCAGAAAGTTCACGCCACCACCGGATCACCGGGATCATGTCATGCGTCGAGAGCGACGCGATCGAATTGAGCCGGTACTCCTCCGGCGGCAGGATCCGCCGGCTGTCCTGCGGGTCGCGCAGCCATCTCTGGATGTCCATGCCGGGCAGACCGAACCGCTTGAGCGTCGGGTTCGAGCACTTGGGCACCACACCCAGGTCCTCGGCACACGGAAGCATCCGTGTGTTCTGGAGGATCGCCGTCAGGATCCGCGCGCCGTGCGCCTCCCAGATCGGCTCGTCCGGCGGATCGAACGCGCCGTAGCGGCCCGCGTTCTCGACCGGCTCGTCCAGACGGATCGTCCAGATGCGGAACATGCCGATCGCGTGGTCGATGCGGTACAGGTCGTAGAACTCCTGAGCGTAGCGCAGTTTTTCCTTGAGATAGCGGTAGCCGTCGGCGGCGATCGCTTCCCAATTGTAGGGCGGCATCCCCCACCGCTGGCCGTTCTTGTCGAAATAATCGGCGGGCGCGCCGGCGGCGCGGTCGAGCTTGAAGAGGGACGGGTTCGCCCAGACGTCCGCGCTGTGGCGCGACACGAGGAACGGCAGGTCACCGATGAGGAGAACGCCTTTTTCCGCCGCGGCGGCTTTCACCGCGCGCATCTGCTCCCACAACTGCCACTGCATCCACTGATGAAAAAGCAACGTCCGCGCGTGTTCCCTGCGGACCCGGTCGAGCGCTTCGGGCCGGCGGTCGCGGAGCCCCGGCTCCCATTCCGGCCAGGGCCGCTCGTGGTTCAGATAGCGGATGACCTTGTAGAGCGCGTAATCGGGAAGCCAGAATTTTTCGCGATTGAGGAAGCGGTTGAAGGTGACGCTCGCGGACGGATCGTTCGCCTCAAAGATCTCCCAGAGGAGCGCCAGCTTCGCGGACTTCACGCCGTAGTCGACGCGAGGGCCGCCGGTCGGGAATTTGACGCGAAGCTCCTGAATGCGGGAGCGCCAGGCGGCGGGGCGGACGCCCTTGAGCGCGTCGAGCCTCAAGTGCATCGGTTCAAGCGCGAACGAGCTCACAGCGTCGTACGGACAGAAGTCGAATGCCACATCCTGCATCGGCAGAAGCTGGATGAGGCTCTGCCCCGTCGCGGCGCACCAGTCGGCAAGCAGTGCCAGGTCGGGGATCTCGCCGACACCCACGCTTTTTTTGGAATGGATCGCGAAGAGCGGCGCGATGACGCCCGCGCGGCGCCGCGCGCCGATGCGCTCCCACTGCGCCGAGGCGGCGGAGCTCAGGAAACCGGAGTAGTCGTACGTTTTTTCCATGAAAAGATCCAGAGCGCGTTCACGTACACCGCGCCGACGATGAGAAGCAGCCATGGGGAACCGATGAGCGCGAACGCGTAGACGAGAAGGGTCGGGTCGCCGTCCTGGCCGAGCACGTACCAGACGCGCTCCCAGACGGGACGGTCCGCGGGAGGCGGGACCTTGGCCGTAGCGCTCGCGCCCGCGCGGATCGCGGCCATGCGCTCGCCCGTGACGCGCGTGTAATTGATCGCGGAACCGGCCATCGCCGCCATCCACCAGCCGCGCACCGCGGCGCCCGGCACCCCGAGCGCGACCGCGCCGAGCGCGAGGCCGGACCAGAGCGCGAAGTCCACGATGAGGTCGGCGGTGAAGTCGTACCACATCCCGAACCGGCTCTGGAGGCCCTTGGCGCGGGCGATGTCGCCGTCACAGTTGTCGAGGATGAACGCCAGTTGGAGAAAAACCGCTCCGAGCACCATGAACCCGCGCGTGCCTTGGCAAAAAAAGTATCCCGCCCACAATCCGGCGCCCATCGATAGCGTCGTGACATGGTTCGGCGTTAGCGGCGTCCTGATCAAAAGCACGCTCAAGCGCGCCGAGATCTTGCGATTAAAAGTGAACAGATCGACCGTTTGCATAAGCGTCTACTTTATCACATCGGTCAGCCGCGGGTCGGGGAGAAGGGGCTCTCGGGGCGGAGCCGCTCGCGC
>CAZHID010000152.1:0-929 GCA_964532445.1 uncultured Planctomycetia bacterium | reverse complement strand
GGGGGTTCCGTTTTGCCCAAAAACCCCCCCCCCCCCCCCCCCCCCCCCCCCCCCGGGGGCGGCCACGTGATATAATCTCGCCTTATGAAATGGACTTCTGTTCACCAAGATAATGCCAAACGGTTCGCTGGGGCGCTTAAGTCACACGGATTTGATTTTTATACCGGCGTGCCGTGCTCACTGCTCGGGGCGCTGCTCGAGCACATCGCGTCGGACAAGGCCATGCCGTATTACCCGGCAGTCCGCGAGGACGCGGCGTTCGGTTTGGCGGCGGGCGCGTACATGGCCGGCAAGAAGCCGGCGGTCCTCATTCAGAACTCCGGTCTCGGCTATTCGCTGAACGTCCTCACCTCCCTTAATCTCATCTACAAGATCCCGGTCCTCGCCATCGTCACCTGGCGCGGCCACGGACCGGACGCGCCTGAGCATATCGTCATGGGCGCTTCGTGCCTCAAGCTCATGGAGGACGTCGGTATCTCCGTCGCGGCGCCTGACACGGCCGCCGACCTCGAGAACGCCCTGCGGCAAGGCGTCCACGTGACCAACGTCCAGCGCAAGCCCTTCGCCCTCTTCATCAAACGCGGGATCTTTGGACAATGAACTCCACCGAAGCCGTCGCGCACATCCTCAAGAAGCTCGGCGACAAGCCCGCCGTGATCGCGACCGGCTTCATCTGCCGTCAGGCGCAGGCCGCGGCGGCGCGTCCGGAGAACTTCTACATGATCGGTTCGATGGGCATGGCTTCTTCCATAGGTCTGGGCGCCGCTTTGGCCCGGCCCAAGAAGCCGGTCGTCGTCGTCGACGGCGACGGCGCGGTGCTCATGAACCTGGGCCACCTGCCGATGGCGGGGTCGTTCAAGCCCAAGAATTTTTATCACATCGTCGTCGATAACGGCCGGTACGAATCGACCGGCGGCCAGGCGACGATC
>CAZHID010000151.1:0-4408 GCA_964532445.1 uncultured Planctomycetia bacterium | reverse complement strand
GCAAGGGCATTTTCAATCTGGGGACGGGAAAAGCGCAGTCCTGGAACGACCTCGCCGACGGCCTCTTCGCGGCGATGGGCAAGCCGCGCAAGATCGAGTATATCGAGATGCCCGAGAATCTCCGCGGGCAGTACCAGTACTTCACCGAGGCCGACATGTCCAAGCTGCGGGCCGCCGGCTGTCCCACCGCGTTCCGCGACCTTTCCGCGGGCATCCGCGACTACGTTCAAAAACACCTCGCGACGCCCGACCCCGTCCTCTGACGGGTCCTGACCGGACGCCGGCCGATCAGCTGGCGGCCGAACGTTCGAAGCTGGGCCGCTCCGTCATCCGCCGCATCCACGCCTTGAGGTTGGACGTCTCGTCGCCGATCTCGATGTTCACCCGGTGCAAGGCCGCCAGATGCGGCGTCATCGAGACGTCCGCCAGCGTGTAGACCCCGAACAAATATTCGCCTGTCTTTTCCAGACGTTCATCCAGCTCCTGAAGTCCGCGGTGGATATCGGTGCGCAGCTTGCTCTTCACTTCGTCCTTCTGATGCTCCTTGGCCTTGAGGATCTCCTCGATGATCAAAAGACCGATCCTGAGACACAGGGACTTGTCGTAGCGCTTCACCCAGTCGCGGATCTCGATCCGCTTCTCCCGGTCCGCCGGCAAAAGCGGGTTCTGAGGATATTGTTCTTCAAGATACTCATTGATGTCGTAGGCTTCCGAAAGATACACGTCGCCGTCGATGATCGCCGGGACGGTCTTGTTGGGACTGGCCTTCAGAAACTCGGAGTCTTCCTTGACGGAAGGGTTGGCGCGGATGTCGATCGTCTCGAAGGGGATGTCCTTTTCCGCCAGGACGATCTTGACCTCGCGGGAATTCCCGGACCGGGGAAAACAATACAGCTTCAGCATGATGCCCTCGTTCGGTGAGTTCTAATCGATCACGTTCGGACGGTCTTTGAGCTCTTCGAGCGCGGTCTCGCCGGCCTCCACCCCGTCGCGCACCGCGTCCGGAATACCGACACCCTGCATCATCGCGCCGCAGACCTTGAGCCCGGGAAGAGCGGCGCAGGCACGACGCACCGCGGCCGCCCACGCGTCATGCCCCACCTCGTACTGAGGCATCGCTTCCCGATAATATATCACCCGGACAAAATCGGGTTCCGCTTTAATTTTTAACAACCGCCGGACCTCGGGCCGAACCGCGGGCCAAAGCTCCTTTTCCGGAAGGTCGATCCACTTGCGCCCGAACGCGCCGCCGACGAAAAACCGCATCAGGATCTTGCCTTCCGGGGCGCGGCCCGCGAACTTGACGCTCGAGAACGAGCCCGCCATGATCGGCGACCCGTCTTCCCCGGGAACAACGAAGCCCATGCCGTCGAGCGCGTGCCCGACATCGGCCCGGTCCCAGGCCGCGTGCACCACCGCGCAGGACTCCGAACGGATCTGCCCCATAAGGCCCGCAAGCTCGGGAGCGGCTTCCTTCAAGAGACGCGACGCGGCTGACGCGGGTACGGCCAGGATCAAGGTCCTGCACCGAATTTCCCTGCCTTCCACTTCCGCGGACCACCCGCCCTCCACCCGGCGGACATGGGACAGCGGCGCGTTCAAGCGCAGACGATCCGGGGCGATCGCGGACGTCATCGCGCGCGGCAGAACGCCCATTCCCTTCCTGAACGATTTGAAAAGCGTATAACGCGGTCCGGCGGTCCCGGGGCTCGCGGCGGGATCGGCCCCCTTGGTCTTCAAGCCCCAGACGACGCTGCCGCAACGGCGCTCCCATTCGACGAATTTGGGCATCGCCCAGCGCGCGCTCAATTTTTCGGGATCGCCCGCATAGATCCCGCCGACCATGGGCTGCGCGATGCGCCTCAGCGCCTCCAATCCGAACCGGCGGCGGACGAACGACGCGACCGATTCGTCCTCCGTCGTCTTTTTGGCGGGAACGAAGGGTTCGAGGGCCATCCGGATCTTTCCGGCAAGACCGATGATCCCGGACAATAGAAATGGTCTTAAACGCGAGGGTGCGGTCAGAAAAAATCCTGAGGGCAGCGGACGGAGCCTGCCACGCACCGCGACAAAACTCCGCCGGGTGGCCGGGTTGGTCAGGATCAATTCCCTGCCGAGCCCGAGCCGGCCGGCGAGTTCGATCACCTCGGGCTTCTCGGAAAAGAACATGTCGGGGCCGCTCTCAAGCAGGTACCCGTTCTCTTCGATGGTCTGGATCACACCGCCGGTCCGATCGGACGCTTCGGCCAACAGAAAGGACCGGATGGAACCGGCGCGGATCGCGTCTTCGAACCTGAGCGCGGCCGCCAATCCGGCAACGCCGGCGCCCGCGATGAGCACGTCGACGGACTCAGGAGCCTGCTGCGCGCCGGCGGCGGCGCGGCCGGCGGCTTCGTGACCGGGGTCAGCGGCGAGACTGTTCATGGACGAGGTCCACCAAATATTTGGCATGGTCCACCGGCGTCTCCGGCAGAATGCCGTGTCCCAAATTAAAAATATGTCCCGGCCGGCCGGCCGCGCGCTTCAGGACGTCCAGCGTCCGGTCCCGGATCACGGCCTTGTCGGCGTACAGCACGACCGGGTCCAGGTTCCCCTGCACCGCGCGGTCATATCCGATGCGCTTCCAGCCTTCATCGATGCCGATGCGGAAGTCCACGCCGACCGCGTCGCCGCCCGCGCGGGTCATCGGCGCCAGAAGCTCCGGGTTGCCGGTCCCGAAGTGGATCACCGGCACGGCACCTTTGACGCTCGCGATCACGCGCGCCGAATGCGGCGCGACGAAACGACTATAGTCTTCGGGCGAAAGGCATCCGACCCAGCTGTCAAAGACCTGAACGGCTTGGACTCCCGCCCGGATCTGCCCGGCGAGGTACCGCTCAAGGCCCCTGGTGATCTTGCCCATGAGCGCGTCCCAGCGGCCCGGGTCCTCGTACATGAAACGCTTGGTCTGCGTGAAGGTCTTGGACGTTCCGCCCTCGATCATGTAGGACGCGAGCGTGAACGGCGCGCCGCAGAAGCCGAGGAGCGGGATGTTCTTCTTGAGCGCCGCGCGCGTGCGGCGGATGCCCGCGTAAACAAAGGCGAGCTCGTGATCGATGTCCTTTTCGATGAGGTCGTCGATATTTTTTCCTTCATCGAGCGTGACCTTGATCGACGGGCCCTCGTTGCGGCCGTACTCGAGGTCCATTCCGAAGCATTCCACGACGACCAGGATGTCCGAAAAAATGATCGCCGCGTCCGCGCCGAGCAGTTCCTGCGCGCTCACGGTGATCTGCGCGACCAGGTCCGGCGTCTTGCAGAACTCGAGGAATGGGACTTTTTTGCGGATGTCGCGGTATTCCTTCATGTAGCGGCCCGCCTGGCGCATGAGCCACACGGGCGTCACTTCGGCCGGCTCGCGGCGGAGCGCCTTCATGAACGGGCTCGCGGCGAGGAGCGCGGCGTCGGCGCCGCGGTCCGGGCCGGACGGAACGACCGCGGCGATCGACACGGGCCCGGTCTCCGCGGGGCGTGCCTTCTTGGCCGAGGCGAGCGCCGGAGCGCGGCGCGCGACATCGAGCGCGAACGCGCCCATCGTGGAATGCTCCGGTTCGAGGTCCACCGCGATCGAATGGGAGGCGAGCGCTTCGGTGCAAAGCGGGCCGATGGAACACACGACCAGCCGATTCAGCGCGGCGGCGAGACCCTCTTCGAGCCCCTCCTCCGCCGCGACGCGCATGAGGTTGTGGATCTGGTTGGCGCTGGTGAAAAGGGCCGCGTCGAGACGGCCGGCGATCGTCTCGCGGATCGCGGTCTTGAGCGGCGCGAGGTCGTCCGGCAGCGTCCAGCGGTACACCGGCACGCGCACGACGTTCGCGCCCAGGCGCTTCAAGCCCGCGATCAGATCGTCGTTGGTCACGCCGTATTCCTGGACCGCGACCGTCCGGCCTTTGAGCGACCCGACCTCCTTGTGGTCCACGAGTTCCCTCAGGATCTCGCGCCAGGTGTTGGGCTCGGGGATACGCACCGCGATGGGAATGCCGTACTCATTGAGGACTTTGACCGGCTTGGGTCCGCGCGCGACGACGAGCGGGATCGAGAGCGCCTTCACGACGGTCTCCTGACCGTACTTGGGCGCGAGCGTCTGAATGAGCGCGCGGGTCCCGACGCCGGTGAGACAGATGAGGACTTCGATCTTGCCTGCAAAAAGTTTTTCGGCGAACAGGAACGCCTCGGAGTTCCCTTCGAGCGGGACTTCCTTCATGGACGGGGCGGACAGGCAGTCCCCGCCCTGCTTGCGGATGAGCTCCGTCATCGCGGCCGCCTGCCGGCTCTCGAACGTCACGACGCGGAAGCCTTTTAAGGCGCTGTTGGGGCTATTGGAGGCGGGAGCCGGGGTGTTAGGGGTGGCTGTGCTCATCGGGCTGAT
>CAZHID010000150.1:3144-4463 GCA_964532445.1 uncultured Planctomycetia bacterium | reverse complement strand
CATGGGCATCGTGAACGCCGGCATGATCGAGGTCTACGACGAGATCCCGAAGGACCTGCTCGAAAAGGTCGAGAACGTGATCCTCAACAAGTCCAAGACCGCGACGGAAGAACTCATCGTTTTTGCCGAGAGCTACAAGACCGCCGGCAAGGCGATCGTCGACGACGCGTCCTGGCGCAAACTTCCGGTCAAGGAACGCCTCTCGCACGCGTTGGTCAAAGGCATCACGCAGTTCATTGAAGAAGACACCGAGGAGGCCCGCCGCGGCGCGGTCCGGCCGCTCGACGTGATCGAAGGCCCGCTCATGGACGGCATGAACATCGTAGGTGATCTCTTTGGCGAGGGAAAAATGTTCCTCCCGCAGGTGGTCAAGAGCGCCCGCGTCATGAAGCAGGCGGTCGCCTACCTCCAGCCCTTCATCGAAAAAGACAAACGCGCCGGCGACGACAAAACGGCCGGCACGCTCGTCATCGCGACCGTCAAAGGCGACGTGCATGACATCGGAAAAAACATCGTGGGCGTCGTCCTCGCCTGCAACAGCTTCAAAGTGATCGACCTAGGCGTCATGGTCCCCTGCGAAAAGATCCTCAAGGCCGCGAAGGAACACAACGCCGACATGATCGGCCTCTCGGGCCTCATCACGCCGTCCCTCGAAGAGATGGTCAATGTCGCGTCCGAGATGGAGCGCCAGGGATTCAAGATCCCGCTGCTCATCGGCGGCGCGACCACGTCGCCCAACCACACCGCGGTCAAGATCTCGCCCGCGTATCCGAGCGGATTCACGATCCACGTGAAGGACGCCTCGCGTTCCGTCGGCGTCTGCTCGCGTCTCATGAGCACGGAGAAAAAACCCGAACTCGTCAAAGAAACGCTCGCGTTCTACGAAGGACTGCGCATCGCGCACGCCGACCGGACATCGCGCAACCGCTTCCTCACGATCGCCGACGCGCGAGCCAAGAAGTGGTCCCCCGACTGGACCCAGGCGCCGATCGTGAAGCCTTCGTTCCTGGGGACGCGTGTGTTCGAGAATTATGATCTGAACGACCTCATCCCCCGCATCGACTGGACGCCGTTCTTCCTCACGTGGGAACTCAAGGGCAAATACCCCAACATCCTGACCGACCCAAAGATCGGCGCGGAAGCGACGAAGCTCTTCAATGACGCGAAGAAAATGATCCAGGACGTGATAGCGAAGAAGTCGCTGACGGCGCGCGCCATCATCGGCTTCTGGCCGGCGAACAGCGTCGGCGACGATATCGAAGTGTACGAGGACGATTCCCGCTGCAAGGTGCTCACGACACTCCACTCGCTGCGTCAGC
>CAZHID010000150.1:2511-3134 GCA_964532445.1 uncultured Planctomycetia bacterium | reverse complement strand
CGCCCAAAGGATCGGGGATCAAGGATTACATCGGCGCGTTCGCCGTGACAGGCGGGATCGAGACGGAAGCGCTCGCGCGCGAATTCGAAAAAAAGCACGACGACTACTCGGCCATCATGATCAAGGCGATCGGCGACCGCTTCGCCGAGGCGCTGGCCGAACGGATGCACGAGCGCGTCCGCAAGGAATTCTGGGGCTACTCGCCCAACGAGAACTTATCGAACGAGGAGCTTATCCACTGCAAGTACAAGGGCATCCGTCCCGCGCCGGGCTACCCCGCCTGCCCCGACCACACGGAGAAGTTCCTCATCTGGGACCTGATGCAGGTGGAGAAACAGACCGGCTTCAAACTCACCGAAAGCGCGATGATGATCCCCGGCTCTGGTGTGAACGGCCTCTACTTCGCCCATCCCGACAGCTGCTACTTCGCCCTCGGCAAGATCGCCAAGGACCAGGTCGAGGACTACGCCCGCCGCAAAGGCCTGACCGTCAAAGACGCCGAGCGCTGGCTCGGCCCCAACCTCGGCTACTGATCGTCACTCAATAACTTCGGGTCAGGTCTGACTGCGGGGGAGATGCATGCCTTCTCCGGACGGAGCCGCTCGCGCGCGGCCCAAGGCGAC
>CAZHID010000150.1:0-2501 GCA_964532445.1 uncultured Planctomycetia bacterium | reverse complement strand
TCCTCGTCGGCGGGCACGCCTCCTCGCAAAAAAAGTCCTTCGAAGGCATGCATCTCCCCCGCAGCCGAACCAGCTTCGAACTTATCTCATTCCTGGACGTAAGGCAGGTTGTTTGCGAGAGCGTGTGCGGCTTTTTGGAGTTCTTTGCCGAGGTAGGCGATGTGGGCGGGGCTTTGGAACCACTGTGCGGAAGAGCGCTCTTCCTCAGCGAAAATGGCGTGATAAACGTCCTGTGGGGTCTTGCCGGTAAAAGTACGGAAGATCCGATGGTCACGGTCGCAGAGGGCCAGCTCGATCAAGCGCTTTTCGGCGTCCACGCGGATCAGTAAATACACGCCCGAAGGGTCCGGCGCCCAATCCCGGATGGGATCGTGCGCGGGACATTCGGCGTGCTTGAGGTCCGGGTGGACGGTCTGCTTTTTCCAAACGGAAGACGGGCTGGATCTTTCCATGACTAGAATTTTACCTTAACGCCGACGTTCATGTTGCGTTCGGGGGCCGGGAAGACGTCGCGGGTCACGTTCGGCGAGCCGAAGGCGGTTTTCTCGATCTCGTAGGTGTTGTAGAGCTCGTCGAAGATGTTGTTCACCTCGACAAAAAGCTCGAACGCGCCCAGCGTGTACGCGAACCGCGCGTCGGCAAAGTAGTACGCGCTCGCCCGGTCCTTCGAGTTGTCGAGATCGTTGCCGATCACGCGCTCGCCGGTCATGCGGCCGCGGAACACGAACTGGAAGTTCTCCCACGCGCGCACGCTCAAGTGGTGCGTGAACTGATGGTCCGGCACGAGCGGGATGATGTTCTTGTCGTTCGGTCCGCCGATGAACTCCGGCTTCTGGTACGTGTGGCCCAGGCCGATCTCGAAGCGCTGCAGCCCCTGGCGGCTGGCCATGTCGCCTGTCGGGACGGATTTTTCCCACCCGAAGAGCTCCATCGCGTCGACCGTCACGTACGTCTCGATGCCTTCACGGCGGGTCTCGTCGTAATTCCCGTTGGAAAAAGTGCTCGGGTCGAAGTAGATCTCATCCTCCAGCTCGATCCGGTACGGCACGACGCTCAAGGAACCCCAGCGCCCGACAGCCTGCCGGAGCCCGAGCTCGTACTGCATGCCCTTCTGCTGATCAAGGTTCGTGTTGAGGCCGCCGAACGTGCTGTACCATTCGTCGGTGGCGAGGAAGCGGAACGTCTTCTGGACGCTCGCGAAGACGTTCGTCCCGGGACCGACAACGTACTTGAGGCCGAAGAGTCCGGTCCACTCGTCCACCTCACGCTCGAGCTCCACGCGCCCGCCGCGGTCGTCGAAGCCGTACTCGGCCTTCTGGTACCGCCCGCCCGCGTTCACGTACAACCCGCCCACCGCCTCGACCTCAAGGAAGCTGTACCCGCCGATCTCGTCCTTGGTGATCGTGATGTCGTCAGTGTTCGTGCCGCTGCCGAGGATGTCGTGCTTGGTCCCGTACGCGTCCACCCCGACAACGAAGTCCACATCGCGGCCGAAGAGCTCACTGTTAAAAACGTACTTCGTGAGAGCGCCCCACTGGCCGATCTGCCGGTCGGAGTTGAACGTACCGAAGAACGAATCGAACACATCCCGATCCTTGTACGTCACGTCGGTCACAAGATGCCCCCACTCGCCCGCGTCGTCCCCCAGCGCGATGTCCGCGCCCAGCCGCGCGAACACGTCCCGCGTCGTCGAGTCGTTGTCGTCCGCCGCGCCGCGCCGGCCGAGCCGGGCGAGCTCGTTCTCATCGAGACCGCCGGGCAGCTCCGTGTCATCCTCGTGACCGCCGACCTCGAGGTCCAGCGCCACGCGTTCGCCGAACTTACGGGTCAGCCGCGTGTTGAAATTCTTGGCGAGCACGTCGCTCCTGTCGCGGTAGCCCTTGTCGTCGTCATAGCTGCCGTACGCGTAGTAGCCGAGGTCACCCGCCTGTCCGGAGACCTGCCCCGAGCTCTTATGACGCGCGTAGCTTCCGGCCTGGTTGACGAATGTCCACCGCGGCTCACCGTGCCCTTCCTTGGTGATGATGTTGATCACGCCGCCGACGGCGTTGTCGCCGTACAGGACGCTCCCCGCGCCGCGCAGGACCTCGACGCGCTCGATCGCCTCGACGGGGATCTGGATGAGGTCGGGACCCGAAAGGTCCACGGAGTTGAGCTTACGGTCATTGACGAGGACTAGCACGTTGGTCGAGGCCGCGTCGCCGAAGCCGCGAATGTCCGCGACCGAGGATTTGGCAGTGCTCAAGTTGTACACGTGGATGCCCGGTACGAGTTCCAGCACTTCGGCCACGGTCCTGGCGCCCGACGACTCGATCTGGTCCGCGCCGATGACAGTCACGTCGCCAGTGAGCTCGTACTCGCGGTTGCCGATGCGGGTCGCGGTCACGACGACCGGCGCGAGCGCGTCATCCGGGACTTTGGACGAAGCTACGGCCGAGGCGGGGGCAACAAGGCCCAGAACAAAGATCGTGGAAGCGAAGAGGTTGGATCGTTTTTTCATT
>CAZHID010000149.1:0-4503 GCA_964532445.1 uncultured Planctomycetia bacterium | reverse complement strand
CGCCGATCCCCTCGAGCTCAAGAAGTTGTTCACGCGTCATAGCCTTGAGCGCGGCGACGGTCGTGATGCCGGCGGCTTCAAGCGTCTCGCGGACCTTCGCGCTAAGGGATTCAATGCTCGCGACGTAAGCCTCGCCCAGGCTCGCGCTCAGCTTCTGCGCGGCGGCCTCGACGTTCTCGGCCTTGGACTTGATGTCGATATTCCAGCCGGTGAGCTTCGACGCCAGACGCACGTTCTGACCGTTCTTGCCGATCGCCAGCGACAGCTGGGAATCGTCGACGACGACCGTGACGCGCTTTTCTTCCTGGCTGTCGACCTGGATGAGCAGGCATTCCGCGGGGCTGAGCGCCGCGCGGACGAAGTCGCTGATGTTGTCGCTCCAGCGGACGATGTCGAGCTTTTCGCCCTGAAGTTCGCGGACGATGTTCTTGACGCGCTGGCCGCGCATGCCGACGCAGGCGCCGACGCAATCCACTTTTTCATCCTTCGACCAGACGGCGATCTTGGCGCGGTCGCCCGCCTCGCGGGACACGCTCTTGATCTCGACGATGCCGTCGAGGACTTCGGGGACCTCGAGCTCGAACAGGCGCTTCACGAGACCCGGGTGGTTGCGGGACGCGATGATCTGGGGGCCCTTGGCGCTCTTGGAAACTTCCATGACGAACACTCGGATGCGGTCGCCCTGACGGTAGATGTCGCGCGGCGACTGCTCACGCTTGGGCAGGATCGCCTCGGCCTTGCCGAGGTCGATGATCACGGTGCCCTTGTCGTAACGGTAAACGGTGCCGTTGATCACGTGGTTGACCTTGGGCTCGAACTCATCGTAAATGACGTCGCGTTCGGCGTCGCGGATCTTCTGGATGATCACCTGCTTGGCGGTCTGCGCGGCGATGCGGCCGAACTCGGTGGACTTGATCTTCTTGCCTTCAGAGATCACGTCGATGGAGCCCGTGAGCGGGTCCATCTTGGCGGTGACTTCGGCTTCCGGATTGTGGAGGATCTTTTTGGCGGCCATGGCGAGGGCCGATTCGATGGCCTCGATGAGGACCGTGCGGGAGACGCCTTTTTCGCGCTCGATGTGTTCCAGGACCGCTATAAGTTCAGAGTTGCCCATCATGTCAATTCGTTTCCTTTGAAAAAGTGACTTCCTGCCGTGCCTGCTGCACCTGCGCGTACGGAAGGTCCAGTGCTTGTTCGTCCGACTTGAGCGAGATACCGTTCTCGTCGGCCCGTTCCAGCCGCCCCATGAACTCACGGAGCGATCCGGACGGGTCCTGATAACGCACCCTGAGCGTGCGGCCGAGCGCCTTCGTGAAATGCTTCGGCGCGGTCAGCGGCCGGTCCACTCCGGGGCTCGAGATCTCCACGAGATAAGGCCCCGCGAAAAGATCCGTTTCCTCCAGGTGCTGGGACAGCGCCCGGTTCCAACGCCCGCACTCATCCAGCGTGATCCGGCCGTCCTGCCGGTCCAAAAGGATCTCGACAAAACTGCGCTTGCCATGCCGTCGTATGGCGAGGCCGGCCAGCTCAAAGGCGTCAAACCCGGGCTGGGCGGCGAACCACTCGGTGATGCGTGCTTCTACGTCAGAACTCATAATCGGTACCACGTTAAGGGAATAAAAAAAGTGGGCTGAAAAACCCACTTGAGCTCCCTCTCGGGATGGTCATTTATACCAAATGAGAGGAGGAAATGTCAAGAATTCAGGGGCGTTGGGGCTATTCGCTTGCGCGAAGTTCTCCGGCCAAATCCGTGACCAAGGCAGCATAGGCGCGACTGGGCAGAAGGTGGTCCGATTCCGGGAAAACCTCGCTTTGGACCCGGGCGCCATAATCCTTGAGGCTTTTGACCGTCGCATTGAATTCGGTCAAAGGAACATATTGGTTCTTCGCGCCGTGGATCATGAAAAAAACCTGTTTGCGGGCATTCGCCAGACCCGCCCAATCCACCGACCTTAACGCTCCGCCTCCCGCGACAGCGACCGCCGCATAGCGCTCCGGATAGGCCAATCCCAAAGAGATGGCGAGCATGCCTCCTACAGCCGTACCGGCGATCACGACACGCCGGGTGTCCACCGGGCGGGATTTTTGAATATCCTCGAGCACCGACTCCACCCGCCGTTCAACATCCCCCATCCGGCGGACGTCATCATAATCCATATCAAGGCTCACGGTGGCCCAGCCGTTCTGTTCGGCTGAAAAAGCCCAGTCATTGACCGCATGAGAGGCCTTCATACCGTATCCGGGGAACACGATGAGGACCGCCGGACTCGAGCCTGACGGCGAGGATGCGGGAAAGTACGCCGAATAGCCCAATCGGCTGTTCTCGACGGATTCGCCGGCGGAGGCCGGGTGGGAAGCGGCAAGCGTCAGGAGCGCCATGAATACGGCTGTTAAAAATGCGGCTGTCCTGCGCGTGCCATTGGCGGTCTTGGAATGATCCATGAGGCTTCTCTTTCTATCGCTCATCCGTTCAGCTGCTTTTCCACAAAGGAGATCAGATCCGCGAGAGGTACCTTATGGACTTCGCCCGAGCGCAACAGCTTCACTTCCGCCTCACCCGCCTTGATTCCCTTGGGCCCTAGCGTGATCCGGACCGGGATACCCAGGAGATCGGCATCGTTGAACTTGATGCCGGCGGAGGCGTCGCGCTCGTCCCAGAGAAAGTCCCAGCGGCGCGCAAGAGCTTCGCCGTAGATCTTTTCACTCATCTGCATGAGGTCGGTGTCGTTGACGCTGGTCGTCAGGATCAGGACGCGGTACGGGGCGATCTCCTGCGAGGGCCAGACGATCCCCTGATCGGTCGAGGCCTGTTCGATCGCCGCGGCGATGATGCGGTTCACGCCGATGCCGTAACAGCCCATGATGAGGGGTTTTTCGGCGCCGGTCTCATCCATGCACCGGGCCTGCATGGGCTCCGAGTAGCGCAGGTTCAGCTTGAAGATATGGCCGAGCTCGATCGCCGTTTTAAGTGAAAGTTTTTCTTCACGGCCGTCGGCGAGACCGGTGTCGCCGTCGTTCGCCAGCCTGAAGTCGCCGACCGTGACCGCGCACTTCACGTTCCTGGGAAGGTCGGCCGGCGTCACGCCGACCAGGTGCTTGTCGCGTTTGTTGGCGCCGACGATCATCTTGGGCATTTCGAGCACGTCCTCGTCGACGAGCATACGGTCGACCTGAAGCCCGATCGGGCCCGAGTAACCGAACGCGGAGCCCGCCGCCTCGATCTCATCGCGGCTGGCCATACGGATGCCCGGGCAGAGTTTTTTGACTTTGAATTCACTGACCTCGTCCGTGCCCCGCACGAGAACGGCGATGGTCTGGGCGGGCTTGCCGGCCGCGGCGGGCATGGCGTAGACCATGGTCTTCACGAGCTGATGGGGCTTGGCCTTGAGCAGCGCGCTCACAGATTCGATGCTTGAAGCGTTGGGCGTGTCGAGCTCCTTGAAGTTGGCGCCGCCTTCTGTCGGGAACGCGAGCCCTTTGAGCTTGCGCTCCGCCATCTCGGCGCTCATCACGCGGTCGCTCTCGCCGAACTGGACCATCCGGTCCTCCCCCGCCTTCGAGAACAGGACGAACTCCTGCGAACCCGTACCGCCCATCGCGCCGGGGTCGGCCTGGACAATGTAGAACTTGAGGCCGCAGCGCGTGAAGATGCGGCTGTACGCGTCGCGCATCCGGTTGTAGGTCGTGTCGAGGCACTCCGGCGTCGCGTGGAAACTGTACGCGTCCTTCATGATGAATTCGCGGCTGCGGATCACGCCGGCGCGCGGGCGCATCTCGTCGCGGAACTTGGTCTGGACCTGATACAGCGTCATCGGCAGCTGGCGGTACGAGCGGATCTCATGGCGCGCGAGGTCCGTGATGATCTCCTCATGGGTGGGGCCGAGCACGTTGAGCTTGCCGTGCCGGTCCTCGAACTGGATCATGTCCTCGCCGAGGATCTCGAAGCGGCCTGTCTCCTTCCAGAGATCGGCCGGCTGGAGCGCCGGCATCAGGATCTCAAGCGCCCCCGCCCGGTCCATCTCCTCCCGCACGATCGCCTCCGCCTTGGCCAGCGCGCGCAGGCCCGCCGGAAGGTACGTGTAAGTCCCGCTCGCGAGCTTACGGACAAGTCCCGCGCGCAGCATCAGCCGGTGACTGAGCGTTTCGGCGTCCTGAGGGTTGTCCTTGAGGGTCGGAAGCAGTTGGCGGCTGTATCGCATGATCGGTTTTTCCTCGTGTTCGGATCAGGAACGGCCGAGCAGCGCCTGCACCGCTTTGAACGCGTTGCCGACGATCTCGTATATGATGAAATCCTGATAAATGACAAAAACGGTGAGCGTGAGCACCAGCACCATGCCGATCTTGAGCCCCCACTCCTTGACGCGGTCGGAGAGTTTGCGGCGCGTGACCGTTTCGATGCCGATGAACAGCAGATGACCGCCGTCGAGCACGGGCACGGGCAGCAGGTTGATCACGAACAAGCTCACGCTGAGCCGGCCCATGAAGTCGAACAGATAGACCCAG
>CAZHID010000148.1:3922-4554 GCA_964532445.1 uncultured Planctomycetia bacterium | reverse complement strand
GTACGCGCGGTATTTTTTACGGGGAGCGCGTGAGAACGGGGCGTTGGACGGAAGGTAGTCGAAACGCAGGCCCGCGGCCTTGAGACTGCCGGCCAGGTAACGCGCCGCGTCGTTGAGGTCGTGGTCACCGCAATAGAGGATCGGGGTCGGCGAGGTCATGCTGCTCCTTCGGGTGCACGGAAGTGAAAGATCCAACCGCCGGACAGGCAGTATCGAAGATGCCGGGTATTTGATCGTATCCGGAACCGATCGTTTGGAAACCGCCGTCAGCCTCGGTCCGAAGCACTGACAGCGCCCGCGGCATAAATAAGCCGGACCGTCGCAGGATCCAAGCCCAATCCCGTCTTAACGTTCTCGTCCTGCCGCGGGTAACCCCATTCGAGCCCGGCGTCCGACAGGACCGGGAATCGGTAGCGCTCCGCTTCGAGCGCGTTCCTCACGGCAAAAAGCCGCCTGGTGAAAAATCGGATACGGTGGGCCTCGGACCGGAATTCACGGCTGGACCCGACCGAAAAACCCACTTTGAAACGAACGGCGTATTTCTTGATCAAACGGGACCAGTCCTCTGATCGGCTGGAAAATGTGTCCGTGATCCGCTGCAGCCGGTCGTCAGAAGTAAAGTCGATGTAGAT
>CAZHID010000148.1:3319-3912 GCA_964532445.1 uncultured Planctomycetia bacterium | reverse complement strand
AAAAGTCTCCGCACAGCTCCGGCCGGTCCGAAAAGGACGACAACGCGACCCACGCGCGCGGACCGCCCTGAGGCCAATGCCGCAAAATACTGTCCAGGCTTTCTGTCAGCCACCCGCGTTCAAAGACGACCGCATCCACATCACGCTCGCGGACCAGTTGCGCCGGGTCCCATCCGGCCGCTGAAGGGGGCACGGACAAAACAAAGGGCCGTCCGCGCTCCGCCCGCATACCGGACCCGCGGTCCCGATCCCGCACCGGAACACTACCGGGACCCAGACCGCACGCCGGTGATAATTTTTGCAATAGCGCGCCGGACCCGGGATCCGTATCGAGGACGAGCATCTCCAGCGCCTCGATCACGTGGGCCGGTGAGGACAATTGGTCCGGATATTTCCTCCACCCTTCGAGGATCCTGCGTGATTCGGACGCGGCAGGCAGACCCAGCTCACCGCCCGAGTTCACCACCGGGATGATCTCAACGCTTTCGACTTTTCCGTTGTAGCACGACAGCCGGAGCATCGCGCCGGTCCGCGTCGTCTCGTCCGTGGTGTGGTCAAAAAGAAAGTTCCCCAAACCGTAAAAGAACGGTTTT
>CAZHID010000148.1:0-3309 GCA_964532445.1 uncultured Planctomycetia bacterium | reverse complement strand
CGGCTGCAGTTCGAACTCATCCCCCCACTGGAAGTGCACGGACACGATATCCCCGTTCCGCTTGGCCTCAGCGATCTGACGGAGCATCTCGGCCTCGAGGTATCGATTGCCCCCTGGCGACCGGCCTCGCGTGGTGCCGGAGATCATGTTGAAGCCTATGAAGGTGAACCACTGGCCGTTCTTGACGACACGCAAAGGCGCGGAGGCCTGCCGGTCATCCGCGCCTCCGCCGAACGTGGACTGCAGCCTCGACCGGTACAAGCTCAGGGTGTTCAAAAAAGTTGCCGGCCCAAAATCCAGAAGATGGTTCCCGGTGAGCTCGATCACATCGGCGCCCAGTTCCCCGAGCCGCCCCAGGTCTTCAGAGGATGAGCAGTACCTCATCTTGGAGCCGCGTTCTCCGTCCGGGCAGAGAGGGGTTTCGTTGCTTACATGGAACAGGTCGGCTCCGCTCAACATCGCCGACAGTTCGTCCGAGACCCTCACTCCGGACCGATGCCGCGAAAAATCGGCGTTCAACCCCTCTCCCGCCAATGACGATCCCGTCAGCAGGACCGTGGTCCGGCGCGCGGACTGACCTGGGCCGGACGCGTTGGATGGACCCTTCAAAAAACGGACGGCGTTTTCGGAATAGACCTTTTTCAAGGTCTCCTCTTCAAGGGCCATCCCCCGCAACGCGCGGTCCTCAGGGTCCATGAGTTCGAATGAAAAAGCTCCCTCCTCGAGCAGACGCCGATAAGCCTCCGCCTTGGAGCGGAAGATTTTTTGCTCCGAAGCTTCAGCTCCGGAGATCACGGTATCGGTCCCCCACAGAAAACGGTCGGGGAACTCGCGGATGAGTCCGGCGAGCCGGTCCGCGCTCCGGGACATGAGTTTCATATTGGGCTTGAGCCAGTCCAGGAAGCCGAACGTCAGGTCCGTGGAAAGGTTGGGATACCTCTTGAGCATCGACCGGACATAGTTGAGGTCATCCGGAAAATAGAGCAGGTGCGGACAATGGACCCTCAGCCCGGGAAAATGATCCAGGATGTTCGCCAACACCGGTTGGGACATCCTGCGGAGATGGATGAATACAGGCAGTCCCTCTTTTTGACAATAATCGTACACAGGCCACATGCTGCGTTCGTCGGACCTCAGTCCCTCGACGTCGACCATGGTCACATGGACCCCTCCGGCGCCGTTCCGGACCGCCTCGCGGATCACATCGATCTTGTCCGGTGTTCCGGGGGTCACCAGAACGAACGGGATCAGTTCCCCCGGGAACCGCTTCCCCATTTCCAGAACGGCCGCGTTGGTGATGCCGGACGCGTAATAAGGACGGGATCGATCGGACCCGTCATCGGGCCGGTCAAAGGTCCCTTCATACGAGCCCAGGACCAGGGTCTGGCGGATACCGAGCTCCCGCGCGGCGGCCACATAACGCTCGGCCGCGGCGAGTGACGCTATGTGCTCGTGCGCATTGAAAAGAAGGCGCTCGGGCAGCGGACGGGCGGCGGCAAGCCTCACGGCCTTAGCGGTGGAGACGGCGAGGACGTTCGGCGAGATACGCCGATACTGTTTGGATACGATGGGATCGGACCCGGTCAGGATCCGCCTGAAAGAGCCTGCGGACTGCCGAAGACGGCGATAGGCCCTGGCGATCGTGCGGCGGTCCGAGCCCGGGACCGGCAGAGCGGATCTGAGATTTTCGACCAACGGCGCGAGATCTGAAGCGATCACGAAAGGACCGGCAGAGGTGTTCACGCCGTAATAGGTGAAGAACGGGGCCGGAACGCTTTCCATATAAGCTTTAAAACCTTCGAACACCTCAAAGCTGCCGTGTATCTGGATCAGCCGCCGATCCCGCTCCAGGCCTTCAAGGTAGCGGATCGAACCCTCATCCAGCTGCTTCTCGCGGGCCTGCCCCTTGGCCATCCAGCGTTTCGCGTACGCGTACGCGCCGGCCGGCACATGCACCCTGGCATTCGGATACCGATGAACACTTCCCGCGCGGTGACGGTCCAAACTTGTCAGAAAAACGTCCGTCACCTCTTCCGGTTTGACGTTCAGATCGGCGAGCACCTGGTCAGACCGGCGGTGATCCCCGATCAAAAAATGGCGGATCCCTTCCGCGTACCAGAACATCCATTGGATCGGGATCCTTACGCGTGGATCGACCCCTCGGACATACCGGTTCTTTCGATTGCGCGGAGAGGTCCCGCAGATCCCCACATACAGGTCATAAGAGGCGGCCGCGGAAGGCGGTCTGGTATCCAGAAGCTCCTGGTGGGGGAATTTCCTGGAACAGCCCGTGATAAGACCGGCGAACAAGAGCGCCAGCAGGGTCAGCCAGACACCCGCGTTCCGGGGCGGAATGGATGACACCTTCATTTTCCCTTCCCGAGCGCCAGCATCACCGGCAGAAGAAGGAGATAGATCACGACCCCGACCAAAAACGCCGCGCGAAAACCCCAATTCATCGAAATAAGGCAGGACACCGGTGTCGCGATGGCCGAAGCAGCCCCGTTCACCGCGAAAAAAAGCGCGCCTGAAGCGTCCCCGCAACGCGCCTTGGCCATGTTCAACGCTATCGGAAACGGCATGCCCATGAAGAACGCGAGAGGAGCGATGCTCGCCACGGAAACGACCATCCTCACCGCGAACGGCGCGGCGGCGGCTGTGTTGAGAACGGGAGGAACGAAATAAAGCATGGCCAGCGCCGAGAGAACGATCCCCGCGAACACCAGCACGGTCTTCCGGCCCTCAAAATATCCGCTATATCGGCTGCCGATGCCGCTGAACACGAGCATGCCGCCCAGGATCGCCGTGAGCGATGACACGGGCGAGCCCAGGTAGATCTCATACCATTGCATGAGCAGGATCTCGATCAGAAGGTACGGCAAACCGAGCAGTCCGAAGTAGACCAAAAAAAGAAAGTTCCGCCCCATCGCGGCGCGGAACCGCGTGACGACCACCAGCGCGATGGGCAAAAAGACCAGGAAGCAGGCCATGCCCGCCACGGACCAGATCGCGAACCAAAGGTCGGACCGGCGAACGAACGCGTCGAACGTGAAAGGCCGGTCATCCGTGAGATAGGAAAAATTGAAGTCCGGGCTCCGATAATTTCCGCCGGAAGCGATCATGTCAGCGATAGGCCCCCTCATCCCTTTCTTCGGGTGCCAGATCATCACGGGCGTCACTTTGAAAGGCAGCGGCTCCTCGTTCATCGCGAGACCTTCCAGCCAGGCGTCGAGCCACTCGAGCTGCGCGTCCGTGAACGGCTCTTTCTTGATGAAGAACTGGATGTAATGGTCCCACTTGAACGCGAAG
>CAZHID010000147.1:0-4564 GCA_964532445.1 uncultured Planctomycetia bacterium | reverse complement strand
CCTCGCTGAAGCCGGACTCGTATTCGGCAGGCGCCAGCGGCGCGCGGGAACGGACCGTCCGCCATTCCCTCACCGCCGCTTCTGCAAAGAGCTCCCTCCATAGATGCATCCACCACTGCCGCTCATGCCTCGACTCGCCGGTCAGCACCGCGGACCCCGCGCGGGCATCAAAAAGTTCCGCGGCCTTCCCCCGAAGCTCCGCCTCGGTCAAAGAACCGAACCCGGGATGGACACCTTGTAGAAGCTCGCGCAAAAGTTCATGCAAAAAAGTCCCGCGCTGCATCACCGTGGACGGTTTGGGATCCCCCAATCGGAGAACGGTCTGACCGAAGAAGCGGTACGGGCACAGCCGCAAAGCCGTGATGCCGGAGGCGCTGAGCGCCGTGCCGAGCGGATCGTTCCACAACGCGATCCGCTCCGGCTCGTGAAGCCGGCTCGGACGGGCGGCGGCCGCCCCCCATTCCCGCGCGGCGTCCGACCCGCCGGGATACCCCGCCGCGGCCCGGACCGTTTCCGGCCAGGAATCCCACAACCGGGCGAGCTCATCAGCCGCCGGCGGATCGGTCCCTTGAACCCCGAGCCACGCCAACCCCTCGAGCACTTCGCGCGGCGCGCAGAGTTCGCCCGCACGCGGATCCGGCAAGGTCCGGTCCGGCTCGACACGGTGCTCGACGGGCGGTACGGCAAAAAGCGAACGCACTTCTTCGATCCAGGGCGAAGCGGTCTTTTCGCGCCCGTCCTCGTCCAATGAGTGCCGGGTCAGCACCAGGCGCTCGGAAGCGCGCGCGCAGGCCATATAAAAAAGGTACCGTTCGTTCTCGAACCTTCCGGCGGCCGTCTCGAGCCGCGACCCCGCGGCATTGAGCGCGCGGCGGTCCCCGTCGTTCAGAAGCGGGTGCTGGCGGTGGTCCCGCGGGAATTCCCCCATCGACAAACCGCACACGTACACGACCTTGTATTCCTTGGGAAGCGCGAGGCTCACGTCATAGAACTGCACGCGGTTCTTGGACGGCTCCCGGACCGAATACAAACTTTCGCGGATAAGCCCGATGAGACGCGCCCGCCGTTCCTGCCCCCCGGCGCCCATGGTCTCCGCCGCCGCGCGGCGGATCAATTCTTCAAGGACCTCTCGGACGCGTTCCGCGCTGCCGTTCGTCTCCGTGCCGGCAAGACCCGCCCGCAAACGCGCCAGCGCTCCCATGGCCGCCGCGCGCCAAGCGCCCGTGTCCGCCGAATCCAAATAACCGATGAGCTCCCGTTCTTGACCCCACAGCTCCGCTTCGCCCCCTCCAGGACGGGTTCACTCGAAACGTCAGCCGAGGCCAACGCCGCCGGACAGGCCCTCAAGCGCTCCGCCAGCGCGAGCGCCGCCGGGCGGTCGGAAGCCGCCGAGGCGCTCTCGATCCAGGCGGCCCATTCACGGGTCCGAAGCATCGCTGTTCCGGAAGATCCTTCCGAGACCGACATGAGCGCGACGAGCGAGCGTGCCCAGGGGTGTTCTTCGACCTTGAGCCGTTCGTGGATGTCGAATGGTACTCCGAGCCCCCCGAACACTTCCTCGAACCACGGGCGGTATCCGCCCAAATTCCGCACGACGACCATGTGATCGCTGAAGTGTCTCAAGCCTTCGCGAACGGCGGTCAGCGCGTCCCGCGCGATCCACTCCAGCTCCTGCCGCCGGGTCGCCGCGCTCAGGATCTCGAGCCCGTCCGCCGTGCCGGTCCGCTGGACCCCCTCCGATCCGGCCGCCGTGCCTGCCGCGCCCCAATCGCGCTCCAACCTCACGAGCCCGCTCCGCGCCGTCCTGTGCATCTCCCCGAGCCGCTCCTCCGCGAACCCCATCGCCAGCAAGCGCTCCCTCAAACGGAGCGGGTAGGCAAAAAGTCCCTCGCGCCGGCCGGTCTCCAACGTGAGCGTAAAAACGACGTTCGAACACCTGCGTGTCAGAGCCTCGACGAAGGCCAATTGCAATTCCGTCAGCGAAAAAAACCCGTCGAACACGACCAGATCCGTGTCCACGGCCGCTTCGCGTTCCGCCGCGAAGTCCTCGACCGCGTCCTCCGCGTCGCGCGCGCCCATCACCGTCTTGCGCGCCTCGTATTCTCCCCAGAACCGTGCCAGGTCCCGGAAGCGCTTCGCGTCCGGACCATCCGCGCGCCGCAGGGCTTCGCGTTCGAACGCCGCGTGCTCCGTCCGGGCCGACTTCAACTCGCGCAAAAAACCCGCCATGAGCGGCGCCATTCCGCGGGTCCGGGCGCTCTCGGCCATCCACTCCCACCCGCCCGTCTCCAGGATCTGGGCGGACAACCGGGAGCGCTCCGACTGGGTCAAAACGCGCCGGCCGCCCCAGGCCCGATAACGGATGAAGTCACTGACCGGCATGACATGATGACCCGCGATGCCCCGGAAACGCTCGTCCCTCAGGAGGAGCGCGTGGATGCGGTCGGCGTGTTCTTTATTGGGAAGGACGAAGTAGGCGGAGGCGTCGAGCCCGGAGCCGCCGGAGGCGAGAATGCGGTCGCGGAAGAGTTCGATGCAGCGGGAGGTTTTTCCCGTTCCGGCAGGGCCGGTGATCAAACGAAAAATGGGCCGCATTTTCATGCGGCCCATTATATCAGTCTGACGTCAGGACAGGCCGCCGGAGCGGTCCGACCCGGCGGAGAATTTTAGGCGGTCGCGGGCGCGTTCTTGGCGGCCGGATGCTTGGACACGATCTCGAGCGCGGCGCGCAGTTCACGCGTCACGTCGCGGTCGATCTTGTCGGTGACCACGTCGCGCTGGACGAACTTCTTGCCCTTCTCGGTCGTGACGTACATCGGCCACAGGCGGTTGAGCGCCAGGGCACGGACGTCCACCACTTCGCGGCCCGAAGGACGCTGCCTGTCCGGCAACTGGGAGATCAGGCCCTTGAGCGTGATGTTCACGAGTTCTTCCATGTAGTTGAACACGTGATACTCTTTGCTTTCGGTCCTGGACCCTTGAGGGCGTGCGGTGCTTTTGCGTTTCATGATGTCCTCGGTGTAAAACAGTCGTTGAGAGCCAGAAAATCTTGAACTTAACGAATTAAGCCCGAATAATTTCTATAATATTGGGAACGTGGTCAGTATACCCGAGCCCCAAGGGGTTTTCAAGGTAACAGGACCGGACAGTTTTTTACAAAACTATCCAAAAATTACTAAGCGCCTTCCACGGCCCTTCCGGCCAGGCGGTCCGCTTCCGTGTTCTCTTCCCGCGGGATATGGACCACGGTGCACTGCTCAAAATACCCCGCCAAACGCTTCACGATCCGGTGCATGATCTTCACATGCGGCTCGCGCACGGCGTACTCCCCCGTGTACTGACGGGCCATGAGCTGGCTGTCGGTCTTCACGAGGACTTTTGAGGCGCCCATGGCCACGGCTTCCTGAAGCGCGTAGATCAGGGCGGAATATTCGGCGATGTTGTTGGTCGCGTGGCCGATCGATTCGGAAAGGGTCTTGAGGGTGTTGCCTTCGGGGTCGAGGATCAGGGCCCCGATCGAGGCGGGTCCGGGGTTCCCGCGGGAGGCCCCGTCCACGAAAATGGTCAGGGACTTAGCGTGGGCCGGCTTCATGCGGCCCGCTAGTCCTCATAAATGATACGGCTGCAGGCCTCGCAAAAGATCATCGATTCCTTCATCTTGATCTCGTTGACCGTCTGAGGGGGGAAAGTCAGGCCGCAAGCGCCGCAGGACTCGCCGCGCAGCGCCGCGAGGGCCGTGCCGTCGCGCTTCACGAGGATCTTTTCGTACTGCGAAAGGACGTCCTTGGCGACTTGGGGGCCGTACTGGGCGCGCTCGGCCTTGAGCGCGTCGATCTGCTGGTTGATCGCCGAGGTCTCGCGCGTGATCACGTCGAGCTCCTGCTTCACCTTCGTTTCGGAGTCGGCGAGGACTTTTTTCTCGTCGGCGATGGCTTTTTTCTGCGCTTCGACCTCGTCCATGAGCTTCAGGATCTGGTCCTCGATGATGGAGCGGTCGGCGTTGGCGTTCTGGATCTCTTTGGTGAGCGCGGAATATTCCTGGTTCGTCTTCACCGAGGCCTGCTGCTGCTGGTACTTCTTGGCCTGGTTCTCTTTGGTGAGCGCGTCGTTCTCAAGTTCCTTTTGGCGGACCTGGATCTTCTTGAGGTTCTCTTCGGCGGCGGCGAAGCGGGCCTTCGCGGCGGCGAGCTGGGATTCGATCGTCTTCTTGCGGGCGGGAAAAGCGTCCAACGAACGGCGGACCTCGTAGATCTTGCCGTCGATCTTCTGCAGTTCGATCAAAACCTTGATCTGGTCCATCAACGCATGCGCCATATTTATCCTAAATCTGGGCAATAGAGGACTCGAACCTCTGACCCCATCGATGTGAACGATGTGCTCTAACCAACTGAGCTAATTGCCCTTAATCTTTCGGCCGTCTTGTGATCCACAAGAACCTTGGGCCCACCTGGACTTGAACCAGGGACCAAGTCATTATGAGTGACCTGCTCTAACCAACTGAGCTATGGGCCCGATAAACTTGGACCCAGATTCTAGCACAGTTTGTTGCTCGGTGATAATACGG
>CAZHID010000146.1:0-4582 GCA_964532445.1 uncultured Planctomycetia bacterium | reverse complement strand
CGGAGTCGGTGGACGCGTCGTATTCGATCTGTCGGATCCCAAAAATTCCGTTCGCCTGATCAGCGAGCGGGATCGAGCCTACGAATACGTCCGGGGCGCCCACTTGGGCCCGGTAAAAAGTGACCCGGTCGTCGTAGACGAACGGCTTGATCCGGCCCGAGGGCGAGTCGATCCCTGTGCGGGCGGCCCCGCGTTATATTTGGTGTTTCTGCCGGGCTGTTGGGGGGGCGGGGGGGCGCTCACCGCGGGGGGGGCGGGCGGCGCCGACGCCGGAGGCGTCCTGGACACGGAGCAAGACCGGCTCGCCCGTACGGCCGAGCAGACGGCCCAGCGTTTCGTTGACCCGGTTGAAATAAGCGCTGTTCGACCACATCGCGCCGTCCACGGCCACGCGGGCGTCCTTGGGCGCTTCGGCCGCCTTCAGGATCCCCGCGGTCATCGCCGCGACCAGGTCCGCGGAACGGTTCAGAACAGCCGTCGCGAGACGGAGCGTCGGTAACAGGTCCTGTTCACGGTCCAGCGACGCTGAGATCCCGGGGACCAGACGGTCAAAGATCCCGCTCAGGATCCGGAGCGCGGCTTCCTCGGAAGGGGCCTCCGCGAGCTTGGCGATGTCCGCCGTGCGGACCACGTCCTCTTCCCGGTCACCCACGGTCATTTTTTTTGCGCTGAGCGCTGCCGTCAGACGGCGCGCCGCGTCGGCGTCTTTTTCCAACAACCGGCCAAAGAGACCTCCCCTTTTCGCCTGCTCCAAAAGCATGAGACGCAGGAGAGGGCCCAGGAATCCGCCGGCGATGAGCTCTTCGGCGCCGCGCTTCATGAAGAAGCGGTCCACCTCGGTCAGATCGACACCCTTAACGTCCTGGACGCGGTAACCGCCCGCCTCGAGGTTCGTGATGAGGTTCTTGAGGATCGCGGCGATGTTGAAGCCGGTGCCTCCGATGATGCTGGCGGCGACCTTGGGATCGATGAGCATTCCCTGGATCAGCGCGGCCTCAGTGTCGTTGGCGACCGCGTTGAACCGGATACTCAGTTCACGCTCCTTCATCGCCGTGTTCAAGAGGTCGAGCACGTTGGGGTACCGCGTCTCGGCGGCCTGCTGCCCTTCGCCGGCCGGAATACCGGTCGACAGCGCCAGGTCGTCAAAGTTGAAGCCTTTGACGCCGTTCGCGCCGGGCTGGATCACGCCCTTGTCGTGCGGGAACGAAAAAGTGAACCCGGCAGCGAGGTCGGTCCGGCCCTCAAGGCCGCGGGCCGCCAGCTCCGCCTTGATCTTGTCGGCGATCAGCTGGAACACACGGACGCCCGAACGCTTGTCGTCGTCGGTCAAAAGCAGGTCTTCGAACGCGGTCTTCACGATCTCGCCTGTCACCTCGTCGACGGTCACAAGACCCATATGGATCGTGCTTCCGCCCAGGTCCACGTAGAGCGCGGACTGACCGCGCACGGCGTCGATCGAGACCGCCTGGATGCCGCCTTGAAGCTTCTGGATCGAGGCCTCGTCCGAAGGGAGCGCGAATTGTCCCTGCATATCCTTTTGGATGAGCTCGATCGTTTCTCCGCCCCACTGAACGCGGGCGGTCTGACGGCGGACCGATTCGCGGCCGAGCGCTGAATCGAACTGGAATTCGGTCTGGTCGTACGAAGCGCTCGGGATCTCCGTCGACAGGCCGGGTGCGAGCCCCTGAAGTTCCGGCGAGATCTGGATACCGGAATGTTCCAGATAGATGGGGACCCAGCCCTTGAGCGAACGTTCCTGACCGTCCTTGCTCTGGAGCACTTCGAGCGCTTCCGTGTCGGTGATCTCGTGGTCGAGCCCCGCCTCAGTGAGGAACGCGCGGATGTCCGCGGGCTCACCGTGCAGGACCCAGTTGGCGCCGACGCCGCCCTTTCCGAGCGGTGCGACGGCCACGTTGTGTTTTTTCTCAAGTTCGATGAGACGGGCGTGTCCGCCGGTGTAGAGATCGGGGTTGCCGGCCTTTTCGGCGGCGACCCGCTCGATCACGGCCCACTCCCCGTCCCCGGGGTAATAATGCCGCACTTTTTTGGAAAAATCGTCCCCTTGCGCCAGGTAAAGTTCGAACCAGCGCTTCTGGAAGCCGTAGCGGATATCACGGTACTCGCGCGTCGCGCTCATCAGCATGTCCAGGTCTTGGGCCGCGAGGGCGTCGTGGAAAACGGTGATGAGCTCGATCATCCGGCGGGCCTGCGCGATACTGGCGTCGTCCGCGATGACCTGGACCAGGTCGAACATCATCCGGCCCGTGTACATGTCCAGGCGGGGTTCGGAACGCTCGCCGTCGAGGATCTTGTGCGGGTTGATCGGCTGCTCTCCGCCCTCGTCCCTGCGCGCTCCGAGGAAGTAATGCCGCGTGAACGGCGCTTCCTGATAAGCGGCCAGAGCTCCCTGCATGCCGGTCCGGTCGCCGAAGATGCCGGGGGCCATGAACCGCAGCATCGCGAACACCTGCTCGGGCGTGACCATCCGGCCGGTCGCGATGCTGAGCACCTGCGCCGCGATCGCCACGTCCAAGTCGTACGCGTTGGAGCTTTCGAACCCGCCGCCGACGAGCATCGCCGGGTGGTCCACTTCCACCGTGACCTCGATCCCGCGCAACCCGAACACGCCGAGGATGTAAGCGACCGCGTCGCGTTGACCGGCCGGCGTCCATCCTTCCTTGGTCAATTCCGCGGGGACCTTCTGATCGAACGTGTAGCCCCAAGTCTTGTTGTTGTAACGGATCCGGTCCTCCAGCACGTTGCCCGACGCGTCACGCGCGACGGCGATCGAGAGGCGGACCATGTTGGAACTTTGCGCCGTGATGATCGACGGTGCGTGTTCCAACAAATGCGGTCCGGGCAGGGTCATCGCGTTGATATAGGGCCCGGCGTCCTGGATGCCGCCCATCGGCAGCGCGCGGAGCGGAACGGCGACCTCAAGACCCCGGCCGTACACTCCGGCGCGGGTCTGGGCGGCGTCGATCCGGTTCCAAAGTTCTTCCACCTGCGTGTCGTTCAGGCGCGGCGCGTCCTGAGGGAAAACGGCGCGGCTCAGACCGGGGACCTGCGCGTTCTGTTCCGCGCGGTCGGCACCCGTGAAGCGGCCCGAATGGTCCATGAGTCGTCCGGTGATCTTGAGCCGGCGGTCCAAACGGCCCTCGGCCGCTACGATCTCCGCGTTGAGCTCTTCACCCATCTCAACGGACAGCTCCGCCCGATGTTCCTTCAAGAAATTCCACGCGGCCGCGATCGATGCCTGCAGCGCCGGCACGCTCGAGGTGCGGTTCCGCGCCTGACGCATCGCTTCGGTGTAGTCCTCGCTTAATTTTTGCTTGGCGGCCAGCGACGGCTGGTAGGCCGCGGCGGAAATTTGCCGGCCGAACCAGTCCTGGGCATAGGCCAGCGGGGCGCGGATTGATGTCCAGCACGGACCAGGACTGCGCGCCCGTCTGCGGGTCGACCGTGAGCACCAGGTCCACACCGAGCAGGTCCGATTGATCCAGCGTCCCAAGCCCTTGATTGATCGCCGCGGCGGCGTTCCGGGCGGTCGATTCGAATCCGGCGCTGTCCCAAGCCCAGGAACCGGGCTCGACCATATCGCCGTTAGGACCGGGATACACGCTGTCGCCGATCATTCCGTCAGCCACGGTCACGATCCGTCCGCCGGCACGGCGCGCGGTGTTCACCTCGGCCTGACCGCTCGAAACGGTGCCGAACACGCCCGCCACCTCGTACCCGCCTTCGGCGGTGCGGGCGACGGTGGCGCGGTATACGATACGGCCCGTGCGGCCGTCTTCATCATGATAGGTATTTCCGGTCAGCGGACGGACGATCACCGGCTCGCCGGAGGCGGCCAGACGGACCAGGTGCTGGATCATCGGGCTTGAAGGCTTGAGCTCATCCAGATCTTCCGCGAAGGCGGCGACGCCCTGACCTTCCGTCCCGTTGTTCGGCTGGACCACGAGCTGAGCGGCCTGCCCCAAAGCGGAGAGGGCCCCAAAACTGCGTCGGACCTGCTTGACAGCCTCGGAAGCCGAAACCCCGGACGGGAGAAAAAGCGTTTCGGGCGTGGGAACCCCTTGGGCCTTCATCGCATGGTACGCGGCGATCTTGCTATCCGCCTTTGCGGAGCTCGCGGGCGGATTCACCAGGGTCACACCGGAGGCTTGGAGTTTACGGGCCAGGCGGCGGTAGCGCTCCTGTTCTCCGGACCCGCTGATGTTGCGGACGAACGCGCTGGTCAAACGAAGGGGTTCGGTGAAAACGTGTTCGCGCAGAACGCCCGCTTCGGCGTCCCACAGGATCGCGCGGGTCGCGCGGCCCTCGGCATCCAGCCAATCAGCGCGGACCGCGACGACCGGGACAGCCCCGGGAACGGCCGGGCCGTGGGCATTCATCAACCGGGCGATCTCAGCGAGCGCGCCGATCGGTGTTTCAAAAACGACGGCGGACACGGGTCCGGCTTGGAGCGCCGGGGACGCGTCCCGGGGCTCGGCATCGACCACTACTTCCGGGGCGTGTGTCGGCACAAGGATCTCCTCGGCCGCGAGCTGGGCGATCCGATACATGTAGCCGGGGTCGC
>CAZHID010000145.1:805-4770 GCA_964532445.1 uncultured Planctomycetia bacterium | reverse complement strand
GGAGACCATCCCCGTTTATTTCGGCAGCGCGGCGAACAACTTCGGCATCGACCTCATCCTCGACGGCTTCGTCCGTTACTCATCGCCGCCGGTCGCGCGCCGGTCCGCCAAGGGCGTGACGCCGCTCGACAGCCCCGTGTTCTCGGGCTTTGTCTTCAAGATCCAGACCAACATGAACCCGCTGCACCGCGACCGCATCGCCTTCGTGCGCGTCTGTTCGGGACGGTTCAAGCGGGACATGCACGCCTGGGTCGCGCGGACCGGCAAGAAGATCCGCCTCTCCGACTCGCACGCGCACTTCGGCCAGTCGCGTGAGATCGTGAACGAGGCGTTCCCGGGTGACATCGTGGGGCTCGTCACCAAGGAAGACCTGCGCATCGGCGACACGATCAGCGAGGACGCCTCGGTCGTTTACAACGAGATCCCGCGATTCGCGCCGGAGTTCTTTTCCTTCCTGAGCAACGCCTCGCCCGGCAAGGACAAGCCGTTCCGCAAGGGCGTCGACCATCTTCTTTCGGAAGATATCGTCCAGTCGTTCCGGGTCGAGTCGCCCATGTACGGCCACCGCACGCTGTTGGGCGCCGTCGGTGTCCTGCAGTTCGAGGTGTTCCAGTACCGGCTCAAGTCCGAGTACGGCGCCGAGGCGCTGCTCGAGACGATGCCTTGGAAGATCCTCCGGTGGGTCCGGACCGATCTGGATGATGAACTCCTGCAAAAGATCCTGCCCCACGGTTCGGTCCTGGCGCGCGACGACAGCGGCCGCCGGGCGCTGCTTTTTGGCACGCTTTGGAGCGCCGAACGCTTCGAGCTTGACCACAAAGGCAAAGCCTCCCTCTCTCCGTCCCCGTTCATCGAGCCCGCCGCCGCGCTCTAAGCGGGACCTGCTCCCTCCCGGCCCGTTCCTAACATTAAATAAAATTAATCCTGGATTAACGCTCCGGCAACGCGGCTTTTCGTAAAGTCGTGGTGGTGGGACAGGAACCAACCCGCCAGGAGGGAACAACCATGAAGACCAACCACCACAAAGTATGCCCTGCATGCGGAATGGAACAGTCCGAGTGGGGGTCTGACAAAGGGCGGGGAATCACCGTCGGCAGGACCACCTACTGTTGCGAGGGGTGCTTCACAGCCAGCGGCTGTGTTTGCGCTGATATCAAGCAGCATGCGTTCGCAGTTTCGCGCGCGGACTCGGATTTGGAGGAGGGACGCCCTTGGCCCTCCGAAGGAAGCCCGGACTAAGGGCGCCCCGGGGTAACCCGTAAGCGTACAGGCCGGGTAAGAACATAAAACGATCAATGAAGAATGAAGGAGCTCCTATGAAAAAGATCACAATGGCCGCTTTGGCGGTCCTGATGATGGGCACGGCGGCTCACGCCGCCACGGTCCAAACGGTGAATATGACCGCGTCGGTGTCCTCGGACTTGGCGCTCACGATGGCCATCTTCGAGCTGGACCCGGTGACGGGGAACCCGTCGGGGGCCAACGTCGCTCCGAACATGGCGTTCGGCGAGCTGGTCAAGGACGGCAACAACGCGCAGCGGAGCTCCAAAGCGTTCGCGCTTTTCCTGAGCTCGACGTCGTCGGGGCGTCCTTACCTCGTCAACGCGAACGTTCCGCCCGTTTCCAGCGCGACCCACACGCTGCCGAACGCGCTGCTCATGAAGGTGATCCAAGCGACGCAGAGCGGAAATGACATCACGGGCGATTCGTTCAACGCGAACGCGCAGTCCGGCGTGATGAACAACCAGACGATCTACACCTCAAGTTCGACGGGGAACTCGTCGGACCTGAACGTGGTGTATGGGATCAGCGGCGGGAATGCGGACGGGACCAGCCCCTTTCCGGGGTGGCAGCCCATCGCTCCCGACCAGCCCGCCGGCAGCTACTCGACGGCAGCGACCTACACGCTGGTGTTGAGCTAGTTTCCGGACGTCCGCACGAGCGGGCGTAAAAAACAAAAACCTTCGGGCCTTGTCCCCCTTGGCCCGGGGGTTTTTGTCGTTCGGTGTTGAGCTATAATGCCCGGGACCGTTCACAGCGGCGTCATGGCAGCGCATGGCAGCGTCATGAGGCAGAAAGAAAGAGGGGAATGATGGGAGAAAATCAGTCGCTTCAATCCAGCTGCGGTTATCGTGCGGATATCTACCTGCTCAGGGCCGCATCGACCGCATGCCTCATCACGCGCCTATCGCTGCCGGTCATCACCTTCACCGAGCTCATCGTCAAGACGTCGACCTACTCGATCCTCAGCGGAATCGGGGACCTGTACCACCACGGCGAATACGTGCTCGCGGCCGTCATCTTCCTTTTTTCCGTCATTTTCCCGGCCGTCAAGATGCTGGCGCTGCTCGCCCTTTGGTTCCTGCCGTTCAGCAAGAACGACCGCGGCGCCGTGGTCCACCGGCTGGGGACGCTCGGCAAATGGTCCATGCTCGACGTGTACGTCGTGGCCATGACGATCGTGATCGCCAAGGGATCTTCGCTCTTTAAAGCGGAGCCCGAAGCCGGCATCTATTACTTCGGCGGATCGGTGGTCCTGTCGATCTTCACCAGCGCGAGGATCGAAAAGATTTCTAAAAGGGCCGGAGCTCGCGCATAGGGATGTTGACACCTTTGTTCGCCGGGGGATAATGATTTTATATGCGGATCCTTGTGGTCGAAGATGAGAAGAATATAGCCAGTTTCATCGAGCGCGGTTTGAAAGAACAGCACTACGCCGTGGATGTCGCTCTCGACGGGGCTCTTGCCAGTTCGCTGGCGGAAGTGAACGATTACGACCTCGTCATCCTGGATGGGATGCTGCCCGGAAAGGACGGCTTCGCGCTCTGTCAGGAGATGCGCGCCTCCAAACCGAATATCCTGATCCTCATGGTCACGGCACGCTATTCGGTGAAGGATAAAGTGCGCGGCCTGGAAAGCGGCGCTGACGATTACCTCACCAAACCCTTCGCCTTTGAAGAACTTCTGGCCCGCGTGGCGGCCCTGCTGCGCCGGAAGAGCGTCAAAAAGACCAACATCCTTTCCGTCGGGGACCTGGAGCTGGACCAGCTCAAACACACGGCCAAACGCGCCGGCAAGGACATCGCCCTGACCAGCAAGGAATACGCCCTCCTCGAATACATGATGTTGAACGCCGGTGACGTCGTCACACGGACGATGATCACCGAACACGTGTGGAACGAAGACTTCGACAGCTTCAGCAACGTGATCGACGTGTACATCAACCACCTCCGCAACAAGGTGGACAAGGAATTCAAGAAGCCTCTGATCCATTCCGTTCGCGGGACCGGCTACGTCCTCAAGGAGTGACTCGGCGGCAGGGTCGGCGCGGCCTGATCATGAGCGGATATTAATCCTGGTTTAATGGTCCCTTAAGCGGGCGCAAGGTATGCTCGATATAGTGAGAGCTGTACCAAAGCGTCCGATAACCGGGGGGAGCCATGCATAAGATCCTATTGGTGGACGATGATGACCGGATCCGGAATATCTACAAAATGCTGCTGGAGTTCGAGGGGTTCGAGGTCGTTGACGCGGGGGACTGGGACACTGCGGCGGCGGCCCTGCTGGACTGCAAGGGCCTGGACCTGGTGATGCTGGACATCAAAATGCCGGGATATTCGGGCGACGTCATCTTTGACGCCGTGCACCTGCACAATCCGCAGCTCAAGGTCATCGTATCGAGCATCTATCCGATCGAGGAGCAGAAACGCCTGATCCTCAAGGCGGACGATTACTTCGACAAGTCCAGCGGCGTGCAGACGCTGTTGGAAAAAGTGAAACGCCTGATCCGGGAGCCTGTCCGGGGCGGCTGACCGATATATCCGGGAGGCGATCCCTTGATGGCCGACAGATCGGACGGACACAAGTACGCGCGTTTCGGATCGGTCCGGCTCAGGGTCTTCCTGCTTTACGCGGCGATCCTGCTGGCGGCGTTCTCCGTTTTCAGCACCTGCGTCTATCACTAC
>CAZHID010000145.1:0-795 GCA_964532445.1 uncultured Planctomycetia bacterium | reverse complement strand
GTTGGACGCCCGCGCTTCCGGGCTCCAGTCCGCTGTTAAAACCTACCTCACCACACGCAAGGTGGACGCCCCGAGCGGCTGGACCGCCTTCTTCTCCGGCTACAAGAACAACGACGAAAAGCGCTTCCTGATGATAGCGGACCTTCTGACAGGCCCCGAGCTCCCGGAGCCCGACCGCCGGCTGAGGACGGCCGCGCAGATCTTCGATCTGAACGGCCGGCCCATCGCCGAGTCCGGCGCGGTCCAATCCAACACGCTGCTCGAACCTCAGATCCTTGCGCGCGCGCTGCGGGGCGAAAAGATCGTCCGCAGCTTCGATCTCATCAACCGGGACATGAAGCCGGTCCGTGTGAGGGCGAACACCCGGACGGTGATGGACGGACCGCATCCGCGATACATCATCCGGGTGCTCATGCCGCTCAGGCCCGTCGAGGAGGAGCTCACTCGTCTTCGCCGCGTGCTGATCTTGTTGGTGCTCGCCATGCTTCTCATCACGAGCTGGGCGGGGCTCTTCCTGGTCCGCGTGACACTGGGCCCGGTGGACCGGATCGTCCAGAAGATCCGGGAGATCCGTTCCGACAATCTCGGCGAGCGGCTTTACCTCCATGATACGGGCGATGAGATCAACCGGCTCGCCCAGACGTTCAACGAGATGCTCGAGCGTCTCGAAAGATCCTTCGAAGCCCAGAAGCAGATCGTCCAGGACCTCTCACACGAGCTCAAGACGCCTCTCACGATCCTGCGCGGACAGCTGGAGGTCGCGCTCAAAAAGCCCCGCCCCCAGGACGAGTACGC
>CAZHID010000144.1:1657-4819 GCA_964532445.1 uncultured Planctomycetia bacterium | reverse complement strand
CCACATGGACGTCGGCGCCGAGGACGGCCGAGGCGGCGACGGAAGCGGAAGGATGGACGCCTGTCCTGGCGAGGTCTTCCTTCCCTGTCGTCCAGACCGAGAGCACCTGGAGGAAGGCCTGGGCGGGATGGTCGACGACGACGACGGGACGGTCGCGGTAGACGGAGTCACGGCCGACGATCACGGCGCCGGCACGGCTCTTCTGAAGGAGCGGAAGGTACTTCGCGTCCCTTAAAAAGGTAATTTCCGCGGGACCGGCCTCCTGGATACCACAGGCGCCGGACACGCGGAAATCGGGATTTCCGACCGCTTCGCCCCCGACCAGCGCTGCGATCTGCGCCAGCGTCAGGTCGGCGGGAGGAGCGGCTTGAGAATTAGTTTTTGCCATTCAAGCGGTCGATGATTTCCTTGGAGATGTCGCTCTGGTCTTTTTTGAAGACGAGCACGCGGTCGTTGTAGATGTAGTCGTAGCCCTTTTCCTTGCCGTAAGCCTGGATGACGTCGTCGATCTCCTTGAGGATGTCGCGGATCATGTCATCGCGCTTCTTGCGCAGGGCCAGACGCGCGTCGCGGTCGAAGGCCTGGAGCTCCTGGACCTTCTGGTCCATCTGGCGCTGCTTGTCCTCGCGGGCTTCGGGGGCCATCAGTTCCACTTCGTCGCGGAGCTTCTTGATCGTGTTGACGAGGACCTCGCGCTGGGCGCGCTTGGACTCGGAGTCCTTCTGGAGGTCGGCGTCGAACTGCTTGGTCTTCTCGTAAGAATCGAACACTTGTGAAATGTTGATGAAGCCGATCTTGGCCTCAGCAAAAGCGGTGCCGCACGTCAGCGCGACGGCCAGAAGCATGAGGGTCAGAACGCGAAGCTGTGATTTCATGGTCGATTCTCCTTGTTGATGGGTGTGAAAATTTTAGAAGCCGCGGCTCATGTTGAAGTAGAAGCGGATCTCCTTGTCCTCGCCTTCCACTTCATCGAGCGGGTAACCCGCGTCCACCTTCAGCGGACCGATGGGCGTCTTGACCCGGATACCCACGCCGACGCCGGAATGGATCCCGTCGTCGCCGAAGTCCTCGATGGTCGCGTCCACGGCGCCGACGTCATAGAACGCAGCCCCCTTGATGATGCCCGGAAAGATCGGAAAAGTGTGCTCGACGTTGCCGACCCAGTACGCGTTGCCGCCGATGGGGTCCAGGGTCCCCGGGTCACGGGGTCCGATGCGCCGTTCGCGGTAACCGCGGATCGTGTTCGCTCCGCCCGCGTAATAACGCTCGAAGATGGGCACCTTTTCGGAATCGTCGTACGCGTCCGCGATACCGCCGCGAAGCTTGAGCTCAAGGACGTTGTCCTTGAAGACCTCGTAGTACGTGGCCCCCAGACCGGTGAGCTTCCAGAAGTCACGGTCTCCGCCCAGCGGACCGCCCGCGATCTCACCGCCGCCTTGCAGCAGGACGCCCTCGGTCGGGACGAACCGGTTGTCGCGGGTGTCGCGGGTCAGCATCGCGCCGATACGGGAAATGTTGGTCTCACCGATCTCCGCCTTCAGGTCCGTGGAGGCCTCGTCCGGAATGTCCGAGATCTCGACGCGCTCAAATCCATAGAAGGTGCTGATCGAATCGTGGTCCGAGAGCTCCTTGCCCACCCGGATGCGCCCGCCGGTCTGGCTCTGGTCGAAGAAAAGACCCGAGCTGCGGGTCTTGTTGTACTCGCGGTGGTAAACATCGAACCCGAGCGAGAAGGGGTTGCCCATGAACCACGGGTCGGTCCATGAGATCTCGCCTTGGGACCGGACCGCGCCGAGCTGGACGCGCGCGGTGAGGTCCTGGCCGGCGCCGGTGAAGGACGGCCAATCGGCGATGTCGAAGTTGGACTGACGGACCTGGACGAATCCGACCGCCTTGTCGATGGAGCTGAATCCGCCGCCGAAGCTGAATTCGCCGGTCTTGGTCTCCTTGACCGTGACGACAAGGTCCTTGGAGTCCGGGTTCTCGGTGTCCACGGTGTCCATCTGGACCTCTTCGAAGAAGCCGAGGTTGAACAGACGCTCCTTGGAACGCTTGAGCGCCGTGCCGTTGAACGCCTCGCCCGGATACACGCGCAGTTCGCGGCGGATCACGATGTCCTGGGTCTTGTTGTTGCCGCGGATGATGATGCGGTTGACCGAGGTGATGTTGTTCTCGGTGATCTTATAGGAGACGTCGACCTTCTGGGTCTGCTCGTTATAAACGGAGTCGAAGGCGACCTTCGCGTTCATGTAGCCCTTCTCAAAGTACAGGTCCTGGATGTTCGTCACGCTCTGACGGAGGCCTTTGCGCGAGAACGGTGAACCGGACTTGAGCTCCATCGCGAGGATGATCTCTTCGTTCGTGAACACGGTGTTGCCGCGGAAGCTCACGTCCCCGACCTGGTACAACTTGCCCTCTTCCACGACGAAGATCAGCCGGACATCGCCCTTGTCGTTGAGGTTCTCGGTGCGATAAGTGGCCTTGGCATCGCTATAGCCGTACTCGTCGTAAAGGGCCTGGATGCGCTGGAGGTCGAGGTCCAGGGCTTCTTTCTTGAGGACGCCCGAGATCCAGAACCACTGGGCCGCCTTGGTCTCGATCTTGGCGCGGATATCCCCTTCCTTGATCGCTTTCACGCCCTCGAAGTCGATGCGCTTCACGACCAGCTTGGCGCCCTCTTCGGAAATGATCTGGAGCCGGGCCTGATTGGAGGTCGGGTCAAAGTCGGTCTTGTAGCGCACGCCCGCGTCGTAGTAACCCTTTTCCTCGTACAGCTTCTTCACGGCGTCAACGTCACGGCGGACCTGCTGTTCGTCGAAGAAGTCGCCGGCCTTGGACTTGATCTTGGCTTCGATGTCCTTGGTCTTGATCTTCACGTTGCCGATGATCTCGACCTCGCGCAGGACGGGCTTTTCCTTGACGGCGAACACGACCTTGAGCTTACCGGTCGAAGGGTCGGTCTCCTGCTTGATCTGGACGTCCTTGAAATAACCGAGGCTGTAAAGGCGTTTCAGGTCCTCGCTGAGGGCCTGCGTCGTGGTGGGCTTGCCGGCGACCGTCCGGAGCTGGGTCAGGATGGTCTGAAGCGCGACGGTTTCGTTGCCCTCGACGACGACTTCCGATACGACCGTTCCGCCGTCATCGGCGTAGGCAGCGGTGGAA
>CAZHID010000144.1:0-1623 GCA_964532445.1 uncultured Planctomycetia bacterium | reverse complement strand
CGAGCGTGGAAGCTAGGAATTTGCGCATCATAGGTAAAGGTTTCCTCGGTGATTAAGCGGATAATATAGCACAGTCCGGGGCCGTCAAGAAGGGGGAGATCATGCCCCGATGTCTTCGGGCGGGCGGCGCAGGTCCAGGTTCTGGAAACGGGTGAATTCTTTGACGAACGCGAGCTTGATGGTGCCCACGGGGCCGCTGCGCTGCTTGGCGATGATCACTTCCGCCAGGCCTCGATTCTCCTCGGTGGGCTTGTAATATTCTTCGCGCATCAGGAGCACGACCATGTCGGCGTCCTGCTCGATGGCGCCTGATTCGCGCAGGTCGGACAGCTGCGGCCGGTGGTCCGTGCGGCTTTCCACCGCGCGCGAGAGCTGGCTGACCGCGATCACGGGGCAATGGAGCTCACGGGCGAGCGCCTTGAGCGAACGGCTGATCGTCGAGATCTCCTGCTGGCGGTTCTCCAGGTTGTCGTCCGAACGCATGAGCTGAAGGTAGTCGATGATGATGAGCTGGATGTTGTGCTGTGCCTTGAGGCGCCGCGCCTTGGCACGGAGCTCGAGGACCGAGATACCGGGGGTGTCATCGATGAAGATCGGTGAGCGCGAAAGCTTGGCCGCGGCGTCGGTGAGCTTGGGCCAGTCGGCCTGGGCCAAAAAGCCCGTGCGGACCTTGTGCGCGTTGACCCGGGCCTGCGAACAGAGCATGCGCTGGGCCAGCTGTTCCTTGGACATTTCCAAGC
Organism: uncultured Planctomycetia bacterium; assembly: GCA_964532445.1. Classification (GTDB taxonomy): domain Bacteria; phylum Omnitrophota; class Gorgyraeia; order 2-02-FULL-51-18; family JAGOUK01; genus JAGOUK01. The sequence continues at coordinate 883 of CAZHID010000144.1, read as the reverse complement.
TGAAGATCGCGGTCGGGATCTTTTCGGTGATGCCCACGTGTTCGGTGATGTTGGTGACGAGCGCGCTCTTGCCCATCGAGGGACGGGCGGCGACGATGATGAGGTCGGACGGCTGGAGCCCTGCCGTCTGGATGTCGAATTCATGAAAACCGGTCGGGACGCCGGTGATGTTCTCTTTGCGCTGGTAGAGACGGTCGATCGTCTCGATGCAGTTCTTGACGATATCCTTGATCAGGCTCGTTTCGTTGCCGAAGCGGTTGCCCGCGATCTCGAAGATGGCTTTCTCGGCCCGGTCGAGGAGCGCGTCCGCGCCCTCCGAGGCCTCGTACCCTTCCTGCGCGATCTTGGTCGCGGAGTGGATGAGGCTGCGCAGGATGTACTTCTCATGGACGATCTTGATGTAGTAACCGATGTTCGCGCTGGTCGGCACCGCCGCGGAAAGCTCCGACAGGTACGCCGCGCCGCCGACCGCGTCGATCGTCTGGTCCTGCGTGAGCGTCTCGGTGAGCGTGATGAGGTCTACGGCCTTGTTGTTCTCGAAGAGGGTGATCAGCGCGCGGAAGTTCTGCTTGTGCGGGGGGTGGTAAAAACTGTCGGCCTTGAGCCGCTCGATCGCCTGGGGGATGGCGAGGTCGTCGATCAGCATCGAACCAAGGACCGCCGCTTCCGCTTCGATGTTATGCGGAAGGGTCTTGGAACGGCTCAGCTCGGCTGTGGGAGAAAATTGGAACGCCATAAGTCAGAACCTCGACCCGTTATCGGACGGTCCGGGCGGCCCGCCGGACCGCTTGCCGCGGGGGATACCTTGCGGCACCTGCGGCGAATTTGTCGTGATCACTCGGGGAACTGCTATCGAACGGTCTGGCCGGCGCCTCCGGTGCCG
>CAZHID010000143.1:3635-4898 GCA_964532445.1 uncultured Planctomycetia bacterium | reverse complement strand
CATTTCTGATATACTTTAAAACCATGAGCGACCCAACCGATCCCGGTCCCGACCCCTCATCACTTCCTCCCGCGCCCAGGCCGCTCGGCGTCTGGATCGTCAGCGGCTGGTACTTCATGTCAGGTTTTTTCAGCATCAGCATGATCGCGGCCGTGCAGTCGCGTCTGGCGTCCCAACCCGCTGCCGTGGAAACGGTCGGAGCGGCGGTCGCGGCCGTTCCCGTCGTCCGCCTGGAAACAGGCGACCTGCTCCTCGCGGCGCTCCTCATCGCGCTCAACTTGAGCGCGGCGGGATTCTTATTTTTGCTCAAAAAAACCTCTGTCCTGTTCTTCAAGGCCGCGCTGGCGGTCAATGTGGGAACGAATGTCTGGTACCTGTTCCACCGCGGGCCGGGGACTGAACCGGGCCTGCTGTACATCGGCGTCGTGATGGGCTGGCTCGTCGCCGCGGCTGTCTGCCGGTACGCGGCCAACCTTGAGCGCAAAGGCGTTTTAAGGTAAAAAGCAGGCTTGGACCGATCGGCTTGTTCAAAGACCTCAACCTAAGACCGGCAAACTTTTCATAAAAAATGGATCAAAACATGAAACTCAGACTTTTTCGCCGGCAATTTCTTATGACGCTCTCAATTTTTTCTCTGACGGCTTCGCTGTTGGCGTCTACGGCCGCGTCACGCGCGGTCTGGCCGGTTACGCCAAGGACGGCGCCGAAGCGGCGGTCCGGGCTTGGGTCGCGGGAGGGCCGCTCGAGAGCGACGAGTTCGTGGCCTCTCAGGCTTCCGGATTGAAGCGCATCGAGGCTTTTTACGGCGCGTACCAGGGCTATGACCTGATCCGGTCGCAGGAGATCACGCCGCGGCTCAAGGCGGTGTACCTCACGATGTATTTTGAAAAAGGACCGGCGTTCTGCTATTTGCTGTGCTATCAGACCGCTTCCGGCGGCTGGGTGGTCGGCGACTTCGACGGCAGCACGTCGCCGCGGCGCATCCTGCCCGAGTTCGGCGCGACGGCCGGGCCGTTGGCGGCGATGCCGGGACAGGGGCAGGGCTGATGTTCAAAGGACGGTCCGTTCTTTGCGGCCGAATTCTGTCGGTCGCTATCTTTTTGGCCTCAATAGTTTGGGCGGGGCAGGGTGTGTGCGCCGAAACGACCGCGAGACTGGTCTCCCCGGCGGTTGAAGAGGCCAGGACCGTTCAGGAGATCCGCGATGATGAGGGGCTTCTCACGGAGACCCGGACCTACAAGGCCGGAGAGCTCAACGGCTGGT